>DATKQH010000349.1:0-17818 GCA_035532775.1 Streptosporangiaceae bacterium
ACGGCGGCGACCATCACCGTTCCCCACACCACCAGCAGCACCTCGATGAAGGTGAGGAACGCGACCGCCTTGAACGCGATCAGCCACATGAAGACGACCGCGCCCGCGGTCGAGACCCCGATCGCGACGACCGGCGTGTGCAGCGTCTCGCTGACGAAGCCGAGCTTGTCGGGTGCGACCCGGTCGAATGACCAGGCGATCATGCTGCGGGTCGTGTAGGCCATCTCGGCCGGGATCCAGAACCAGATCCAGGCGGCGAAGGTGGCCAGGATCACGCCGGACAGGACAACGTTGTGCCCGAGGATCCCGGCGAGCACAGCGAACCACGGCGCGGTGGACGTGGTGGCCGATACGCCGCTGATGGCGTTGAAGGCGACCGCGCCCTGAAAGGTGTAGCCGAAGTCCTTGTTCGACAGCAGCGCGAACAGCGCGATCACGACCCCGGTGGCCACGACTGCGCCGACCATGCCGAACAGCTGCGACCTGCGCACCTTCTTCACCTCGCCGCCGATGCCGACCGACTGGACGGCGCCGAGCAGCGGCAGCAGCGGCCAGATGATGAACTTCCAGCTCTCGCCCAGGCTCGTGCCGGCCGGAACATAGCCGTGCTTGCGTGCCGCGGCGATCACCTGGTTTTCGTGCAGCCCGGTCAGGCTGGTCAGGCTGGAGCTGAAGCCGCCCCGGCTCCCGACGAGCATCACGATCGCGATGACCGCAAGGCCGGCCACGGCGATCACGAAGAGCACCCGCTGGACGGTGAAGTAACGCCGGGTTCCTGAGGCGAGCAGCGACCCGGCGAGCACGATGATCAGCGTCCCGATCCAGAACACGCCCTTTGGTTCCGCGACCGTCTGCCCCCAGCTGACCAGGGTGGAATTCCGGGCGACGGTTCCGACCGCGCCGAAAAAGGAGGAGACGCCCACCTGCACGATCAGACCGGCCGCCAGCGCCGCGTAGTAGAGCAGGATGATCGTCTCGATCAGCGACATGACGAAGGCAACGCCCGGGTTGATGGTCCTGGACAGGAAGACGTACACGCCGCCGGACCGCGGGAAGACCACCGACCAGCAGTAGAAGGCCACTGCGACGAAGATCATCCCGACCGCTGCGAGCAGCGTCGAGATCCACGGCTGGGCACCGGGGTACAGGCTCGGCCCGTAGTACTGGTTGTAGGCGATGGCGATGCCGACGGACACCAGGCCCACGTTGAAGATGAACACGTCGAGCGTGCTGCCGACCCGGACGAGGCCTGATGCCTTGCGGGAGAAGACCTCCGTTCCCGCCGACGTGTCGGCGGCCGCGGTGTCAGCCATCGCATTCCTCCTGTGGTGAGCAGGCAGTTGCGATTGGAACGTAAGATTGCCGGAATCGTATGTCAATGCATTGGGCACTATATAGATCGAATGCCGGGCTATAGTTGGTTCGAGCAGACGATATTCGAACCTCCTGGGGGTTCCATGACCACTTCGCCGCCAGCGGGGTCCGAGCACACGCTCGACGAGATCGACCGCCGGGTGATCAAGATCCTGCAGGCGGACGGGCGCACGCCGAATACGGAGATTGCCAGGCAGCTGCGCGTCTCCGAGACGACGATCCGCAAGCGGATCGGCCAGCTCGTGTCGAACGACCTGATCACCGTCGTCGCCGTGCCGACGCCCAAGGCCGTCGGCATGACCCTGTCCGCGATCATCGGGATCTCGGTCACGCTGCCCCGGCTGCGAGCCATCAGCGAGGAGCTCAAACGCCAGCGCGAGGTGCGCTACGTCGGCGTCTCGACCGGCCGGTACGACATCATCGTCGAGGCGTTCTTCTTCGACCAGCAGCACTTCCTCGAGTTCATCTCCAGCAGGCTCGGCCGGATGGACGGCATCAGCGGGCTGGAGACGTCGATGATCCTCGAGGTGGTCAAGTTCTCCTACGAGTGGGAGATCGCCTAGCCTTCAGGTAACCGGCAGCGTCTGCCCGGGCGCCCGGAAGCGCCCTTCGGCGTACGGGGCAGGGCTGATGATCCGGTGCGCACCGTCTTGTATCTGCAGCACCAGATGGGCCTGGCCGAGCGACGGATCCGCTGTCGTGTCCGGGAAGCTCAGCCCGCACTGCTCGGCGTTGTCCAGGAAGTAGCCGCCGTTGACGCCGCGGTACCTGATCCGGCGAAGCTGCCTGGACACCGCGTCGAAGTCGCGCGGGTTTGGCGTCGACATCCAGGCCTGCGCCAGGAGGTGGATCTCGTCATACGCGATCCCCGCATGCGACCAGCCAGGAGCACGGCCGGTCGCCCGCTCGTAGTCGGCACGGAACCGCTGCCCGATCGCGTCGTCGTAGGTCCCGGTCACCGTCGCCCAGACCAGGCCCTCGGCCGACCGGCCGGCGAGTTCGGTGAATTCGGGTACCGAGGGGGAGTAGATCGCGTAGATCTGAGTGTCCGGCAGCCGGGCCGCGGCCAGCCGCTGGAAGGCAGCGAGCTCGCCGGCCAGGAACTGCGTGATCATCACGGCCGCCGGACTCAGCCGGGCGAGCTGGTCGACGACCGCGGACCAGTCGGCTCCGATGGCCGGGACCGTCTGGACTGCTGCGATCTCCCAGCCGAAGTGCTCGGCCAGCCCGATCGTCAGCGCGTTGACCATCTGGCCGCTCGGCAGGGCCGTCTCGACGAACGCGATACGGCGGCTGCGCGGCTGCCAGCCGTCCCGCCGGGCATCTTCGAGGAAGCGGACGAATCCCGGTCCGTAGTGCACCTCGGTCGGGCAGACCTGGAAGATATTCCGGTAGCGCGAGTGGTCATCCTGCACCGCCTGCGCCTGCGACTGCGAGGTCATGGCGTGCACGTACGGCGCGCCATAACCCGCGACCAGGTCCATAGCCAGGTCCTCGCGGAAGACATAACCAGAGGTCAGCGCATCAACGTCAGCCGCGAAGAGCTGCTCGAACGCGCCCTGCACGCTGCCGGGGGAGAAGATGTCGACGTTCACCACGACCTGCTCGACGAGGCGGCCGGCGATCCCGCCGCGGGCATTGATCTCCGCGACGGCCAGCGCCGAGCCGTGCAGCATCTGCTGCCCGTCGTCGCCTGCCAGGCCGTTGAGCGGAAAGGCTGAGCCAATGCGCAACGGGCTGGGAACCTGCCGTCGGCGGGACGCCGATCCCGGGCCGTGATGCTGTGCTGCCGCGGCGCCTGACTTGGGGATGGCCGCGGCGCGACTGGCACTGGCCCGCTCCCGCTGCGAGCTCGCCAGCTGCCCTTCGGCGCGGGCATGCAGGTAGCAGATCGTCAGCCCGGCAGGCGCTGGGCCCTGCCCGGGCAGCGGCAGGCGGAGGTAACCGCGTTCGACCGCCAGCCCGGCCGCGCCCGTCCGGCTAGTCTGGCCCAGCTTGGCGAGTATGTGCTCGACGTGCGTGGAGACCGTCCGCGGGCTGGCCACCAGCCGGGCCCCGATCTCGGTGTTGCTCAGCCCGCTCGCCATCAGGGTCAGTACATCAAGCTCACGGACCGTCAGGTGGTGGGGCAGCGAGGCCGGCTCCGCTGACATCCGCACGCCGGGTGACTCCGTCTCACCCGGGCCGTTCTCGAGCGTGACCCGCTGCCAGCCGTGCTGCTCGGACCACCACAAGAACGCTGCCGCCGGCACCCCCGCGTCGGCGAAGGCCTGCGCATATGCCTCTAGCGGCGGGAACTCGGCCACGGTGCGCGTATCACCTCCTCCGAAGGCGGTCGCTCGGCGCCGGTCACCTGCAGAAATCCGTCATCTTACGGATTGCGATGACTGTATCGGCAAGCAAGTCTGTCCATCAATCGCTGTGGGCGCCGGCATAGCCGTCGCACATCCCGGAGGAGGCATCAGGTGGCAGCTAACAGCACGGGCGTCAGCAGGAAGAACTTCCTGCGTGGTCTGGGCGCCGCCGGGGCTGGCGGCCTGGTCGCCGGCGCGGGCGGCGGGTTCGCCGGGGGGCGTGCCTCGGCACCGTCGCCCGCCGCTGGCGGCAAGTCCACCGGGAGCAAGCAGCCGATCCTGATCGGCTCTGGCAGCCCGGTGACGGGCCTGTACTCCGGTGACGGGCAGATGATGATCCGCGGCCAGCAGCTAGCCATCGCCGAGATCAACGCGCGGGGTGGCGTGCTCGGCCGGCCGCTGAAGCTCGCCATCCTCGACACCCAGGCACAGCAGCCGGACGTGATGAAGACCGTCTTCCAGAAATTCGTGTCCGAAGGCGTGGCCGCGATCTTCTCCGGCTTCTGCACCTACAGCTCGGTCGAGTTCCCGGTGGTCGCCCAGGCGGGCATCCCGACGTTCCACGTCAACACCTGGCACGGCAACGTCGACTTCGTCAAGCAGCATGGCATCAAGAACATCTTCCAGGGCGACCCGTCGGAGACCTGGTACGGGCCCGGCTTCGCGGTGCTCGTCGACGACCTGATCCGGACGAAGACCTGGGCGCCGTCCTCGAAGTCCATGGCCATCGTGACCAGCAACGACCCGTACAGCCTGAACATCTCCAAGACCTTCCAGGCGGAGATGACCAAGTCGGGCTGGCAGACCACGATGTTCCAGCAGTTCACCGCACCGCAGGCGGACTGGAGCGCGGTACTGGTCAACATTCGCAACAAGCCGCCCGGCATCGTGTTCTTCAGCGACTACGCGGCGGGCGACGAGGCCGCCTTCATCAAGCAGTTCCGCCAGTCGCCCACTCAGTCCCTCGTCTACCAGCAGTACGCTCCGTCGATTCCGCAGTACCTGCAGCTCGCGGGCAGCGCCGCCGACGGCGTGCTCTGGTCCACGGTGGTCGGGATCCTGCAGAGCGATCCGGTCGCCGACCCGTTCCAGGCCGCGTTCACGAAGAAGTTCAATGCCGCGCCCGGTTTCAGCAACGCTGGTGATCAGTACGACCTGGTGCACGTGTGGGCTCAGTCGGCGGCGGCCGCCGGCGACCCGAATGATTTCGCTGCTGTGAACGAGATCATCAAGAGCACCACGTACCGCGGGGTCTGCGGCAGCTACCGGTTCCCTGACGACTACCTGACCTGCTACCCGTACCCGGATGAGACCAAGGACCCCAGTCTCGGGATGCCCCACCTGACCTTCCAGATCCAGAACGGCAAGCAGGTGCTGGTATCGCCGGCTCCCTACACGACAGGCAGCTTCCAGCTTCCGCCGTGGCTGAAGAAGTGACGCAAGACCCCGTGCCGCAAACCCGCGTGCCGCAAACCCCGGTGCCGCCAGGCCCGGGGCAGCAAGGTCCGGTGCTGCAGGCGCGGGACGTCCGCAAGGACTACGGCGGGCTGCGCGCGGTCGCGGACGTGTCGTTCGCCGTGCACGCTGGCGAGATCCTCGGCGTTGCCGGGCCGAACGGAGCGGGCAAGACGACGCTGTTCGACGTGATCACCGGGCACACCCGGGCGACCAGCGGCGAGGTGCTGCTGGCCGGGCAGCCGATCACGGGCGAGCCGGTGCACGTGCGGGCCAGGCTCGGCCTGGCCCGCACGTTCCAGCAGCCCACCGTGGCCCGATCGCTGACCGTCGAGGAGAACATGGTCCTCGCCGCTGCTTTCGGCCGACCGCGAGCATCGAGGCGGGCGGAGCGCCGGCTCCCGCGCGAGATCGCCGCCGACCAGCTGGAGTTCGTCGGGCTGGACGGCAAGGCTCAGGTGCTGGCCGACCTGCTGGGCGTCTTCGACCGCAAGCGCCTGATGCTCGGTACCGCCCTGGCGACCGGCGCCGCCGCGATCCTGCTGGACGAGCCATTCGGCGGACTGAGCCCCGCGGAGATCGACGAGACGATCACGCTGATCGCCGGACTACGCGAGCGCGGCCTGGCGGTGGTCTGCATCGAGCATGTCATGCGGGCGCTGACCTCAGTCGCCGACCGGGTACTCGTGATGCACCACGGCGCGGTCTTCTTCGAGGGCACCCCGGCGCAGATGCTCGCCGACGAGAAGGTGATCGAGGTCTACCTCGGCGCGCGGCACCGCAAGGAGGGTGCCTGATGAGCCAGCCCATGCTGCAGGTGGCCGGCCTGCGGGCCGGCTATGCCGAGGCTTCGGTCATCCGCGGCCTGGACCTGGAGGTCGGCGCCGGCGAGGTAGTCGTGCTGATCGGGCCCAACGGCCACGGCAAGACCACCCTGCTGCGGGCGATCAGCGGGATCATCCGGCCCACGGCCGGCCAGGTGCTCCTCGGCGGGCAGGACGTGACCGGGCGGCCGGCTGAGCGGATCGCGGTGCTCGGACTGGTGCACGTTCCGCAGGGTGACGGGCTGTTCGCGGAGATGACCGTGGCGGAGAACCTGCTGATGGGAGCGTTCCCGGCGAGCTCGTGGCGATCACGCCGCAAGGAACTGGCCGGCATCTACGAGCGGTTCCCCGTGGTGGCCGCGCGGGCAGCACAGCGAGCCCGCACCCTGTCCGGCGGTGAGCGGCGCCTGGTCGCGCTCGGCCGGGCGCTGATGCGGCCGTCCCGGATCATGCTGATCGACGAGCCGTCGCTTGGCCTGGCGCCGGTCGCGATCGACACCGTCTACGAGGCGATCGCGGAGCTCAAGGCATCCGGCGCCACCATCGTCCTGGTCGAGGAGAACTTCACGCACATCGGCGGCATCGCCGACGCGGTGCACGTGCTCGAGACCGGCACGATCGTGGCCAGCGGCCCCTACGCCGAGCTGGCCAGCGATCCCGCGATCGTGCAGACCTACCTGGGAAGCCTGTAACGGCATGGCTGCGACAGACATCGTCGGGATCGCCGTCACCACGATCATCCTGGGCTCGATCTACGGCCTCGTCGCCATCGGCATGACGCTGATCTACGGCACGCTGCGGATCCTCGACATGTCGCAGGGCTCCATGGTTATGGTGGGCAGCTTCGTGGGCTGGGGAATCCTGGTGGTAGCCGGGCTGAACCCGGTCATCGCCATCGCGGCGGCCTTCGTCGCCACCTTCATCCTGGGCGCGCTCACCCAGCTGGTCTCGGTGCAGCCGCTGATGAAGCGCAGGAATGCCATCGACTTCGAGATGGTGACCTTCATCACGACCTTCGCCGTGGCCATGATCCTGACCAACGTGGCCCTGGAGCTCCTCGGGCCGCAGCAGCGGAACGTGACCCCGGTGATCTCCGGCGGCGTCAACATCTACCACGGGGTCAACCTGCCCTACCAGTCGATGGCGATGGCCATCGTCTCGATCACCATGATGGCCGGTCTCGGGATCTTCCTCGCCCGCACCCGCTGGGGAATGGCGATCCGCGCGGTCGCCCAGGACCTGGACGCCGCGAGGCTGATGGGCGTGCCTGTGGGCAAGCTCTACCCGCTGACCATGGGCCTGGCATCGGCGCTGGCTGGCGTCGCGGGGGTCTTCCTCGGCGGCCTGTACTTCGCCTACCCGCAGGCCGGTGACCTGCCGCTGCTCGAAGCCCTCATCGTGGTCATCTTCGGCGGGCTCGGCAGCCTCCCCGGAACTGTCTACGCTGCCTATGCCATCGGCCTGATCCAGGCCACCGCGGAGGTGCTCGTCGGAACCACCTGGTCGCTGCCGATCCTGTACGGGGTGATCCTGTTCGTGCTGATCATCAGGCCGTACGGTCTGCTCGGAAAGCCATCGGAGGCTCGGCTGTGAGCGCCCTGCCGAATCGGACCGAGCCCACCCCGGCCCGGCCCGCTCTGACGCGCACCGCACCGCCCCGGTCCGCGTTCCCGGCCATGACGCCGGCGCGCTGGATGGTGACCGGCGTGCTGGTAGCCCTCGCCGCCGTCATCCCGCTCGTGATGACCAACCAGTACGCACTGTCGGTCATGGTCACCACCCTGGTCCTGCTGGTGCTCAACATCAGCTGGAACTTCGTGCTCGGCGTCGCCGGGGTCTGGAACTTCGGTCAGCTGGCGATCTACGCGCTCGGCGGGTACGGCGCGGGCATCATCATGCTGCACACGTCGCTGTCGCCGTGGCTGGCGGTGCTGGCCGGCGGAGTGGTCGCCGCGTTCGCCGCGGTGCTGCTCGCCTTCCCGACGCTCCGCCTCTACGGCATCTACACCTCTCTACTGACGTTCGCGTTTGCCGAGGTCATCGAGTACGTGATCGTCAACGACGGGTCCGGGCTGACCGGCGGGACGTTCGGGCTGCCGATCGTCAAGGGGCTGTACGCCTCGCTCAGTCTCGCGGCGTCGGCGCGTGCCTATTACTGGACGGTCCTGGCCGTGGTGGTGGTGTCGACGATCGTGCTCGCTGCCGTCGGTCACTCCCGGCTCGGCATCGCGCTGCGCGGCATCCGCGACGCGCCGGCCTACGCTGCCGCGCGCGGTGTCAGCCCGATGCGCTACCGCGTCATCGCGTTCGCCGTGTCCGGCTTCCTGGCCGGCATCGCCGGCGGCCTGTACGTGAGCTATAACCAGAGCATCTCGCCCTCGGCGATGGGGCTGACGCCGATGAGCATCGACGTCACGATGCTGGTGATCGGCGGCCTCGGCACGGCGACGGGGCCGATCATCGGCACGGTCTTGCTGGCCATCGTGCAGACCGCGCTGGTCAGCCATCCGGGAGCCGAGCTCACCATTCTCGGGATCTTCCTGCTGGTCGTCGTGGTCTTCGTCCCGGATGGGCTGGCAGGCCTGGCCGCCAGGTACTGGCGCCGGGTCAGCACCTGGGCCGCCGAAGATGATCAGTCCGGGGAGGCAGCCGGGCAAGAAGTAGCCGGGCAAGAAGTAGCCGGGCAGGAAACAGGCGGCCAAGAGACGGCCGAGCCAGGGGCAGCCGCAGAGATTCCGGAAGGGAGTCCCGATCCGAATGTGGCCTGACGGAGCAGGTTCCGCCGCATCGTTCACCTTCGACTTCGACGCTGAGGAGGTCTGGATCGGCGAGGACCCGGCCAATGCGAACCGGCCAGGAGTGCTCTCGCAGGGCACCTACGGCGCGAAGGTGGCGGTGCCCCAGATCCTGGACGTGCTCCGGCGGCACGAGGTGCGGGCGACGTTCTTCGTCCCCGGCCGGGTCGCCGAGCGGCATCCGGAGCGGGTCGCGGACATCGTGTCCGCCGGCCACGAGCTCGCGCACCATGGCTACACGCACACCTCGCCCACGAAGCTGTCGCGTGACGAGGAGGAGTCCGAGCTGGCGCGCGGGCTGGAGGCGCTGCGGGCGTTCGGCGCGGATATCACCGGCTACCGTTCACCGTCCTGGGATCTCAGCCCGCACACGCTGGACCTGCTGCACGAGCACGGGCTTACCTACTCGTCGAACCTGATGGACGACATCCGGCCGTACCGGCTCGACCATCCGCGGCTGGTCGAGGTGCCGATCTCCTGGATCCTCGATGACGCCGCGCACTTCTGGTTCGACGGTGCTTCCTGGACCAAGTCGATCGCCACGACCGCCGCGGTCCGCGCCATCTGGGAGGAGGAGTTCCTCGGCATCCGGCGGCTGGGAGGCGCGTGTGTCTTCACCATGCATCCGCAGATCATCGGCCGGCCGGGGCGGCTGGCATTCCTCGACGCCTTCATCGGCTTCGTCACCGGTCACGACGATGTCTGGGTTACCACGACCGCGCAGATCGCGAGCCGCGCGTGAGGGCCATCGTGACCGGCGCGGCCCGCGGGCTAGGCGAGGCGATCGCCGCCCGGCTGGCGGCCGACGGGGCCAGCGTCGTGCTGGCAGACGTCAGCCCGGACGTCCTCGGCACCGCCGGGGGACTGGCCGGAACCGGGACGGGTACTGTGGCGGCCGGCCTCGTCGCCGACGTGTCCGACGAGACAGCCTGCGAGGACGTGATCTGCCAGGCCGCCGCCCGGCTCGGTGGCGTCGACCTGCTCGTGAACAATGCCGGGATCGGCGGGCCGGACACTGCTGTCGTGGACACCGCCGTGGCAGACTTCCGCCGGGTACTCGAGGTCAACCTGGTCGGGGCCTTCCTGGCCTCCCGGGCTGTGGCCCGGCTGATGATCGCCCAGGGCACCGGCGGCGCGATCGTGAATCTCGGCTCGATCTTCGGCCAGCAGGGGGTCGCCGGCGGGGCTGGCTACTGCGCCTCCAAGGCCGGTGTCGCGCTGCTGACTCAGTCGCTGGCGCTCGAGCTGGCCCCGCACCAGATCCGGGTGAACACGATCGCACCAGGCAACATGGCCACCGAGATGCACTGGGAGGAACTGCGCTCGCGCGCCGCGGCCGCGGGTACCTCGTTCGGCGAACAGGTCAGCCTGGTGCGGGACGGCGTGCCGCTGGGCAGGCACGGGACCGGCGCCGACATCGCCGGCGCCGTCGCCTGGCTGGCTTCCCGCGACGCCGGCTACGTCACCGGCCAGACGATCGGGGTGAACGGTGGCGTCTGGCTCAGCTAGTGAGCAGGCTGGCCGGGAGGCGCGGGACGCGGCCGGCGGCGGAGAGGCTGTGCCCGGCGGGCTGGCCGTGCCAGGCCGGATGGTCGGCCGGCGTGCGCTGGTCACCGGCGGTGCCTCCGGCATCGGACTGGCCACTGTCCGGCGGCTGCTGGCGGAAAGCGCGGACGTCGTGGCCATCGACCAGCGCGCGCCGGGACCAGGCGAGCGGGCCTGCCCGTACCTGACGGCCGACGTCACGGTCGCCGGTGACGTGCCGGACGCGGTGCACGCGGCGGCGGCGCTGCTCGGCGGTCCCGCGGACGTCCTGGTGAACGCGGCCGGGATCTACCGGATCCGGCCGCTGCTTGACCTGACCCCGGACGAGTGGGACGAGACGCTCGCGGTGAACCTGCGCGGGGCGTTCCTGACCGGGCAGGCCGTCGCCGGCGGCCTGGTCGAAGCCGGGCGGCCAGGTGCCATCGTGAACATCGGCTCCACCGCCGCCCTGGTCGCCGACGCCTCGGAGCCGACCGCGCACTACAACGCGAGCAAGGCAGGAGTGGTCGCGCTCACCCGGCAGATGGCGGCCGAATGGGCGCCGTACGGTATCCGCGCCAACGTCGTGTGCCCGGGGGTGATCGACACGCCTATGCTCCGGCTGATGGACGATCCGGCCGCTGGGCAGGCGTACCTCGAAACCGGCGTGCCGCTGCGGCGAGTGGGCAGCGCCGCCGAGGTCGCCGCGGTGATCGTCTTCCTCGGGTCAGCCGACGCGTCCTACCTGACAGGCGCCGTCATACCGGTAGATGGTGGCAGTACAGCGATCTGAATGGAGCGGACATGAGCGAGTTCCCGCACGTAAGGGTGACCGGAAGCGCGACCGAGCGCGGACGGCAGTATGGCGAGCAGGCCCGTGACCGGGTGCGCCGGTCGGTCGGTGCCTACGAGCGCGTCTTCGAGCACTACGCGGGCTGGGACTGGGCCGTGGTCCGGCGCGAGGCAGCCAGGTTCGAGGCGCCGATCGCCGAGTTCCGACCCGACTACCTCGCCGAGATGCGCGGGATCGCCGATGGCGCGGGCCTCGACCTGGTGGACGTCCTCGCGATCAACGTGCGGACCGAGGTGATGTTCGCCGCCAAGGCCCGGCAGGCGACCGGCCGCTCTGGACCGCATGAGTGCAGCTCGTTCGCGGTCGCCCCGCCTCCGGGCAAGCCAGGACCGACGCTCGTCGGGCAGAACTGGGACTGGCTGCCGCACTCCGCGGAGACGGTCGTGGTACTGGAGGTCCAGCGCGACGACGGCCCCGACTTCGTCACTGTGGTCGAGGCGGGGCTGCTGGCCAAGACCGGAATGAACTCCTCTGGCCTGGGGATCGTCACCAACGCACTGGTCACTGCCGACGATGTCGGCACGCCTGGCCTGCCTTACCACCTGATCCTGCGCGCGATCCTGGACTGCGAGAACGTATCTGACGCGATCACGGCCCTGCAGGCCGGCGTCCGGTCGTCCTCGGCCAACTACCTGATCGCGCACAGCGACGGCATCGCGGTCGATGTCGAGGCGGCGCCCGGCGACTTCTCCGAGCTGTACTTCGTCTTCCCCGGGCCGCAGGACGGGGTGCTGCTGCACACCAACCACTTCCTGGCCGAGCGGTTCGGCGGCACGGATGTCTCGGTCTGGGCGATGCCGGACAGCCCCGTGCGGCTGCAGCGGCTGCGGGCCGGCGTGGGCGTGTCGGCCGACCACTCGCTGGCGGCGTTCCGCTCGCTGCTGTCAGACCACGCGAACTATCCGTCGGGGGTGTGCTGCCACCCCGACTCCCGGGCCGATCCGATGGACCAGGGCATGACCGTCACGTCGGTGCTGATGGACCTGAATGCCCGGCAGATGTGGCTTGCCGACGGTAACCCGTGCACAGCGCCCTACCGCGAGCTCGACTACTCCGGCTTCCTGGCCAAGCCCTCGCCGGTCAGGCCGGCCGCCGGGGCCGCCTCGGCGGCGGCATGAGCATCGACCTCGGTTTCGGCCTGATCACCTGCCAGCGCTACCCGGGCGATGAGCGCAGCGACGCCGAGATCTACGCGCAGGCCATCGATCTCGCGGTGCAGGCCGAGGCGCTGGGGCTGGACTCGGTCTGGGTCTCCGAGCACCATTTCGTGGACGACGGCTACCTGCCATCCCTGCTGCCGATGTGCGCCGCGATCGCGGCCCGGACCAGCCGGGTCCTGATCGGCACCGGGCTGGTCCTGGCGCCGCTGCACCACCCGCTCCGGCTGGCCGAGGACGCGGCGGTCACCGACCTCATCGCCGGCGGGCGGCTGGTGCTCGGTCTCGGGCTTGGCTGGCGGGAAGAGGAGTTCGACGCGTTCGGGGTGCCGCTGGCCGAGCGGGTCCCGCGACTGCTCGGCACGATCGACGTGCTGCGCGGCGCCTGGCGGGGCGAGCTCGTGCCTGGCGGTCAGCGTCAGGAAGGACCGCCGGTCCCGGTGCGGCCGCGGCCGGCCCGGCCCGGCGGCCCGCCACTGTGGATCGGCGGTTTCAGCGAGGCGGCGATCCGGCGCGCCGCTCGCGTCGCGGACGGCTTCATGGCGACCGAGGTGACGCCGGACGCCCTGGCCGGCCAGGTGGCGACCGCCCGTCAGGAACGGGAGGCGTACGGCCTGAGCGGCCCGTTCACGATCAGTGTCCACCTGCCGGTCTTCGCCTGGGACGGCCCGGACCCATGGGAGCTGATCCGGGACTATCACCGCTACATCGCCTGGAAGTACGACGACATGGAGACCGCACGAGCCCGGGAGGGCGACCCGCCGCCGCCGCCGCCGCTGACAGCCGCGGAAGAAGACGCGCTGCGCGCCTCGATCGTGCTCGGCACGCCGGCGCAGGTCGCTGAGCAGATCGACAGGTACCGCCGGGCAGCCGGCGGCGCCCTGCACTTCATTGCGCGGCTGTACTTCCCCGGCCTGCCATGGGACGTGCAGCGACGGGCGCTTGACCTGTTCGCCGGCGAGGTGATGCCGAGAGTCAGGGAACTGGCCGGGGCAGGCAGCGGTGGCTGACGCCGTGCTAGCTGAAACCGGGCTAGCTGAAACCGGGCTAGCTGAGGCTGGGCGAGCTGAAACTGGCGAGCCCGGCTGGGTCGTCGGCATCGATATCGGCGGCACCTTCACCGACGCGATCGCGACGACCTCCGGCGGCCGGGTGCTGATCGCCAAGGTGCCGTCGACCCCGGACGACCCAGGGCTCGCGTTCGAGCGGGCACTGGCCTCGCTCGCCGTGCAGGGTGTCGTGCCCGCTGCTATCCGGATGATCTTCCACGGCACCACAGTGGCGACGAACGCGCTGCTCACCGGGCGTACCGCGAAGGTCGTGCTGGCCACTACCCAAGGCTTCCGCGACACGCTCGGCTACCGGAACGGCACCAGGCCCGCTGTCTATGACCTGGCCCAGCCGCGCCCCAAGCAGCTCGTCCAGCGCCGGGACCGGGTCGAGGTCACTGAACGGCTCTCCGGGCTCGGCGAGGTGGTAACCCCGCTGGACAAGGAGGAGGCCGAGCGGGTGGCGGAGCTGATCGCGGCGCTCGAACCGGCTGCGGTGGCCGTCTCCCTGCTGTTCAGCTATCTCGATGACGCCCACGAGCGGCTGCTGGGCGAGGCTATCGCGGGCCGGCTGCCGGCCGTACCCGTGACGCTGTCGTCGGCCGTGGCGCGGGAGTTCAGGGAGTACCCGAGGACCTCGACCGCGGTGATCAACGCCGGGCTTCGCCCGGTTGTCGGCAGTTACCTGCTTGGCCTGCGATCCAGGGTCAGTGCGCTCGGCGTCCGGCCGCCGCTGCACATCATGCAGTCCAACGGCGGCTGCCTGCCCGCGGAGCGGGCGGAAGGCCAGGCTCACCGGCTGGTGCTGTCCGGGCCGGCCGCCGGCGTGGCCGGCGCCGTGGCGCTCGGCGCGCGGTACGGGATCAGCCAGCTCGTCTCGCTGGACATGGGCGGGACCTCGCTGGACGTCTGCCTGGTACCGGACGGCCTGCCGCCCGTGACGCCGTATCAGGAGATCGACGCCAGCCCGATCCTGTGCCCGTCGGTCGACATCGTAACGGTCGGGGCGGGCGGCGGCAGCATCGCCCGGGTCGACCGCGCGGGCCGGCTCCGGATAGGCCCGGAGAGCGCCGGCGCCGTACCAGGCCCGGCCGCCTACGGCGCGGGCGGCGACCGGGCGACCCTCACCGACGCGCATGTCGTGGCGGGAACGCTGCCTGCCGGGATGCCGCTGGCCGGCCAGTTCACCCTGGACGCCGACGCCGCCCGCGCGGTCATCGACCAGGTCGCAAGCCAGCTCGGCCTGCCGGTGCCGGACGCCGCCGACGGCATCATCCGGCTGGCGGTTGCGCAGGTGACCGCCGCGCTGCGCCGCGTGTCGGTGCAGCGCGGCATCGATCCCCGCGATTACACGCTGGTCGCTTTCGGCGGCGCCGGGCCCTTGCACGCCGGGCTGCTGCTGCGCGAGCTGGGATTCCGCTCGGTGCTGGTGCCCAGGTACCCGGGGCTGTTCGCGGCGTCGGGACTGACCTCCACGGACATCCGGGTCGACGACTCGCGGACGGTGCTGCGACTGCTCGGGCCCGACCTGGCCGCCGACCTCGCCGCCTGGTACGCGGCGGCCGTCAGGCAGCTCAAGGCCCAGCTGCGCCGCGACGGCATCGCCGCTGGTCAGGTCCGGATCTCGGCGACCGCGGACTGCCGGTTCGTCGGTCAGGGGTACGAGCTGAGCGTGCCGGTCACGTCCCGCAGCCCGCGCGGCATCGCGGCGCTGAGCGCGCGCTTCCGCGAGCTGCACCTGCGGGCCTACGGCCATGCCGACCCGGTGCAGGACGTCGAGGTAGTGAACGTCAGGTTGTCGGCATTCGGCGCGCTGCCCGTGCGGCCCCCTGGGGAGCCGTTGCCGGCTTCGAGGCCCGACGGTGGCGGGGAGCTGGCCGTGCCGGGCCAGTCCAGCGCACCGGCCGGGATGGTTTCCGCCTTGGCCCGGGCCGGCCGGGTGAGCGCGCGGCTGCCCGGCATGAGGTCCGCGCGGATGCTGCCGGTCTACCGGCGGGAGCGGATCGAGGCCGGCCAGGCTGTGCCGGGCCCGGCGATCGTGCACCAGCTGGACTCGACCACGATCCTGCTGTCAGGACAGCGGGCGCTGGTGGATGAACTGGGCAGCATGTGGCTGCAGGAGACGCGATGAGCAGGCAGTCCCGCAGGCCGCCGGCCTGGCGCGCCGCGGCGGACCCGATCACCTTCGAGCTGGTGAGCGCCGCGCTGCATTCCGCGGCGGTGGAGATGGGCGGCGTGCTGAAGCACTCCAGCTACAGCCCGATCATCCGGGAGATGGACGACTTCAGCTGTGCCGTGTTCCGCGCCGACGGTGACCTCGTGGCGCAGGCGGACTTTATCCCCGCTCAGCTCGGTGCCATGTCCCTGGTGGTCAAGTCGATCATCGGGCGATGGGGGAACGAGGTAACGGCGGGCGACGCGTTTCTCGCCAACCATCCCTATCTGGGGGCCATGCACACGCCCGACCTGAACGTGATCATGCCGGTGTTCATCGGCGGGGCGCTGTTCGGCTGGGCGGGAACTGCCGCCCACCACATCGATGTCGGCGGCGTGCGTCCCGGCACCGAAGGACCGGACCTGCCGGAGGTATACGCCGAGGGGCTGCTGCTGCCGCCGGTCCGGCTGTACCGGGGCGGCGAGGAGAACCGCGATGTCTTCGATTTTGTCGGCGCGGCCGTGCGGGACCCGCTCTCCACGCTGTCGGACCTGCGGGCCCAGCGCGCGGCCTGCCTGGTAGGCGTGCGGCGGGTGCGGGAGCTCGCCGATCGCTACGGCGCGGCCGTCGTCGCGGCGGTGTTCGACCAGATGCTCGACTCGGTGGAGCGTGCCGTCCGGCTGGACCTGGCCGAGCTGGCCGATGGCGAGGCCGAGGCGGAGGGCTTCCTCGACGACGATGGCGTTGGCGGGCCGCCGACCAGGATCCACGCCAGGATCAGCAAGCGCTCGGACCGGCTCCTGGTCGACCTCAGCGGTTCCGCGCCGCAGGTACGGGGCGCCATGAACGTGCCGTGGGCCAGCACCCGAGCCAGCGTGGTGTACGCGGTCCGGGCGATGACCGATCCCGGCCGCGCCACCAACGACGGCATCCTGCGGGCGATCGAGATCATCTGCCCGCGCGGTGCGGTGCTGAATCCGGACCACCCTGGCGCGGTGTCCGTCCGGCACAACACCTGCCAGCGGCTGGCCGACACCCTGATCCGGGCCGCCTCGCTGATCTGGCCCGACCGGGCGGTCGCGAGCAGCACCGTCGCGTTCTTCGGCATGAACCTGGAGAGCAGGTCGCCGCGGACCGGGGTGCCGAGCGTGATGGCCGAGGTCGTCGGGGGCGGCACCGGGGCGCACGGCGGCGGTGACGGACTCGACGGCGTGGACACCTACATGGCGAATGTCGGCCTGATGCCGGTCGAGGTGGCCGAGTCCAGCTACAGCGTCCGGATCCTGCGCACCGAGCTGATCGGCGGCTCTCAGGGGGACGGCCAGTTCCGCGGTGGCCTGGGCATCCGGCGCGAGTACCAGGTGCTGGGCCAGGACTCCGTGGTCACGCTGTACTCGGAGCAGACCGACCCGCGGTTCGCGCCGCGCGGGGTAGCGGGCGGGACAGACGGCAGGCCGTCGCTGATCACCGTGCTCGACGCCGCGGGCGAGCCGTTGCCGGTCGGGTCGAAGGCTTCGCTGGTCGTCCCGGCCGGATCTGTCATCAGGATCGAAACGAGCGGGGGCGGCGGGTTCGGCGACCCGGCCCTGCGCGACCCGGCCCTGCGCACCGCCGATGAGGAGGATGGTCGCGGATGAGCGAGCAGGAGAGCCAGCCGGATCTGGTGCTGCGGGGCGGGCAGGTGTACACGGTGGACGCCGCCCGGTCGTGGGCGCAGGCAGTGGCCGTGCGGGACAGCACCATCGTCGCGGTCGGTACCGACGCGGACGTCGCCGCGCTGGCCGGGTCCCGCACGGAAGTGATCGATCTGCGCGGCCGGATGCTGCTGCCCGGGTTTACGGACGCGCACGTGCATGCCTCGGCTGGCGGCCTGGAACGGCTGCGCTGCGACCTGTCCGACGCGCACGGGCTTGCCGACTACCTGGCGATCGTGCGCGACTACGCCGAGCGCAATCCGGAGGTGGAATGGATCACGGGCGGCGGCTGGGCGATGGACGTCTTCCCTGGCGGCGTTCCTTCCCGGCATGACCTGGACCTCGTCGCGGCGGACCGGCCGGTCTTCCTGTCCAACCGGGACCACCACGCGGCCTGGGTGAACTCCCGTGCGCTCGAGATCGCCGGGGTCGGTGCGAGCACTCCGGACCCGCCCGATGGCCGGATCGAGCGGGACCGCGACGGCGCTCCGGCCGGCACCCTGCAGGAAGGGGCGATGGGACTGGTCGAGCGGGTAGTGCCCCATCCCGGGCTGGCGGAGCAGGTGGCGGGAATCGCGGAGGGC
>DATKQH010000350.1:0-3838 GCA_035532775.1 Streptosporangiaceae bacterium
GGGCTGGCCGGGCTGGCGGGGCTGGCCGGGCTGGCCGGGCTGGCGGGGCTGGCGGTGGCGCGCTCGCTGACGGGAAGGGCCGGGCAGTGGTCTCCGGCGCGGCCAGGCAGGCGCTCGCCGACAGCGCGGCCGCGGCCAGGAGTACCGAGATGGACGCCAGGCTCGAGGTCCGGACCGTCGAGGAGCGGCTGCGCGCGATCAGCGGGCGGGCCGACGCGCTGGCGTCGGCTGCCACGGCCGAGCGGCAGGCCATCACCAGGGCCGCCGAGCGGACCAGGCGCCGGGCCGCTGAGGCGACCGTTGCCAGTGCGGTGGCGAGCGGCGCCAGGGTGGCGCTCGCGTCGATCGAGCGGTCGCTGCGGCTGGCCGACTCCGAGCGGCAGCAGGCCGAAATCGCGCACCAGGGCCGCGACGAGGAGCTCAAGGTCGTCAGGGCCCGGATCAGAGAGGCGTCGGCCCAGCTCGACAAGGTCGTCGACACCGTGCATGGTGCCGAGGTGTCCAGGGCCGGCCGGCGGCTCCGGCTGGAGCAGGTCGAGGCCAAGGCGATCGAGGAGTTCGCCGTCGAGGTCGAGGCGCTGATCGCCGAGTACGGCCCCGATGTGCCCGTGCCATCCGGCGACGACGACCAGCCGCCGCTTGCCTACGACCGGGACGTGCAGCAGCGCCGCGCCGACACGGCGCAGCGCCAGCTTGACCAGCTCGGCAAGGTGAACCCGCTGGCGCTGGAGGAGTTCGCCGCGCTCGAGGAGCGGCACGCGTTCCTCGTCACCCAGCTGGAAGACTTGCGCAAGACGCGCCGGGATCTGCTGACCGTGGTCAAGGAGGTCGACGACCGCGTTCAGCAGGTGTTCGCCGACGCCTACGCCGACACCGCGCGCGAGTTCGAGCAGATCTTCGGCCGGCTGTTCCCCGGCGGCGACGGCAGGCTGATCCTGACCGAGCCTGACGACATGCTGGCGACCGGCATCGAGTTCGAGGCCAGGCCGCCTGGCAAGAAGGTCAAGCGGCTCTCGCTGCTGTCCGGCGGGGAGCGCTCGCTGACCGCGATCGCGTTCCTCGTGGCGATCTTCAAGGCCAGGCCCTCGCCGTTCTACGTGATGGACGAGGTCGAGGCCGCGCTCGACGACACCAACGTCCAGCGGCTGCTCGACATCTTCGACGAGCTCAGGTCCAGCTCGCAGCTGATCATCATCACGCACCAGAAGCGGACGATGGAGATCGCCGACTCGCTCTACGGGGTGGGCATGCGCGCAGACGGCGTTTCCGCCGTGATCAGCCAGCGCCTGCGCGACCGCGAGCCCGCCTGACGTAGCCGGGCCAGGCCCAGTGCCCCACTCCGCCTTGAAACACGCCGCCCGGGGCTACGGCAGTACTTAGCGCGACGGTTTTTCCAGCGCCGGCGAGGAAAATCCTTCGCGCTAACGGCTGCCACGGGTCCGGCGGCCTGGGCGCGCAGGCGGGGGCGGCGGAGCCGGCCCGGTGCCAGCCGGGCACCGGCGGCGGGGCCGGCGCGGTGCCAGCCGGGCAGCGGCTGGGGAGCCGGCCCGGTGCCAGCCGGGCAGCGGCTGCGGGGCCGGCGCGGCACCGGCTGGCTCGGTTGGTCGTCTGCTTCTGACAGACTTGAAGCCGTCATGGAAACAGTTCTCATCATTCTTGGGGTCGTCCTCCTCGTCCTGATCGTCGGCGGCGGCGCGCTGCTCGCGCCGCGTACCCGGCGACGCGGCAAGGCCGCGCCCGGCGCGTCAGCGGCCGACGGAGCAGGCCAGGGCGGTACCGCGACCGCCGCGCCGCCTGCCACGCACGCGCCTCCGGCGCCTGAGACCGGGGTGACGCCGGACATCACCGCGCCGCCGCCGGTGTCGCAGGCTCCGGCGGCGCCCACGCCGGAACTCGAGAAGCCGCCGCCCTCGGCTGGGCGGATGGTCAGGCTCAGGAGCAGGCTCGCCAGGTCGCAGACGGCTTTCGGCTCCGCGCTGCTCAGTCTGCTGTCGTCCGGCAAGCTCGACGACCAGACCTGGGACGAGATCGAAGAGGTCCTGATCACGGCCGACATGGGCGCCGGTCCGGCCGCGCACCTGGTCGAGCGGCTGCGGACCGAGGTCAAGGTGGCGGGGACCAGCGACCTGACCGAGATCAAGGCGCTGCTGCGGGCCAACCTGCTCGAGCAGGTCGGCCAGGACTTCGACCGCACGCTGCACACCGCGCCGCACGGTGACCGGCCCGCCGTACTGCTGGTCGTCGGCGTCAACGGCACCGGCAAGACGACTACCTGCGGCAAGCTGGCCAGGGTGCTGATCGGCGACGGCCGCAGCGTGCTGCTCGGGGCCGCCGACACGTTCCGGGCCGCGGCCGCTGACCAGCTGGAGACCTGGGCCAACAGGGTCGGCACGACCGTCGTGCGGGCTGACCGCGAGGGAGCCGACCCGGCGAGCGTCGCGTACGAGACGGTCAGCGCGGGCACCGCGCGCGGCGTCGACACCGTGATCGTGGACACCGCCGGCCGCCTGCACACCAAGGCCGGGCTGATGGACGAGCTCGGCAAGATCAAGCGCGTGATCGAGAAGCACGGCACGGTCGACGAGGTCCTGCTCGTGCTCGACGCGACAACGGGGCAGAACGGCCTTCGCCAGGCCAGGGTCTTCGCCGAGGTGGTCGACATCACCGGAATCGTCCTGACCAAGCTTGACGGCACGGCGAAGGGCGGCATCGTGATCGCTGTGCAGCGGGAACTCGGCGTGCCCGTCAAGCTGGTCGGGCTCGGCGAGGGACCAGACGACCTGGCGCCGTTCGAGCCCGAGGCGTTCGTCGACGCCATGCTCGGATAGCGGGCGGGTAGCCAGCACAGCTGATAGCCAGCACGAAGGAGTTCACCACAGGTGTTCGAGACACTCTCCGACCGGCTGACGCAGGTCTTCTCGTCCCTGCGCGGGCGCGGGCGGCTGTCGCCCGCCGACATCGATGCCACCTGCCGCGAGATCAGGATCGCGCTGCTCGAGGCCGACGTCGCGCTCCCCGTCGTCCGGTCCTTCATCGCCCGGGTGAAGGAACGCGCGCTCGGCGCCGACGTCGCGCAGGCGCTCAACCCGGCGCAGCAGGTCATCAAGATCGTCAACGAGGAACTGGTCGAGATCCTCGGCGGCGAGGCCAGGCGGCTGCGGTTCGCCAAGGTGCCGCCGACCGTGATCATGCTGGCTGGCCTGCAGGGCTCAGGTAAGACCACCCTGGCCGCCAAGCTGGCCCTGTGGCTGCGCGGGCAGGGCAACACCCCGATGCTGGTCGCGGCCGACCTGCAGCGGCCTAACGCGGTCCAGCAGCTTCAGGTGCTCGGCGAGCGGGCCGGCGTCCCGGTCTACGCGCCGCAGCCCGGCAACGGCGTCGGCGATCCGGTCCAGGTCGCCCGCGACTCGCTGAACGAGGCCAAGCACCGGCTGCAGAACATCGTGATCGTCGACACTGCCGGGCGGCTGGGCATCGATGCCGAGATGATGGGGCAGGCCGCCGCGATCAGGGATGCGGTCGACCCGGACGAGATCCTCTTCGTCGTCGACTCGATGATCGGCCAGGACGCCGTGACCACCGCCCAGGCGTTCCTCGACGGCGTCGGCTTCGACGGAGTCGTGCTCACCAAGCTGGACGGCGACGCCAGGGGCGGCGCGGCGCTATCGGTTGCCCAGGTCACCGGCCGGCCGGTCATGTTCGCCTCGTCGGGCGAGAAACTCGAGGACTTCGACCTGTTCCATCCGGACCGGATGGCGTCGCGGATTCTCGACCTCGGCGACATCCTGACGCTGATCGAGCAGGCCGAGCGGACCTTCGATCAGCAGCAGGCGGCCGA
>DATKQH010000351.1:0-19002 GCA_035532775.1 Streptosporangiaceae bacterium
GGTACGGGGCCGCCCCTCCGGCCTCAAGGGTGCTCCGCATCGCGCTGGCGCGCGACGGCCCTGCGGGCCGCCCTTGACCCCGGAGACCACTGCGGCCCCTGGGACCAGGAAAAGCCGGGCAGGCCAGGCCTGCCCCCGCCCGGGCACGGGCGCAAGAAGGCCAGCCATGCTAGCCATGATCACCACAACCGAAGTCTCCACGGTTTGAGGGGAACCCCGCTCAGCCAGCACCGTGGACGACCGCGCTGAACCCCTGCTGTCGCTGTCGCAGCATCAAGGGTTCAGCGCAGGCGACCCCCGCTTAGCCGGATTTGCCCTTGCGGAACTGCTTCGCCGTTACCCGGGCCAGCCTCCGCGGGCTGCTACTCGGCCAGTTTCGCGCGCAGCGCGGCGCCCTTCGCCTGGGCCATCTGGCGAAGCTCGCCGGCGAAGTCGACGAGTTTCTGCTGCAGCGCGGGATCGGACACGGCCAGGATCCGCACGGCCAGCAGGCCAGCGTTGCGGGCGCCGCCGACGGCGACCGTGGCGACCGGGATCCCGGCAGGCATCTGGACGATCGACAGCAGCGAGTCCATGCCGTCGAGATGAGCGAGCGGCACCGGCACCCCGATCACCGGCAGCGGCGTCACGGCGGCGAGCATGCCGGGCAGGTGCGCCGCGCCGCCGGCCCCCGCGATGATCACCTTCAGCCCGCGGGCCGCCGCCGCGCCGCCGTAGCCGATCATGTCGTGCGGCATCCGGTGCGCGGACACGACGTCGGCCTCGTACCGGACGCCGAACTCGTCTAGCGCCGCCGCCGCCGCCTGCATCACCGGCCAGTCCGAGTCGCTGCCCATGACCACGCCCACCACTGGCTGCCCGCTCATCGGCTGCTCCTCCCGGCTAGCCCCGCTCTCGTGCCTGCTCCCGGCCCGTGGCCGGTCCCCGGGGACCGGCTCGTCGCCAGTCCCCGGCTCGTCGCCAGTCCCCGGCCCGTGACTAATCCTCGGTCCCGCGGCTGAGGTAGTTCGCCGCCCGCCAGGCCCGGTCGCGCAGCTGGGCCACATCCTCCCCGGCGACCGTCACGTGACCGACCTTGCGGCCCGGCCGGACCGCCTTGCCGTACAGGTGCACCTTTACCCCGGGGTCGGCCGCCATCACGTGAACCAGCCGCGAGTGCAGGTCGGGCTCGCCGCCCAGCACGTTCACCATCACCGCGCTCGCCGAGGTGGGCATGGGCGCGCCGAGCGGCAGGTCAAGCACGGCCCGCAGATGCTGCTCGAACTGCGAGGTCCGGGCCGCGTCGATCGTCCAGTGACCGCAGTTGTGCGGCCGCATCGCCAGCTCGTTGATGATCAGCTCGTCCCCGACGGCGAACAACTCCACCGCGAGCAGCCCGGTGACATCAAGTTCCGCCGCGATGGTGAGCCCGAGTTGCTGCGCCCGCATGGCCAGGCCGGGTTCCAGGTCAGGCGCCGGCGCGATGACCTCGCGGCAGATCCCGTCTTGCTGGACGGTCTGCATGACGGGGTACGCCGCGCCCTGCCCCTTCGGCGACCGGGCCCCCAGCACCGCGAGCTCGCGGTCGAACGCCACGTACTCCTCGACGAGCAGGCCGATTCCGTGGGCGATCACATCGGCGGCAGAGCTCTCGTTATCGCACATCCAGACGCCCCTGCCGTCGTAGCCGCCTGACGTGGCCTTGAGCACGACCGGCCAGCCGCCCCCGTCGGCCGCGAAGCTGGCGACCTCCGCCAGGCTCGACACCGGGCGGTACCGCGGGCACCGCACGCCCAGCGCCTTGAGCGAGTCGAGCCCGCTGAGCCGGTCCCGCATCGCCGCCTTGTCCTGGGCGAAGCGCAGCGCCGGACCGCCGGGCCGGACCGCCGTGACGGCCTCCAGCGCCGCTAGGTGCTCCCCGGGCACGTGCTCATGATCGAAGGTCACCACGTCGCAGCCCGCGCCGAACGCGAGCACGTCGTCGGCCCGGTGATAATCGCCGATCTGGGTGCGCGCGCAGACCTGCGCGGCGCTGTCGGCGGCCGTGTCGGCAAGTACCCGGAACTCGATGCCGAGCCCGATCGCCGCCTGGGCTGCCATCCGGGCCAGCTGACCGCCGCCCACCATCCCGACGACCGGCTGCCGGTCCTGTTCTCCGGCCCGGGCCGGCTGCGCAACACCCACCCGCCGTAGCCTACGAGGTCACCAGCCCGACATTCAGGCCGGACCGGCGACCACCGGCTCGTCCAGCCGCTCCAGAACCGGCTGCGGGAAGATCACCGCGAAGGTCGCCGGCCGCGGCCGGACCAGGACCAGCTGGCCGCCGTCGGCGGAGGCGACCGACTTCGCCAGCGCGAGGCCGAGCCCGGTCCCGCCGGCGCCGCTCACGCTCCGCTCGAAGATCCGGTGCACAAGGTCGGCCGGGACGCCCTTGCCCTCGTCCTTCACCTCGATCACCACCGACCTCGGAGTCTGCGAGGTCCGGATGCTCACCGTCCCGCCGCCGTGCGCGAGCGCGTTGTCCATGAGCGTCGCGACAACCTGGGACACACCGCCCGCGCTGACATAGGCGCGCAGGCCCTTGTCGCCCACGATCTCCAGCTTCCTGTTCACCGCCCGGAACGCCGGCTCCCACTCGACCACCTGCTGGGAGATGATGTCGTCGATGCTGGACAGCTGCGGCGCGCCGGCGGACGACCGGCGGGCCCGGCCGAGCAGCTGGCCGACGACCTGCGCGAGCCGGTCGGTCTGCGCCAGCGCCGCCGTCCCTTCCTCGATGACCACCTCGGGATTGTCGGCGGCCGCCACCATCTCCTCCAGGCGCATGGACAGCGCGGTCAGCGGAGTACGGAGCTGGTGCGAGGCGTCCACGGCGAAGTCCTGCTCGGCCGAGATCAGGTCGGTGACCCGCTGCGCGGAGTTGTCCAGCCCCTCGGCCACCCGGTCGAGCTCGCCGATCCCGTACCGCCGGCCGACGGGCCTGGCATCACCCGAGCCGATCCGGTCCGCGGCCCTGGCCAGGTCCTGCACGGGCCTGGCCAGCCGCCGTGCCTGGGCCATTGTCAGCCCGGCAGCTACCACGAGCGCGAGCAGCCCCAGCACGCCGACCTGCACGGGCGACAGCCGGAGCGGATGCGGCCCCGCGTGGTGCGAGACGGCGATGACCTCCAGCCCTGCTCCGAACACCAGAACGGCGGCGATGGCAACGCCGAACATCGACGTCAGCAGACGGCGCTGGATCAAGGCTCAGTCTCCGCGTTCGAACCTGAATCCCACACCCCGCACGGTCGTGATGAAGTGCGGATCGTGGGCATCGTCACCGAGCTTGCGGCGTAGCCAGGACACGTGCATGTCGAGGGTCTTGGTAGACCCCCACCATTTGCTGTCCCAGACCTGACGCATGATCTGATCCCTGGTCACGACCTTGCCGGCTTCGGAGACCAGGAGATGAAGCAGGTCGAATTCCTTCGACGTCAGGTCGAGCTCACGGTCGCCAAGCCAGGCTCGGCGGGCATCGTTGTCGATCCGCACGCCCTGCACGACCTGCGTCGGCGACGCGCCCCTGCGCAGCAGCGCCCGGACCCTGGCCAGGAACTCGGCCAGCCGGAACGGCTTGGTGACGTAGTCGTCGGCTCCCGCGTCGAGCCCGATGACCGTGTCCACCTCTTCCGCCCTGGCCGTCAGAATCAAGACCGGCGTGTCCTGGCCGGCCAGCCGCAGCCGACGGCAGACCTCAAGGCCGTCCATCCTCGGCAGGCCGATATCGAGCACGATGAGATCAATTCCGCCGGCCTTCGCGACCTCGAATGTACCCGGCCCGTCGGCGGAAACCCCGACCTCATAACCCTCACGTCGCAAAGCGCGGGCCAGCGGCTCGGAAATAGACGGGTCGTCCTCGGCAAGCAATACGCTAGTCATGCCCCAGATGCTAAGGCGAACAACCGCAATTCCCTCGCTGCGACGCACCGCAATGGAGGCAACCATTTGGTCAAGTCGGCACACCCTTAATTACGATGCTGTATCGCTCTTGCGGCGGCTCGGCCGGAATTATTTAGGTCAATTCATTTACCTAACAAAAAGCAGGTACTAGTCACTGTTTGTCGGCCGGCGCCGGCTCCCGCTCGACGCCGAGCGCCGCAGCTTGGCCCTGACCACACGGCGGGCCGCTGGCCCGAGATCCTCGATGACGTCGACCAGCGTGCCGAGCTGCGCGATGGCCGCCATGGCCTGCCCGGCGCCCGCCGGATCCACGCCCTCGCAGAGCTCGAAGCCGATGAACGCCGACGTGATCGACCTCGCCAGTGCCTGGTTGACCCGGCGGCCGCGGCGATCGTCCGCACCGAGACCCCGGCGATCCCCTTGGTACGCAGGGTCTCCAGCGCGCCGTCGAGCAGCCGGGTCCGGGTGTCGCTCATGCCCGCGCGGTCTGGATGACCGGCTTCACCGATGCTGGCACCGTCACTGCATCGGGGTAGGTGGCGACGAAGCTGCCCTGGTAACCGAAGAGCGGGGTCCTGACAGCCGGGAGCAGGATGGGCGGTTTGCCCGGAAGGCGGGCGGCCGGGGGCGGATGGATGTGCACATTCATCCGCGAAAGCAGGGATGGATGCGCACATCCATCCCTGTGCCGGCTAGTCAGGAGCGCGGCATCGGACGGTCAGGAGCGCGGGCGCGCGCTGAGGGGAGCACGCCGGGTCGGGCCGGCGGGCGCGCGCTGAGGGGAGCACGCCGGGTCGGGCCGGCGGGCGGCTAGACCGGGGTTACGCCGTGGCGGCGGCGGGAGAACGTGCGGTCCTTGCCGCGTACTGCAGCGAACCGGCGGATGAGGTCCGGCCGCAGATCCTCTGGCTCGACGATGTCGTCGATGACGAGTTCGCCGGCCAGGCGGAGTATGTCGATGTCCGCCTCATAAGCGTCGCGGAGTTGCTGAACCTGAAGCTCTTTTTCCGCCGGGTCGGCGATCGCCGCGAGCTTGTTGTAGTAGACGGCGTTCACCGCGGCCTCGGCCCCCATGACCGCGATCTTGGCGGTCGGCAGCGCCAGGGTAGCGTCCGGCTCGAAGCCGGGGCCGGCCATCGCGTACAGGCCGGCGCCGTAGGCCTTGCGGACCACGACGCAGATCTTGGGCACGGTGGCCTCGGAGACCGCGCTGATCATCTTGGCGCCGTGCCGGATGATGCCCTGCCTCTCCACCGCGGTGCCGACCATGAAGCCCGGGACGTCGGCGAGGAACAGCAGCGGCACGTTGAAGGCATCGCAGATCTGGATGAACCTCGTCGCCTTGTCGGCCGAGTCGACGAAGAGCACGCCGCCCTTGAACATCGGGTTGCTGGCGACCACGCCGATCACCTGGCCGTCCAGCCGCGCGAAGCCGGTCACCAGCTCCCTCGCCCACAGCTCGTGGATCTCGAACAGCGAGCCCGTGTCGACCAGGCCGCGGATGTACCGCCGCATGTCGAAGGCCTGGCGCTCGCTGACCGGGACGAGCTTGCGCAGGTCGATCGGGTCGGGCTCGGCCGGCTCGGCGGCCGGCGGCGCCGCCTGCCAGTTGCCGGGCAGGTACGACAGGTAGCGGCGAACCGCCTCGATCGCATCGGCCTCGGTGGGTGCCAGGTGATGCCCGCAGCCGGAGATCGTGCAGTGCATCCGAGCGCCGCCCATCTCCTCCAGCGTGGTCTGCTCCTTGACCACCATCTCGACCATCCGCGGGCTGCCGAGGTACATCGACGCGTTGCCGTCGACCATCGCGACGTAGTCGCAGAACGCCGGGATGTACGCGCCGCCAGCCGCGGACGGGCCGAACAGGGCGCAGACCTGCGGGATCGCGCCCGACGCGCGCACCTGGGTGTGGAAGATCTTCCCCGCACCGCGCCGCCCGGGGAACATCTCGACCTGGTCGGTGATCCGCGCGCCCGCCGAGTCGACCAGGTAGATCATCGGCAGGCCGGCCGCGTAGGCCTTCTCGATGATCCTGATGATCTTCTCGACGGTCCGTGCCCCCCAGGATCCCGCCTTGACCGTGGAGTCGTTGGCCATCAGCGCGACCGGGCGCCCGGCGACCGTCGCCGTGCCGGTGATGACGCCGTCCGCCGGGAGCCCGTCGGCGCCCGCGTTGGCGAAGATGCCGTCCTCGGCCAGGCTGCCCTCGTCGATCAGCAGGGCGATCCTGTCCCGCGCGAACAGCTTGCCCGCCGCAGCAGCGGCGGCGTGGTACTTCTGGGCGCCGCCAGCGGTGATCCTGGACCGGAGGCCAGGAAGGTCCTCGTGGCTGGGGTTGCCGGGGCCTGGTCGCGTCTGCGCTTCGCTCACGGTCGAGAGCGTACCTAGTCGGGCCGGTGACCGGCCGGCCCGGCGGCCCGGCGAGCTACTCGAACCGGGCCGCTTCCGGCGACGTCAGCTGGCTGAGCAGCGGAGTCACGCCCATCGCGACAAGGATCGCGAGCACCAGGCCGCCGGCTAGCGCGGGCCAGTAAGCAGGGCTGGGCGGCTGCCAGTGCTTGTGCGGCACCCAGACGACGTCGGCGGCCACCGCGAGGCCGAGGACGACGCTCGTCGCCGCGATAGCGAGCAGCGGGATGGCGGTCTCCGCCAGCACGACCCGGCGCAGTTCCCGCCAGCTGGGGCGACGTCGTACCGGCTGGACCGCACCGGATGGTGACGTTCGCGTCCCATCAGGACGAGCTGATGGCCAAGGTTCAGCCCGCCGGATGACGCCGGCTGCCTGGCCTGAGAGCCAGGTTATGCCTGAGTGGTCCTGGTACGCGGCCCGGCCCGCAGGACCTGGGACGGGAGCTGACGCCCCACGATGCGCTCGGCATCGGCGGCGGCGCCGATCATGGCCTCCAGGTCGACGCCGGTCTCGATGCCCATGTCCTGCACCATGTGCACCAGTTCCTCGGTGGCGATGTTGCCGGTCGCCCCCGGCGCGTACGGGCAGCCACCGAGGCCGCCGACCGAGGCGTCGAAGTCAGCCACCCCGAGCTCCAGCGCGGCCAGTACGTTGGCCAGGCCCGTGCCCCGCGTGTTGTGAAAATGCAGGTTGAGCGCCGTGTCCGGATACGCCGACCGGAACTCGCCGACCAGCGACCAGACCCGGGCGGGAGTCGCCATCCCGGTCGTGTCGCCGAGCGAGATCGAGTCCGCGCCGCTGGCGACCGCGCGCCCTGCCACCTCCACCACCCGCGGCACCGGCACGTCCCCCTCGTAGGGGCACCCCCACGCGGTCGAGATGATCACCTGGCAGGTGACGCCGCGCTGGTGCGCCTCGTCGATGATCGCGGCGATGTCATCGAGTGATTCCTCGGTCGAGCGGCGGACATTCTTACGGTTGTGCGTGTCCGACGCCGAGACCACCGCCTCGATCTCGGTCAGCCCGGCGTTCAGGGCGCGGCGGGCACCGCGCAGGTTGGGGACGAGGGCGGAGTAACGAACCGCCGCGGCCCTGTCGATCCCCTTCCACACCTCGTCCGCGTCGGCCATCTGCGGAATCGCCGCCGCCCTGACGAAGGAGACCGCCTCGATCCGCTGCACGCCGGTCGCGGAGAGCCGGTCGATCAGCTCGATCTTGGCCTGAGTGGGGACCGGATCCTCGTTCTGCAGGCCGTCCCGGGGGCCGACCTCGCGCAGCGAGATCTGGCTGGGAAGGTCAGACACCGGCCGAACTCCGCCCTGGCCCGGGCTGCCCGGGCTCCCGCGCAACCTGGTCCGACGGCCAGGCCGGCCGGCGCTTCTCGGCGAACGCCGCGATGCCCTCGCGGCGGTCCGCCGACGAGGCCGCCGTCCGCCACGCAGCGTCCTCGACGTCGAGTGCGGCCGCCAGGCTCAGCCCGGCCCCGTTCCGCAGCGCCTGCTTGGCCGCGCGCACCGCCACCGGCGAGTTCGCCATGATCTGCCGCGCCAGGTCGAACGCGCCCGCCCTTGACTGCCCCTCCAGAACCAGCAGGTCGGCCAGCCCGATCGCCGCCGCCTCGTCCGCCTCGACCTTGCGGCCGGAGAAGATCAGCTCAGCGGCCCGGCCCGGCCCGACCCGGCGGGCCAGCAGCTGCGTGCCTCCGCAGCCCGGGACGAGCCCGACGCTCACCTCGGGCAGGCCAAGCACCGCGGTCGGGTCGGCGACGATCATGTCGCAGCTCAGCGCCAGCTCGCAGCCGCCGCCAAGGGCGTACCCGTGCACGGCGGCGATGGCCGGCTGCGGCAGCGCGAGCAGGGCTCCGAAGGCCGCCCTGAAGGCAGGCCGCTGCGCCATGATCTGCGCGTCGCTCATCGCGGCGCGCTCCTTGAGATCGGCCCCGACGCAGAACGCGCGTTCCCCTTCGCCGGACAGCACGACGACCCGCACCGCCGGATCGGCCCCGATCGCCGAGAAGAGCCCGGCCAGGTCGAGCAGGGTGGCCGTGTTCAGCGCGTTCATCGCCTTCGGCCGGTCGAGCACGACCTCGGCGATCCCGTCATCCTCCTGGCGCAGCCGTGCGCCGCCGCTCGCAGTCATGACTGCCAGGCTAGCCTGGCCGCCGGTCAGGTGCCGTCGCCTGCCTGGCCGACCCGGCCTGCCCTGGCCTCCTCGTCGCCGACCAGCTGGAACAGGACTCCCTGTACCCGGCGTATGTCGGGAATCTCGGTCAGCACCAGCCGCCCGTTCTCGCTCGGCGACTCCACGATCAGCCTGCCGCAGCCGAACATCCGGTCGAGCAGACCCTGCGAGAACGACACGTCGCTGATCCGGTTCAGCGGAAAGTCGCGTCCCGATCGGGAAATTATGCCCTCGCGCAGCCGCAACCGCCGCGTCGTGACCTCGTAGATCGTGGTCCGCCACTGCAGGAACGGCACGACGAACCAGACCACCGCAGCGAGCAGCGCGGCGAACCCGACCGCGGCACGGATCGGCCACGCCACGCTCTGCGGCAGGAGGAGAACGATCACGACCGCCGCGGCGACGATCAGCAGCAGCACGAGAGCGGGCCTGACCATCGTCTTGCCGTGCGGGTGGAGGCGGAGCACAAGCTGCTCACCCTGGGTCAAGTCGCCGCTTGTCATATATCCCATGATGACAGCTAATCAAGAGAAAGTGGCTCACCATGGGCGCCGATTACGAGCCCGGTCAGCGAACGTGAACGACGTCGCCCGCGCTCACCGCGACGATGTCGCCGCCGTCCCGCCTGATCAGAAGCTGGCCGGCGCAGCCCACGTCGACCGTCGTGCCGGTCAGCGTGCGGTCGCCGGGGAGCTGGACCCGGACCACCCGCCCGAGGGTGGCACACAGCGACACGTACTCCTGCCGCAGTCCGCACCCGGCAGCATCACCTGATCCAGTCTCGCGCCAGCGCAGATACCAGTGCTCGAGCTGCCGCAGGATCTCCGCGAGCAGCTCGGTCCGGTCGGTCGCGCCCGCTCCGCCGCGCTCCAGCGAGGTCGCGGTGGCGGTGGGCAGGTCGTGGTCGCGGCCGAGCACGTTGATGCCCATACCGACGACAATCGCGTCGCCGGACTGCTCGGCGAGGATCCCCGCGAGCTTTCCGCCGCCGAGCAGGACGTCGTTCGGCCACTTGAGCCGGGCATCGACGGCGGCTACCTGCCGCACCGCCCGTGCAGTCGCGACTCCGGCCAGCAGCGGCACCCAGCCCCTCATTGCCTGCGGCACCGACTGCGGCCGCAGCAGCACCGAGAACGTCAGCGCCGCCGCCGGCCTGCTCTGCCAGCTTCGGCCCTGGCGGCCCCGGCCAGCCGTCTGCGACTCGGCCGCGATGACAAGTCCCTCCGGCGCCCCGTCCCCGCCGAGCTTCAGCACATCCTCGTTGGTCGAGCCGGTCTCCGCGACGACCCTGAGGTCGGTCCACATCGCGGCCGGGCCGCCAGCTGCGGCCCGCAGTCTCGCCAGGTCCAGCGGCGCGATCCGCGCGGCGGCAGCTCCTGCGGGATGCATGCGGCTCATTGTCCTAGATCCGGCTGCTGACGCGGGCAAGTACCTCAGGCAGACGCCGGAACCCGACGTTCGCCGCGACGATCAGGCCCGCCCAGGCGAGCATCAGCCCGTAGCAGGGACCAACGACCAGCAGCTCAGGACCGGAGAGCCGGTCGAACAGCCGGAGGCCCTCTGGCAGCACGCCGATGGCGGCCTTCACCGCCGCTGGGTCTCGCCAGACGTCGGCGCCGTTGATCGACACCTTCCCGGCATCCGGCCTGAGCAGCCCGGTCATCATCGACAGCGCCGTGGTCTTGCCCGCGCCATTGGGCCCGACCAGCCGAAGCCGGCCGGAATCTGCAGATGCACCCCAGCGACGGCAGTCGTGGCGCCGAACCGCTTCCACAAGTTCACAGCCTTAACCGCCGGCACGGCCTCGACCGCGGGCACCGCTGCGGAGCGGGATTCAGGCGGTTGCCCGTATTCGGCCGGGAACATAGAGGTAAGTCTGCCAGCAGGTCAGCAAGCAGCTGCGCTTCACACTGGGGCTACCTCCGGCGCCGGAGTCCGGGGTGCCGTGGCCTGTGGCCGCTCGTGGGTCCAGGCCCGCGCGGCCGCGAGGACGCCGCCTGCCGCGGCAACCGCCGCGAGCACCAGGCAGGTCAGGAACTCCGCGTGCGCCGACATCTCGCGGAAACCGCTAGCCGCGCCGACCGGAAGCGGCCCGGCCAGGTTCAGGTAGACGGCGCCGAAGCATGCCACGCCGACCACGAGCGCGAGCTGGTTAACGGTCACGATCATGCCCGTCGCGTCGGCTGCGTCAGCGACCGGAACCTTCATCAGCACGCCGGTCATGAGCGGGCTGAACGCGCTGGCCATGCTGGCGCCGATCAGCCCGAGCGCCAGGAACGGCCAGATGCCGCCCGCATTGCCGCCGCGCAGCACCAGCGCGATCAGAACGAGCCCGGCGGCCGTCCCGGCGAACCCGCCGATCGGCAGCCATGGCCTGATCCAGCCGGGCAGCCGCTGCCAGTTCAGGCTGACGAGGGCGAACATGGTCGCCGACGGCGCGAAGGTCAGCCCGGCCCGCAGCGGCGACTCGCCGAGGCCGCCCTGCAGATGCAGCGCGAGGACGAAGAACATGCCGCCGAACACGGTCATGATGGCGAAGAGCGCCAGGATCCCGCTGCGCATGCCCGCGAGCCCGAGCATCGTGGCATGCACCAGCGGCGATCCGCCGCGAGCCGCCAGCCTGCGCTCGGCCATCGCGAATCCAGCGAACAGCACGGTGCTGCTGGCCAGGCACAGCCAGCCCCAGGCGGGCCAGTGCTCGGGCTGGCCGAGGACGAGCGGGATCACCACGGCCAGCACCGCCGGGGTCAGCAGGACCAGGCCGGGCAGGTCGAGCCCGCGGCTGGACTCACCGCGGCCCGCAGGCAGCATCCGCGAGCCGGCCAGCATCAGCGCGATGCCGATCGGGACGTTGACCAGGAAGACCGGCCGCCAGCTGGCGCCGAGCAGATTCGCGCTGATCAGCAGCCCGCCCGCCACCTGACCGACGACGATTCCCAGGGCCAGCACGGCCGAGTAGGCGCTCATCGCCCGGGCTCGGCCAGGGCCGGGGAACGTCCGCTGGATGAGACTGAGTACCTGCGGAATCATGGCCGCGGCACCGACGCCCTGCACCAGGCGCAGCGCGACGAGCTGCGCCGCCGAAGCAGCCAGCCCGCAGCCGAGCGAGGCGAGGGTGAAGAGGGCGAGGCCCGCCAGGAAGACCTTCCGGTGGCCGAGAAGATCACCCACCCGCGCGCCGCTGACCAGCAGCACGGCGTACGTAATCGTGTAGCCGGCGATGACAAGCTGCAGGCCGGCGCCCGACGCGTGCAGCCCGGCATGAATCGACGGCGCGGCGACATTGACTACTGATGCGTCGAGGACGGCCATGAACTGGCCGATGAGCACGATGGCCAGGATGACCGGGCGCGCGGCGCCGCTCCGCACGTCGGCGGCAGCAGGGAGAGGTGTCGGACCGCTGTGAACGGTGGTTTGTGTCATGACACGAGCCTGCGCCGCCGACGACCCTGGTACCCAGATCCTACTTATCCTGGTACTAGCGGTACCTGGCAAGCGGCGCGGGACCGGGCGAGTATGGAGTCATGAGCATGGTGACGACGAGCGCGGGCCACACCCGCCGAGCCGAGCTGGCGGCATTCCTGCGCAGCCGCAGGGAGCGGATCACGCCCGAGGAGGTCGGGCTGCCGCCTGGCATCAGGCGGCGGACAGCGGGTCTGCGCCGCGAGGAAGTCGCCATGCTGGCCGGCGTCGGGGTCACCTGGTACACCTGGCTGGAGCAGGGCAGGCGGATCAACGCGAGCACCCAGGTCCTCGACGCGGTGGCTCGCACGCTCAGGCTCGACCAGCCGGAGCGGGAACACCTGTACCGGCTCGCCGACGTACCCGAGGCAGCGGCCGCCGCCGAGGAGGCCGCCCAGGTGGCGCAGGTCGCGCCCGAGATGCAGCGCATACTCGACGGCCTGACCACGCTGCCCGCGAGCGTCATGAACGAGCGCTTCGACCTGCTGGCCTGGAACGCCGCCTACGCCGCGCTCTTCCCCGGCGTGATCGGGCAGCCGTCCTGCGAACGGAACACGCTCTGGCTGTCGTTCACCTATCCGTCCTGCTGCCATCCGTACCTGAACTGCGCCGAGCAGCTTGGCATGCTCGTCGCGCAGCTGCGCGCCGCTTACGGACGGCACGTCGGCGAGCCAGCGTGGACCACGTTCGTCCGCAGGCTGCAGGCCGCCAGCCCCGAGTTCGGGCGGCTGTGGGCGCAGCACGACGTGGCCAGCCCCGCCACCTACCTGAAGATCTTCCGGCATCCCGCGCACGACCGCCTCGTCATGACGACCACCTCGCTCGGGATCCTGGTCGCTCCCGGCACCAGGATGGTTGTGTACACCCCGGCCGACGAGGCCACGACCGCGGCGCTGGCCAGCCTGATCGCGGGCGACGGCGCGGAGGCCAGGTACCCGTGCTGGCCCGAGCACCACCGGCAGCGGGAAGCGGCCGTCCTCGCGACACCGTAGCCCGCGAGCCGAGCCTGCGAGCGGAGCCCGCGAGCCGAGCCTGCGAGCGGAGCCCGGGAGTCTGCCGCCAGCGCTGCTGCCCTACCCTGTGCGGCATGGCCACCGAAGCTGCCCAGCCGTCAGGGGCACGGACCGCCCGCGGTGCCGGCGACGCCGGCGCGACCGGTCACGCTGCCGACACCAGCCACGCGATCGACATCCACAGCACCGCGGGCAAGCTCGCCGACCTGGAGAAACGACGGTCCGAGGCGGTTCACGCCGGGTCCGCGGGCGCGGTAGAGCGCCAGCACGCCAAGGGCAAGATGACCGCGCGCGAGCGGATCGACAACCTGCTCGACCCCGGCTCGTTCACCGAGTTCGACAAGCTCGCCAGGCACCGGGCGCACGACTTCGGGATGGCGCACACCAGGCCCTACGGCGACGGCGTGGTAACCGGCTTCGGCACCATCGACGGCCGGCCGGTCTGCGTGTTCAGCCAGGACTTCACGGTCTTCGGCGGCTCGCTCGGCGAGGTCTTCGGCGAGAAGATCGTCAAGGTGATGGACCACGCGCTGAAGGTCGGCTGCCCGGTCATCGGCATCAACGACAGCGGCGGCGCCAGGATCCAGGAGGGTGTCGTGGCGCTCGGCCTGTACGCCGAGATCTTCTACCGCAACGTGATGTCGTCGGGAGTCATCCCGCAGATCTCCCTGATCATGGGGCCGTGCGCGGGCGGCGCGGTCTACTCCCCCGCGATCACCGACTTCACCTTGATGGTGGATCAGACCTCGCACATGTTCATCACCGGACCAGACGTCATCAAGACGGTGACCGGCGAGGAGGTCAGCTTCGAGGACCTGGGCGGCGCGCAGGCGCACAACGAGAAGTCCGGTGTCGCGCACTACCGGGCCGCGGACGAGCAGGACTGCCTCGACTTCGCCCGTGACCTGCTCTCCTACCTTCCGTCGAACAACCTCGAGGACCCGCCGGTGCTGCCGACCGGTGCCGATCCCGACGAGATCTGCCAGGTCACCGACGAAGATGCCGAGCTCGACACGCTGATTCCTGACTCGGCCAGCCAGCCGTACGACATGCACGAGGTGATCGAGCACATACTCGACGACGGCGAGTTCTGCGAGATCCATGCCGGCTTCGCCAAGAACATCATCTGCGGCTTCGGCCGGATGGAAGGTGCCTCGGTCGGGGTGGTGGCCAACCAGCCGATGCATTTCGCCGGCTGCCTGGACATCAACGCGTCGGAGAAGGCAGCCAGGTTCGTCCGTACCTGCGATGCCTTCGGCGTCCCCGTGCTGACCTTCGTCGATGTCCCCGGCTTCCTGCCCGGCACCGACCAGGAGTGGGGCGGGATCATCAGGCGCGGCGCGAAGCTGATCTACGCCTACGCCGAGGCGACCGTGCCCAAGATCACGGTGATCACGAGGAAGGCCTACGGCGGCGCATACGACGTCATGGGTTCCAAGCACCTCGGCGGCGACGTCAACCTGGCCTGGCCCACCGCCCACATCGCCGTGATGGGCGCGCAGGGCGCGGTGAACATCCTGTACCGGCGGGAACTGGCCGGCGCCGCGAGCGAGGATGAGCAGGCGGTTATCAGGGCCACCAGGTCCGCCGAGTACGAGGACACCCTCGCGAACCCGTACATCGCGGCCGAACGCGGCTACGTCGACTCCGTGATCCGGCCGGCCGAGACCCGCCCCGCCGTCATCAGGGCACTTCGCGCGCTGCGGACGAAGCGGCAGACGCTGCCGCCGAAGAAGCACGGAAACATCCCGCTCTAGCCCGTGCCGGAGGAAAGGGAATTTGGGTGAGTGCGCGGGCGATTGGTCTCCGCGCCGCGACACTCCGCTCAGCGCCGACTAGAGTCGAAGTGACATGACTGATTCCGAAGCCGCGCTGCCGCTGCTCTCCCGGTACGCCATCATGGTCGACGTCGGGTATATCTACGCGTCCGCCGGCGAGCTGCTGTTCAGCGCCTCATCGAGGCGCGAGTACCGCGTGGACGCCGACAAGCTTATCTCGGCGCTCATCAAGCAGGCCGACGATCAGGTCAGAGGCCAGCTGCTGCGGGTGTACTGGTACGACGCGGCCAGGGACCGGGTTCCCACCTTCGATCAGCGCGTCATCGCCCAGATGCCGCTGGTCAAGCTGCGGCTGGGCAACCTGAACGCGCGCGGGCAGCAGAAGGGCGTCGACGCCCAGATCCGGGCCGACATGGAAGCGCTGGCCAGGCACCGGGCGATCACGGACGCGATCCTCGTGGCGGGCGACGAGGACATGGTTCCCGCGGTCGAGGCTGCTCAGGCGTTCGGCGTCAGGGTCCATCTCTGGGGCGTCGAGCCCCCTTACGGCACGAACCAGGCCGAGCGGCTGGTCTGGGAGTCCGACACCGTCGAGGTGCTCGAGCGCTCCTTCATCGAGCCGTACTTCGCCCCGCAGCCGACCGCCGAGTCGGCTCACGCGGCCGCCCACGGGACGCTGCCGCCCAGGCCCGACCAGGTCGCGACGGTGCCGGGAATCTCGGTCGGCCAGATCACCGCGCCGTCCCCCGCCCAGCTGTTCGGCGACAAGAACCCGTTCCGCTCCCATGCCAAGCAGAACTCGGTCCACCTGAACTCCGCCCACCTGGCCGCGGCCAGGCTCGGCCCGTCCAGGGAGCGGGTCGAGGAAGCCGGCGAGCACGTAGCGCAGAAGTGGATACTGACCCGCGGCGAGGACAACATCCGCGACCTGCTGCCCGGCCCGATCCTGCCTCCGGTGATCGACAAGGAGCTGCTGGTCGACGCCGAGAAGGAACTCGGCCTCTCGCTGCGCTCGTACCAGGAGGCGCGGGAGTGGCTGCGGGACGCGTTCTGGTCCCGGGTGCACAGGCAGTTCGGCGTCGGTGTCGGCAAGTCGAGGAACTGACCGGCACGGATAGCGCTCGGAAAATCCCTCATGCCTAACAAATCGCAGCTACCGCCTCCCGGTGCGCAGGCTGACCCTCCACGCCGTCCTGTCCTATCCGTCCTGCGGGGCCAGCCGACCGAGGCCGAGCTTGCAGCCGTGGTGGCCGTTCTCGGCGTCCGCGCGCACGCGGCTGCGGCACTGGCCAGCGCGCCCGGACCAGCCAGTGCGAGCCATTCTGCCTGGTCAGACAGATCGCGGCTGCTGCGCGAGCCGATCGTGCGCGCCCGCGGCGGCTGGCGCGCCAGCGCCCTTCCTCGCTAGCCCGCGTCCCCCGCGAGCCCGCGCAGCCTGTCCCCCGCGCCCACGCCGCGCCCGCGCCGAGAACGACGCCGACCCCCGGACCCGGCCGCTCAGGCCTCGGCCAGCCCGCGCACCCAGGGCAGGTGGCTGAGCCTGGCGCGCAGCCGGTCGTCGGCCGTGTAGAACTCGGTGCGGAGCCGCTCGGCCAGCGCGACGTAGACCATGTCGTAAACGGGCCAGTTGTCGTACCGCCTGGCCAGCTCGAACGCGCGCTCCCGGTCGGCATGAGTGTCCGCATTCCGAACCGGCAGCCGGTCGAGCTCGACCGACGCGGCGTCGGCAGCTGCGCCATCCCACCGGCCGCGCCGGATGCCCGTCAGCAGCGCGTTCGACGTCTCGAGCCAGAGCAGCGCCGGGGCGACGATGTCCGCGCCCGCCACAGCCAGTTTTGTCATCAGGGCCCTGGCCGGAGCGTCGACCTCAACGTCAGGAGCAACCAGATCGACGACCACGCTGGCGTCAACGACGGGCACGCCGGTCCTCGATGACCAGGTCCGCGGCGCTAGCACCAGGCTTGGTGGTCAGGCCAGCCTTCCACTCGGCTACCGAGTCCAGCCATTCAAGCATGCTGTTGGACACGGATCCCTGATGGCGAGGCTCGGGTTGCATCTCCACTACGACCTCCTCCAGGTGCACCACGTCGATCCGGTAGCTAGTTCCTTTCTTGACCGCCGGCAGCCGCCCAGACCAGATCCAGCGCCGGATCGTCTCCTCGGAGCGACCAGCCATCCTGGCCGCCTCCCTGACCGTCATTTCCGGCGCGGCTGCCATGAACTCACACTACAACACCATCTACTACTACAACAACAATACGACGCTCCGTGCCGAAGGACACTGGCGCGGGCCTCGAAGCGCACAGTGGAACCGGGCCGCCAGGTCTGGGACAGTCTGCTTAGGCGCAGGCCGTCGCCCGGCGCCTGCACCTCGCGACCAGGGCACGGGAGAAGGAGCCGGTTTGGTGCGCAGCGTCGTCCTCTGCAGCGTCGCCACGGTCATCGTGGTGCTGACCGGATGCAGCGGCGGCCAGGGCGTGCCTGGCGGATCCGGCAGGTCCGGTGACACCCGGGCGAGTTCCGCTTCCGCAGGCCCAGCGGAGCAGGTCGCGGGTCCCCGGTCGTTCCTGTACGTGGTGCCGCCTTCAGGCGGTCCTCCGCGCGCTCTGCTGAGTCCGTCGCAGGCGGCGCGGCTGGTCTCCGTCTCCGACCCGGTCTGGTCCCCCGACGGACGGCGGATCGCCTTTACCGCCGGGTGCCCGACCTGTACTCCCCGGCTCTACGTGGTATCCGCCATGGGCACGGACCTGCACGAGATTCCGACCGGACCCGACGGTGTCCATTCGCCCGGCTGGTCGCCACGCGGGAACGCCATTGTGTTCGCTCGCCAGCGGGGCGAGGAGCAGTTCATCGCGACCGTGAACCTGAGGACCGATCGCGTGCGGCTGGTCAACACCGAGCCTGACGGTGCCGACAACACCGACAGCACCCCCGCGTGGTCGCCTGACGGCCGCCGGATCGTCTTTGCCAGAGAACTCCACCACGAGAACGTCACCTTGTGGGTGATCCCGGCGGCCGGCGGATCGCTTCAGCCGCTCATCCGCCGTAACAGAGCGCTCGATCAGTCCCACCCGCGGTGGTCGCCGGACGGCCGGAGCATCGTGTACATGCAGGCCGTGACACCGTCAGTGACCTGGGACCTGTACGTGCTCGATACCAGGACCGGGAAGGTCAGGAGGCTGACCGACGATCCGCACAACGAGTTCGATCCGGCCTGGGCGCCGGACGGGAAGAGCGTCGTGTTCGCGAGCGACGCGGCTAGTGCCGCGGGTTTCCGGTCCCTTTACGTGCTCCGCGCAGACGGATCCGGCCTGCGGCGGCTGACGGACGCCACGGCGGACGACTCGATGCCGTCCTGGTCGCCGGACGGGAAGGAGATCGTTTTCGTCCGCCGCCCGACGATGCGGGCCTGAACGCCAGTGGCACCGGCCGCCGATCCTCGGGCCGCGCGCTTGCTCGTTCAGCCCTGGTAGGTCACGACCAGCTGCGGCTTGACTGACCCCTCCCGGCTCGAGAACGCGATCGCCGTCGAGTTGATCCCGATCATCGCCATGCTGACCAGGCTGTTGCCGTTGATCAGGGACGACACATTGACCGACGTCAGGAAGTTGGCCGAGAACGGACCTGACGTGCCGGCATTGGCCGACCCGATGGGCGGCGCGTTGTTCCAGGTCAGGGCGGACTCGCTCCAGGTGGTGTCCGCTACCGGCCGGACCGCGTATCCGGCGGTCGATGACGAGGTGGCGTACACGTTCAATGTCAGACCGGTGATCGTCCCGGGGACCGAGCTGAGATCGAACTTCAGGTAGCTGTAGACCAGCGGCGACCCGTCAACCCGCAGCTGGGTGGCCGTGCCGTGGTTGACCGTCGGATTCGACGAGTCCACGTACGTATCGGCGGTCGGGTTCAGCGTGACCGTCTGCTGCGACGAGGCGGTAGTCGTGGCGGAGGCGGGAGCCGACTGCTGGGAATGGTTCCCGGCCGCGTCGAATGCGTCCACCGTGTACGAGTACGTCGTGGACGGCGCGACGGAGGTGTCGGAGTAGGCGGTCGCGCTCGGTCCGGTCGTGGTGGCGATCGCGGATCCGTTCCGGTACACCGTGTAACCGCTCACGCCGACGTCGTCCGTCGACGCGCCCCAGTTCAGGTCCACCCGGCTCGCGCTCACGACCGTGGCGGCCAGGCCGGCGGGCACGGACGGCGCCTGCGTGTCGGACAGCACCGGCGTGGTCACCGTAGC
>DATKQH010000352.1:0-2572 GCA_035532775.1 Streptosporangiaceae bacterium
CGTGGCGTGCCCGGGGCTACCTGGCTCGCGACGATGGCTATCCCGTTGTTCCGGGTAGCGGGTGACGGCGAACGGATTACGGCGACGCTCTGGCATCGCGTTGCTCGCCGCCCGGTCATGATCTGGCCGCTCTGGGACGAACCTTTGGACCTGCCCGCCGTCAAGGTCATGATCGAGCACCCGTGCCTAGTTCCAATCGATGAGAGGCCGACGGTCCGCAGCGGTGCGTGGAAGGCTCTCAAGGTCTTTGCTGTGTATGGGGCGGAGCGACAGCGCATTCCGGGGCGAAATTTCGCCGGCGTCCTCGCCCCGTGCCCGGTCGCAACGGAGCCGGGATGACAGTCACCGAGCTGCCGGATCTGGTGCCGGCGCGGATGCTGAACGAGTACGCGTACTGTCCGAGGTTGTTCTTCCTTGAATGGGTAGACCAGCTCTGGGCATCGAACGCTGATGTCGCCGAGGGGGATCGCCGGCACCGGCGGGTGGACGCTGGGGGAGGGGCCGCGCCGCTGCCGGGCGAGGGCGAGCTGAAGGCGGCGCGGTCCGTTGAGTTGTCGAGCGATCGGCTCGGCATCACGGCCAAGCTGGACCTGCTGGAAGGCGCCGGCGGCGGCGTGGTCCCTGTCGATGTCAAGAAGGGGCATCCGACTGCGGACGGCCAGCCGTGGGAGGCCGACGCCATTCAGGTGTGCGCGCAGGTTCTGCTGCTGCGGGAGCACGGGTATGCGTGCGAGCGCGGCGAGATCTTCTATGCGCAGACCCGGCAGCGGGTGCCAGTCGAGCCGGTGCCCGAGCTGGTCGCCCGGACGCTGGAGATCGTCGCCGAGGCCCGGTCGGCGGCTATGCGGCTGGCACCGCCGCCTCCGCTGGAGTCGAGCCCGAAGTGCCCGCGCTGCTCTCTGGTGGGTATCTGCCTGCCCGACGAGACCAACCTGCTCGCCGGGCGGAACGACGGCAAGCCGCGCCGGCTGATCGCTGCTGCGCCGGACGCGGTGCCGCTCTACGTCACCGAGCCGGGTTCGATGGTCGGAATCGACGGTGGCCGGCTGACCGTCTCCAAGCGGCGTGAGCCGCTGGCCAGCGTCAGGCTGATCGACGTGCTGCACGTGTGCGCTTATGGCAACGTTCAGGTGAGCGCGCAGGCGATGCGGACCATGTTCGAGCGGGACATCGACGTCTTTCACTTTTCCTACGGCGGCTGGCTGCTCGGATTGACGACGGGGCTGCCGAGCAAGAACGTGATGCTGCGGATCCGGCAGACTACCGCCGCTGCCCGCGGGCAGCTCGATGCGCCACGTCGCATGATCGCCGGGAAGATCCGGAACTGCCGGGTGCTGCTGCGCCGCAACGGGGGTGCGCTGGTCGCGCGCACTGTCGGGCAGCTCGCCGAGCTAGCACGGAAGGCTGAGGAGGCTGCCGGGCCGGCGGAGTTGCTCGGGATCGAAGGAGTCGCTGCCAGGCTGTACTTCGACGTGTTCCCGCAGCTTGTCAGCCGGGCGTCCGAGCTGCCAGGACCTGGTTTCTCCGGTCTGCGCAACCGGCGTCCGCCTGCCGACGTGGTCAACTGCCTGCTTTCGTTTTGCTACGGAATGCTGACCAAGGAGGTACTGGCAGCCTGCCTGGCGGTCGGCTTCGACCCCTACGTCGGGCTGTTCCACCGGCCCCGCTTCGGGCGGCCTGCCCTGGTGCTTGACCTGGCCGAGGAGTTCCGGCCGTTGCTGGCGGACTCGACCGTGCTCACGCTGATCAATAACCGTGAGATCGGCGCTACCGATTTCCTGGTGCGGGCCGGCGCCGTGACGCTCACCGCAGGTGGCCGGAAGGCGGTGATCCGCACCTGGGAACGGAGGATGACGACCCAGGTGCGGCACCCGATGTTCGGGTACACGGTCAGCTACCGGCGGGCCGTCGAGCTGCAGGCGCGCGTCCTGGCGGCGCACTTGATCGGCGAGCTGGCGCAGTACGAGCCGCTGGTCACCAGGTAGGCTCCATGGCCCGCTGCCGGTACCTGGTCGCCTATGACATCCGTGAGGACCGTCGACTGAGGGTCGTTGCCGCCTGCGTCGAGGGTTACGGCGAGCGGATTCAGTACTCGGTCTTCATCTGCGATCTGTCCGACGAGGAGGCCGTCTCGCTCCGGGGCGACATCGAGGTCCGGATCAAGCAGTCGGAAGACAGCGTGATGATCATCGATCTGGGCAAGGCGGGAGATTCGGGCAGGTTCCTTTTCCTGGGTCACCATGAGAAGCTGCCAACCTCAAGTGCGGTCATTGTCTGACCGTGCGAGCGCTCCGGTGGACAGTCGAACCCCGGGCAGCGCTCGCGCCCAGGTCAGCGGCCGAACTCGTACCTTGACAACTCCACAGAGAATCGAAAGTCTGTCCCTCGTTGGCAACCGCTCGCGTTTGGCCGCGTCATCGCAGGTCATCTGGCTCGTTTTTCGCGAGCCGTCATCCCGCTCCTGAGGAGCGGGCTCCATTGCGGCAACGGTGATTCCCGCACCTCAGCCGGCTCTCAGCCACGTCATCCCGCTCCTGAGGAGCGGGCTCCATTGCGGCGAGAAGGACGGGCT
>DATKQH010000353.1:0-8963 GCA_035532775.1 Streptosporangiaceae bacterium
CAGGCTCGCCACAAGATTAGGTCATACACCCTGATCAAGATCGATTCAAGCAGCGGGACAGCGCGTCATCAGGGGAAACGGCTCAGGCCGTGCCGTGATCAGGCGTCAGAAAACCATGATCGTCGGAAACTCGGGCTAGCGGCTAACGCTGAGGTCATTGACGCTGTCTACGGTGCGATCGTCGGGGACGCTCTCGCTGGCCGCTATCGGCACGCCCGGGGGCTCGTCACCTCGCGTGCGGCTTACGCCTTCGCGGTCAGAGGTGACGTCGATCGGGCGAACACGTTGTGGCGGCAGTCGATCCTGGTCAGCTGTGAGGACGGGTTCTACGGCGATGTCCGCAACGCGATGCGCGCTTCCCGGCTTCTCACATCGGACAGTGGTGTCCTTGAGTTTCCCGGACTCGATGTCGTCACCAGCGCGCTGCCCAACCAGCGGCGTCTGCTGAGCGGATCACACGATCCGGCGCTCAGCGCCCTGGACGCAGCCCATCGCGACAAGCTTCCGGACGCCTTCGGTGACGCGCGGCGCTACCTGTGGGAGAGCCGACTTGCCGGCCATCTCCTTGAGGAGATGCTTGCCCTGTCCCTATTTGGCGATGTCGTCGCTGCGGGCGGGCGGCAGGCTGCCGCCATCATCTGCTATGTCATGGCCGGGCAGGCGAAGAAAGCTGCCGAGCTGGCGGCAGGCCTCTCCGAACGCGTCGATGTCACCGCCTGGAGCTCGTCCGCCTTGCGCCGCCGCCGGGCGGCCGCCATCCAGGTCATCGGGGCACAGGCGGCCTTCGTGCACGACGATCACGTCACGGCCGTCATCGAAGCGCTGCTGCTCGCTTCGCAGGAGGTGTGGACTTCTAGGTTTTTCGAGCCGCACCCGGAGTTGGACGCGCTCAAGGCTGTCGCCTCATTTGGCGTCCGCATCCCAGATGCCGCCGTCAATTCGATCCTGGCCGTGGCAGCCCCCACGCTCGGCCGGAACACCAGGGTGAGCGACGTCATCGCGGGCCTTCTTATCCAGACCTACTGGGCCGTCGAGAGCCGCCGCGGCGACGTGGCAGCCGCGCTTGCGTCGATGCTGCGACTGCCCGACCCGCCGTACAACCTGTGGGATTTTCTGCCCCAAATACCGGCGGTTGCTAGGGAACTGCTGCTTCCGACAGTCACCGGCCTGGCGGACAACGGCAATGCCGTGGCGGTCGGCGTCTTGGCCAGCTGGCGACAACCGTCGGCTACCGTACAGCTCGCGGCCCGTAGCGCATGTGCCGCGCTTCTGCGGCGACCGACCGGCGTCGAGCAGGTGACCATCCACGTCGGCACCCAGGAGTTCGCCACCGTGAACCTTCTGCTTGCGCTGCTCGATGCCGACGACCTAACTGAGGTGCCTGCATCCGAACTCACCGCAGAGAAGGCGCAGCCGGCTGGCGGCGTCTTCTTCTCGGCCTCTTTCGTCGTGGGCGAAGCCTCTAAGCCGATGGAACGGCCCGCGGTCGAGGAAGAGGACGCGGTGACTCCCGCTACGCCGTCGGCCGAAGCTGTCCACGGTCCAGCTGGGATGGCAGACGACCCGGACGAGGCAGCGATCACGGCGGCAGGTCCGCCCGAGGCTCTCGCCATCGCCGTAGCCCGCAAGCTGACCAGCATGGCCGGCGACGTCCACCAAGGTGGAGGCCCCCGTGCCAACGCGTTGTTCGCCCTGCGCCAGTTGCTGCCGTCGCTGCCGCAGTCGGTGTTGCCGGAGTTGATCCCTGAGATCCTTCGGATCATCCGGGAACCGCTCTTGTCCGCAGCTGATCAGTTCGAGATTGACACAGATACGGGCCTAAGCCGAGCCCGCTTCCGCAGCGGCGCCAGGGATCTTGTGGGCTTGGCTCTTGTAGTGGCGGCAGAAGCCTTTGCCGCAGGGCGTGACGCGACAGTTCCCGCAGACGACGCTGACCGCGCGACCGCCGACGAGATCGTCGCGCTCGCAGCCGAACTGCTCCGCGACAGCGCGGAGAAGTCTCAGAATCCGGTGCTGGGCGCTCTGAGCGTCGTCGCGGTCGCCAGGGCAGCACCGGACTTCGCTCTCTACGCGACCGGGCTGATCTTCCACGGCAACGAGCAGGTGCGTGGTCTGGGGGCCGGATGCGTATCGGGATCACCGAATCTATTCCGTGCTATGGCTAGCGACCCGTCACCGAATGTCCGCGCTGCAGTGGCGGCCCGCGCCCGCGAACTGCCCAACGAGGTACGCGACCATCTGGCCGGCGACATCCACCTGGCCGTTCGGTGGGGCATCGCTAACACCATCAAGTAGCGACGCAATGCCCACAACCCAAACCGCGTATGTGTGAACACTCCCGCGAGCAATGGCCCGGCCACGGACGCCACCAAGCCCAGGCCGACACCGTCTCTCTGAGCGTACGACACGTCCTCACGTGCAGGCCGCCATCACTGTCTTTGGCCGCTGGGGCACGTTTATGCGTCCGTGAGGTTGATTATCGCGACTGAGGTTCACGCCAGGAGGGGGACGTGGTACGAACGAATGTGCCGATGACGACGCGGGACGCGGTGCCGGAGGTGGGGAGCCTCGTTGAGGTCCGCGGGCAGCGGTGGGTGGTGAGCGACGCATCGCCTGGTGGTGACGGCAGCACTCTGCTTGTCCTGCAGAGCGTGGAAGACGGCCGGTACGGCGAGAGCCTGCCGGTTATCTGGGAGGTCGAGCCGGGCCGCCGGGTCCTGCCGGCCGGGTCTCTGCCAGAGGTCACGAGCGGCGGCTTCGACCCGCCCGAGCGGCTGGCGGCCTTTCTCGATGCGGTGCGCTGGTCGGCGGTGACCTCTGCCGAGGTGAAGACGTTGCAGGCGCCGCTGCGTTCTGGCGTAGTGGTGGAGGAGTACCAGCTTGAGCCGGTCGCGCGGGCGATCGAGGCGCCGCGGGTGAACCTGCTGCTGGCCGACGATGTTGGCCTGGGGAAGACGGTCGAGGCGGGGCTGGTCGCGCTGGAGTTGCTGCTGCGGCACCGGGCCAAGCGGGTCATGGTCGTCTGCCCGCCCGGGCTGATGGTGAAGTGGCGGGACGAGATGGCCGAGAAGTTCGGCCTGGACTTCACGATCGTCGACTCGGCCCAGCTCAACGCGCTGCGGCGCAGTCACGGCAGCGCCGCCAACCCGTTCCGGGTGTACCCGCTGACGATCGTCAGCCTGACCTGGCTGCGTGGCGCCAAGGCGGAGCGACTTCTCCAGGAAGTCATCGACCCCGACGGCGACAAACGGGCCTTCGACCTGCTCATCCTGGACGAGGCCCACCATGTCGCGCCCGCCGCGCCCAAGCAGCGGTACGCGGTGGACTCCCAGCAGACCAAACTGATCCGGTGGCTGGCGCCGCATTTCGAGCACCGGCTGTTCCTGTCGGCGACGCCGCACAACGGCTACCCGGAGTCGTTCACCGCGCTGCTGGAAATCATCGACGACCAGCGGTTCGCGCGCGGCGTGGACCCCGACCCGGTGGCGCAACGGGAAACCGTCGTCCGGCGAATGAAGAGGCAGATCACCGAGGCTGACGGGACCACGCCCAGATTCGCGAAACGGGACGCCACCGCGATCCCAGTCACCTATACCGACAGTGAGCGCGAGGCGCACGCGCTGCTGAAGGAGTTCGCCGCGCTGCGCCGCCGGCGGCTCACCACCAGGACCGGGCGGACATCGGTTGATCTGGTCACGTTGCTGCTGAAGAAGCGGCTGTTCTCCTCGCCGCGCGCGTTCGCGCACACGGTCGGCGTCTACCTGGACACCGTCCAGGCGAAGGCAAAGGCGACGCGCACCGCCCAGGCCACAGCAGACGACGACGAGGTCCCGGCATGGATGGAAAGCTTCCTGGACGACGTCGCCGCCTTTGACGACGAGGAACTGGCGGAGGCCGAGGACGACGCTGCCGCCCGGTCGGGCCGCGTCCAGGCCGAGCTGGCCGACACCTCTCAGCAGGAAGTCGCGCTGCTCAAGCGGATGGAGACATGGGCGGCCCGGTACGAGACGATGCCCGACGCCAAGGCGGAAGAACTCCTCACCTACCTGAAAGCGGTCTGCCTGCCCGACGGCGAGCACTGGACGAACGAGAGGGTCGTGGTGTTCACCGAGTACCGCGACACCCAGATCTGGCTGAAGGAACTGCTCGCCCAGGAAGGGCTGGCCGGTGACCGGGTCAAGCTGCTGTACGGCGGGATGGATGCCTGGCACCGGGAGCAGTTGAGGCTGGCGTTCCAGGAGCCACCGGATCGCAGCAACGTCCGGATCCTGCTGACGACCGACGCCGCGAGCGAGGGCATCGACCTGCACGAACACTGCCACCGGCTGGTCAACTACGACATCCCGTTCAACCCCAACAAGCTGGAGCAGCGGATCGGCCGCATCGACAGGTACGGCCAGCCGCACACACCGCAGGTCCGGCACTTCGTCGGCAAAGACTGGGAGCAGGCCACCGATTCGTACGAGGCTGACCTGGAGTTCCTGGCGCGGGTCGCAGGCAAGGTGGCCAGGATGGAGGAGGATCTCGGCCACGTCAACGCGGTCCTCGCCGATGCCGTCCAGAAGCGGATGCTCGGCGAGATCACCGACTTCGACATCGACAACGCGGCACTGGTGAACCAGGCGGGCCGGCGGCGGGTCGGCCGGGTAGCCCCGGAAGCCGACGTCACCGAGCAAGTGCGGCGGCTGCGGCGCGACCTGGACGCCACCATCGCCGAGCTGCGGATCACCCCGGCCAACGTCAAGCGGCTGGTGGATACCGCCCTTGAGCTTGACGGGGAACAGCCGCTGAAGCCGTTCCTCGACGAGCGACGGCTCGCCGACGGCCTGTACGAAGTCCCCGCCCTGACCAAATCCTGGGCCAGGGCCACTGAGGGCCTGCTGGAGAAGCTGGAACGCGACGGCGAGCCGCCCCGGCGCCGTCCCATCACCTTCGATGCGGGTGCCGCGAAAGGCCGGCGCGATGTGGTGCTGGCCCATCTGGGTCATCCGCTGGTGGACTCCTCGGCACGGTTGCTGCGGGCCGCCGTGTGGAGCGGCCATACCGGCCTGCACCGGGTGACCGCCGTGGTGAGCGACGACCCGGTTCTTGAGCGCACACTGGTCGGCGCCTATTCGCGGTTCGTACTCGTCGGCGCGGACGGCATCCGGCTGCACGAGGAGATCCTCTACGCGGGCGGCTGGCTGCCCGAGACCGGCAGGTTCCGCCGGGTGGAGAATCTGACGGTGCTTGGCGGCATCCTGGACCGGGCGCTGACCACCGGTACGCCCGCGTCCACCCTCATCCAGGACCGGCTGGCGCAGCAGTGGCCGCGGGCACGCGACGCGTTGCTCGCCTCGATCGAGCGCCGCACCGACGAGCGGATCAGCTCGCTGGAGAACAAGCTGGCCGACCGCCAGGAAGCCGAGCGCCGCCGAATCGTCACCGGAGTGGAACGGTTCGCCGCCAACCTGCGCAAGGCCCTTGCCGGGAGCGAGGCTGAGGAGGGTGCGCTGTTCAGCAGGGTCGAGGGCCGAGGTGACGAGCGGGAGATCGCCCAATGGCGGCGGGACCGCCAGTCGTGGCAAGACCGGCTGGACCGGCTGCAAACGCGCCGGGACCAGGAACTGGATGGTGCTGCCGCCCGCTACCGGGACATCAGGCCGCACAGCTTCCCTGTGGCGGTGATCTTCGTGGTGCCGCACCGCGAGGCGGTCCGGTGAGCCCCCGGCGCCCCCGGCAGGCAGGCCGCCGCCCCGATACGAGGTACCCGCACCATGGGGTCACCGCGAAAGATCGCCGTCAGGCGCACATTGACTGGCTGAAGCTGATCGAGGTCAGTGGCCCGTTCCTGTCCGTACCGGTGCTCACCGCCGAATGGCCGGATCTAGAACCGCTGGACACCCACGCCAGGGACCGACTCCGGCAGGAGCACCGCCAGTGGCAAGAGGACCTAGCAGGCGCCAAGGAAGGCTGGATCAGCTTCGTGCTCGACGAGCTGCTCGGCTGGCAGGGCGCTGTCCAGCGGGATGATCTCGGCCTGGCCTTGGACGTGCCCCAGCATGAGACCAGCATCATCCCGTCGTTCACGCTCGTTGACCCCGGCACCGGGGAGATCAAGCTGCTCGGCCTGGTCAGCGATGGCTCCCCAGTCGCTCGGATCAAGGATTCCGGCTGGCCGGCCACCCCGGCTGACCGGCTCGCCCAGTTGTGCCGCCATCACGGGGTCGAGCTTGGCCTGGCCACCGACGGCCGGTGGTGGGCGTTGGTGTGGGCGCCAGCTGACGGAGTCACCACCGTGGCTGTTTTCGACGCGATCTCCTGGCCCGATAATTCCGAACGCGACCTCGTGCGTGCCCTCGTTTCGCTGCTGGAGCGCCGCCGGTTCTTCGCCGTTCCGGTGGAACGGCGGCTGCCGGCGCTGCTGCGCGAAAGCCTGAAGAACCAGGAGGAGATCACCGACCGGCTGGGCGTGCAGGTCCGTCAGGCCGTCGAGCTGCTGGTCGCCGCGTTCGGCCGGGCCGACATCGCCGCCCGCGACCGGGGTCTGGCAGGACTGGCCGGCGTGAGCGCGCACGAGGTGTACCGCGGCGCGGTCGCGGTGATGATGCGGATCGTCTTCCTGCTGTTCGCCGAGGAGAGCAGCCTGCTGCCAGCCGATAACGAGCTGTACGCCCGCGCCTACTCGGCCGGTGGCCTGTACGCCGAGCTGGAGGAGCGGGTCGCCGACGCGCGCGGCAACGAGGGCGAGCTGGAACACACGTTCCTGGCCTGGCACCGCCTGCTGGCCCTGTTCACTGTCGTCTACCGGGGCGTCGATCATCCGGACCTCGACCTGATCGCGCACGACGGCTCCCTGTTTGACCCGGACGCACATTCGTGGCTGGAAGGCCGGGCCGTGGGTGCCGCCGCGCCCGGTGCCCCGCTGGCGGTCGATGACCGGACCGTGCTGCACATGCTCCGCTCGGTGCAGACCGTGACCATCGGCGGGGAGCTGCGAACGGTCTCGTTCCGCACCCTCACCGTGGAGCAGATCGGCTACGTCTACGAGGGCCTGCTGTCCTTCGAGGGCTTCCGCGCCGCCGATGTGGTCGTCGGGCTGACCGGCAAGAACGGCCGCGAAGAAGAGGTCCCGCTGACAGAACTGGAAGGTCTCGCCGCCGCGAACCCGGGACCGGACCAGCTCGCCGCGCGCCTGGCCGACGCATACAAGGAATCCGGGATTGGCTCGCCGCGGGCGCTGGCCGCCAAGCTCGCGCCACTCGCTGCGGACGACCGGGCGCAGGCAGAGACCCGGCTGTACGCGGTCACCCTTGACCGTGACCTGGTCCGGCGGCTGCTGCCGTTCCACCGGATCATCCGCCAGGACCTGCGTGGCGATCCGGTCGTGATCCTGCCAGGGGCGCTCTACGTGACCGAGTCGGCGCTGCGCGCCAGCACCGGCACCCACTACACGCCGCGGTTCCTCGCCGAGCAGGTCGCCGAGGGCGCTTTGGAACCGCTGGTCTACTCACCCGGCCCGCTGCAGACAGCTGACCGCTCGGCCTGGAAGCTGCGCTCCGCCGAGGAGATCCTGACCCTCAAAGTCGCCGACATCGCCATGGGCTCCGGCGCGTTCCTCGTCGCCGCCTGCCGCTACCTGGCCCGCAAGCTCATCGAAACCTGGTCCGCCGCCGGCGATCCCCGCGCCCGCGAGCACCTGGCCGACCCGCGGGCCGACTCGGGCCTCGCGCTGGACTCCCTGGCCGACCCGCTGGTCATCGAGGCACGCCGCCAGATCATCGAGCACTGCCTGTACGGCGTGGACATCAACCCGATGGCTACCGAGATGGCCAAACTGTCGCTGTGGCTGGTCTCCATGGACCCCCACCGCCCGTTCACCTTCCTCGACGACCGCCTCGTCGCCGGCGACTCCCTGCTCGGCATCACCGCCATCGAGCAGCTCGAATGGATGCACCTCGATCCCCGCGAGGGGTGCGCGCTGCACGAAGGCGCGCTGCTCGACTTCATGGCAGGCGTCCGCTCGTTGCTCGATGAGGTCACGCAGGAGCGCCTCGGCCTGGTCAGCATCCCCGGCGACGACATGGAGGCAGTGAACAAGAAGCGGGAGATCCTGGCCGGTGTCCGGGCCGAGACCCAGGAACTGACCCGGTACGCCAACCTGATCACCGGCGCCGCCCTGGCAGGCTCCCGCAAGCGCGGCCGGTCAAAGGACCTGGCTCTGCGTGCGCAGACAGACGACGAGGACACCCAGCAGAAGCAGAACCTGTGGCTGGTCGCCGCCAAGACCGCCAACGAGGCCGTCACCCTTGGCGCCGTGGAGGCAGCCGAGGAGCGGGGGAGGCAGTGGCTGGCCACCGACCAGCCCGACGGCGCCTTCGACCGCCACCCCCTGCACTGGCCCCTCGTCTTCCCGGAAATCTTCGACCCTGCCCGCCCGAACGGCCCCGGCTTCGACGCCATCATCGGCAACCCCCCGTTCCTGGGCGGGCCGAAACTCAGACCGGCATTGGGGTTCGCGTATCGCGAGTTCCTCAGTGAGGAAATTGCGAATAACGTACGTGGCACGAATACCGATCTCGTCGCCTACTTTGTATTGCGTGCACACGCGTTGTTGAACGGATCAGGCCAGGCTGGCCTGATCGCCACCAATACCCTGGCTCAGGGTGATACCCGCGAGGTGGGTCTTGATCAGCTCGTGGCGTCCGGCGTTGAAATCTGCCGCGCTATCAAGAGTAAGCCTTGGCCCTCGCGGAGTGCCGTCCTCCAGTACTCGGCGATCTGGACGAGCAGAGCGCCTGTCCCTGAGGACATCGAGAGGATTATCGACGGGGTTGGTGCCAACCTAAAGTTTCGCAGTTATGCGGCGGCGGCGTCCCAGGCCGCGAGCACGGCGCGGATTTGCTCGGGTGCGGGCTGACCTGGGCGGCTGCCGGAAAACCGGGCGGCGATAAGGGTGCGCCGGAGCTTGATGAGCATGTCTT
>DATKQH010000354.1:0-41895 GCA_035532775.1 Streptosporangiaceae bacterium
GCTCCGCGCGGCCCTGGCGTGGCGGTGGCGGGCTGAACGGGACAAGGTGCCTCCGGCTCGGGCGCGCGGACCTGGTTCTCGGCCCTTGGCACCCGTTGTTTCAGTGTGGTTTCGCTATGAATCTGGCGGTATCTGGCCGCCGGTTCCGGACACGTTACATCATCATCGCGAAGTTTGCGGCTAGTACGAGATCTATCCCGCGAGAGCTGCGATCTGTCCGGCGAGAGCGCCGCCAGGTCGGCACGGACCCGTCACATCAGCGTACGTTCCGGTGCGGCCGGGCGGGGACGGGGCGGCTCCGCGAGCCGCCCCGTGTCAGGATATGGAGGAACTCGGGGGAGAACGCGGGAGGTGCGTCGCGCGTCCGCCGAGGCCGCCCAGCCGGCGGGGATCGATCGGGCAATCCCGCGGCGAGCAACACGCACGAGGTCGCCCAGGCCGTCGCACCCGATTCCCGGATCGTCTATGTCGACAACGACCCCATCGTGCTCGTCCATGCCAGGGCGCTGCTGGCCAGCAGCCCGGAGGGTTCCGCTCAGTACGTGGACGGCGACCTGCGGGACGCCGGCGCCATCCTGCGCACGGCGGCGGGCACGCTGGATTTCAGCCAGCCGGCCGCGCTGATGCTGCTCGGGATCATGCACCTGATCCAGGATTCCGAGCAGCCATACCAGATCGTCGCCGACCTGATGGCGAGACTGCCGGCCGGCAGCCACCTCGCGCTGTCCCATCCCGCCATTGACATCCACGCCGCCCAGGGCGAAGCCCAGAAACGCTACAACGAGCGGGTGTCGAGGCCGCAGACGCTGCGCACCAGGGACGAGGTTTCCAGGTTCTTCGACGGGCTCGAGCTGGCGCCGCCCGGCGTCGTTTGCCGACCGCGATCGCGCTGACCAGCCCGAGCAGGCCGAAGACGACCGTGGCGGCCAGTGCGGATACCCGTCCGCCCGCGAGCCGGAACGGCCGCTCGGCGTCGGCCGCCGTACTCGATCAGCCGGCCGTCCTCGATGACCGAGTGGACCCGGCCGCCGACGCGGTCGCGCGCTTCGAGCACGACGACGTCGAGCCCCGCGCTGGTCAGCGCGCGTGCAGCGGCCACCGGCCAGGCCGGTTCCGACGACGGCGACATCGTTGACGTCGGCGTGACCTGGCGGCGCGGTGACTGGATGACTCCCCCCCGAAGCTGGTCAATCAGTGATGACGTGCGCACAAGGAAACTGGCACCGCCGCGAACAGTCAAGCCCGGCCGCCAGCGCGCACGCCACCAGGCCCGGATGCCTCTCGCGCGACGACAAGTTGTGCAGGTGCACATTCTTTGTGCAGGTGCACGTTCTTACTAGCTGGTATCTCCATTGCAATCGTTATCATTGGCGATTAATTGGCTCTAGCGCATGAAATAAATGGCTGATCGTACAGCGATATGATTGACTCTCTGGTCAGCGGCCTAGACCCTGCCTGCCCAGGTGTCCAGTGCGGCGCATAGGGGGAAGGCGGGGAAGAAATTGAAAGCCCTGAATAAAGGCACACAATTCGTAGTGGCAGGGACAGAAGTCTCGGGTGGTATCCCGGGCCTGCAGTTCTCAGCTCGCGGCGTGCGCGGCCAGTCTGTCGCCGGCGGGTTCGGCGGATTCCACGACCTCGTTCCGCTGAACGGCGGTCGGTGGGGGCTGGCGGTCGGCGATGTCAGCGCCCTTCCCCTGGGCGGCGGCGCCCCCGCCTCGGGCAGCATCGGCGTGGCACGTGCCGTCATGCGCGCCATGGCCCAGATTGCCGGCACGCCGAGCGCGGTCCTGGCCGGCATGAACCGGGCGCTCCTGGCCCTCTCTGCGAGCGAGCGGTGCTGGCTGGCCGTGACCTACATCACCGTGCGGCTCTCGTCCGTCGGCGCCCGGGTACGGATCTGCGCCGCTGGCCCGCAGACGGCTTTCGTCCGGCGCTCCGACGGAAGCGTGCTCGCGAGCGCGTGGCCTGGCAGCCCGCTGGGTTTGCGTCCCGATCCCGAGCTATCCGATTCGCGCGTGCTGCTGAGGGCGGGCGACACCATGATCCTGGCGAGCGCGAGCGTAACGCAGGCGCTCGGCGGCCCGGACGGCATCTGTCACATCCTGGCTGGCGCGGGGCGCGCCTCGGCGGCGCGCAGCACCGACACCCTGGTGCGCGCGGTGAACGACGCGGGCAGCGGGCGGATCCAGCACGAGGCCGTCGTGCTGGCGCTGAAGGTGCCAGGAAACAAGCGTGAACCCGGGCTGCACTCGGCCGGCTGGCCAGGAGACCGGCAGTACACGGTGGCGGGCCCGCCCGCGGACCGGTCCTGGACGAGGCGCCAGCCAGCCGATCGCACGCAGTACCCATTCTTAGTGAGTGTCTGATTTTTGGGCACGTGCGGGCTCCCTTGCTTTCTTGATCGTCACAAATCGGGATCACGGCCGACTGGACGTGATGGTGAATGACATCTTCGACGGCGGCCGGTACGCGGAGTTCGCGATACCGATGCCATCACCAGCCATTTTGTTCTTCCGTTGCTGATCCGCCGGCCCGGCGGCCTGGTGGTGGAGATGACGGACGGGACCGCTGAGTACAACGCCGCCTGCCGGCATCACGAAAACTTCTACTACGACCTGGTGAAGGCGGCGGTGCAGCGGATGACGATCGCGCGGGCCTACGAGCTTCGCCCATACCAGGCATCAGCGGTGGCGGTCACGCCTGGGTGGATGCGATCAGAGGACATGCTCGATTTCTATGGAGTGACCGAGGGGACATGGCGCGAGGCCACCACGCGGGTGCCGCATTTCTGCATCTCGGAGTCACCGACGTATACCGGGCGGGCGGTCACGGCGCTCGCGGCCGATGCTGAGGTGGCGCGCTGGTCGGGCCAGGTGCTGTCCACCGGCCAGCTGGCACCGATCTACGGCTTCACCGATACCGACGGAACCCAGCCCGACTGCTGGCGATACGTCGTCGAAGTGCAGGACAAGAACCTGCCGGCAGACGATCACGGCTACCGCTGACCGGGTGCCCGCACCCGCGCCGCCCGAACGAATTACCAAACACTGACTTAGGCCGATCGATGGCGGGCATCGGCTCCGGGCATTTCGGGCTAGCGAGGTAATGGTTCCGCGCCAGCCTGGCGGTGGTAAGGTCACCCAGCTATGGCTTGCCAGGTTGGTTGCCGCGCGCGGCGCGGACCAGGTCAACGCGAAGCCCCGAGGTGGCCGTCATCGTGACATCCCTCCCGCAGACGTCGTCAGCGCTGCCCGCTGGCCAGGTACCTGTGCATCGCCGGATCGCCGGCGAACTCGGAGTCCGCGACGGTCAGGTCAGCGCAGCCGTCGAGCTACTTGACGGGGGTGCCACTGTCCCGTTCATCGCCCGTTACCGCAAGGAAGCGACGGGAGCGCTTGACGACGCGCAGCTCAGGACGCTGGAGGAGCGGCTGCGCTACCTGCGCGAGCTCGAGGAGCGGCGGAGCGCGATCCTGGAATCGGTCCGCTCCCAGGGCAAGCTCGACGACGCGCTGGCCGGCCAGATCATGGCCGCCGACTCGAAGGCCAGGCTGGAAGACATCTACCTGCCCTACAAGCCGAAACGCCGGACCAGGGCGCAGATAGCCCGGGAGGCCGGCCTGGAGCCGCTGGCCGACCTGCTGCTCGGCGATCCGTCCGCCGATCCGCTGGCCAGCGCCGCCGCGTTCGCCGATCCGGAGCACGGCGTTGCCGACGCGGCCGCGGCCCTCGACGGCGCCCAGGCGATCCTGGCCGAGCGGTTCTCCGAGGACGCCGACCTGATCGGCGTGCTGCGGGAGCGCATGTGGAGCCGCGGCCGGCTGTCAGCGCGGGTCAGGAAGGCAAAGCAGGAAGCTGGCGCCAAGTTCGCCGACTACTTCGAGTTCGACCAGCCCTTCACCAAGCTGCCGTCGCACCGGATCCTCGCGATGTTCCGCGGTGAGAAGGAGGACGTGCTCGACCTCACCATGGATCCCGGCGACGTGTCCGCGCCCGCGGGCGGCGGGGCGGCCGGGGCCGCCGGAAGGGCGGCCCGAGCCGGGTGCAGCGACTCCGAGGCGCTGATCGCCGCGCACTTCGGCATCGTCGACCTGGGCAGGCCGGGGGACAGGTGGCTGACTGACACCGTCCGGCTGGCCTGGCGGGCCAGGATCCAGGTGCACCTCGGCGTGGACCTGCGCATGCGGCTGTGGCAGCAGGCCGAGGACGAGGCGGTCAGGGTCTTCGCCGCGAACCTGCGTGACCTGCTCCTCGCCGCGCCGGCCGGGGCGCGGACGACGATGGGCCTTGACCCGGGGCTGCGCACCGGGGTCAAGGTCACGGTCGTGGACGCTACGGGCAGGCCGGTCGCGACCGACACGATCTACCCGCACGAGCCGCGCCGCCAGTGGGACGGCTCGATCGCCATCCTGGCCAGGCTCGCCGCCGCCCACCACGTCGACCTGATCGCCATCGGCAACGGAACGGCATCGAGGGAGACCGACCGGCTGGCCGCGGACCTGATCAGGCGCCATCCGGAGCTGAACCTGACCAGGGCGATGGTCTCCGAGGCAGGCGCATCGGTCTACTCGGCCTCGGCCTACGCCTCCAGGGAACTGCCCGGCATGGACGTCTCGCTCCGCGGCGCGGTGTCGATCGCGCGCCGGCTCCAGGACCCGCTCGCCGAGCTGGTCAAGATCGACCCGAAAGCGATCGGAGTGGGTCAGTACCAGCACGACCTGGCGCAGAGCAAGCTCGCGCGGTCGCTGGACGCGGTGGTGGAGGACTGCGTCAACGCCGTCGGCGTCGACGTCAATACCGCCTCCCCGCCGCTGCTCGCCCGGGTCTCCGGGATCAGCGAGGGCCTCGCGGACTCGATCGTGGCGCACCGGGACGAGCGCGGGGCCTTCCGCAGCCGCCAGGCGCTCAGGCAGGTCCCCCGGCTCGGGCCGAAGGCCTTCGAGCAGTGCGCCGGCTTCCTGCGGATTACCGGCGGCGACGACCCGCTCGATTCCTCCAGCGTGCACCCGGAGGCCTATCCCGTGGTGCGGCGGATCCTCGCCGGGGCGCGAACTCCGGTCCGCGACCTCATCGGCAACTCTCGGGTGCTCCGTTCGCTGCAGGCCGGGGACTTCACCGACGAGCGGTTCGGGCTGCCGACAGTGACCGACATCCTGCGCGAGCTCGAGAAACCAGGCCGCGACCCGCGGCCAGGCTTCACGACGGCTGCGTTCCGCGAGGGCGTGGAGACGCTCGCCGATCTCGCGCCCGGCATGGTGCTCGAGGGCGTGGTCACGAACGTGGCCGCCTTCGGGGCCTTCGTCGACATCGGGGTCCACCAGGACGGGCTGGTGCACGTCTCGGCGATGTCGCGGGACTTCGTCACCGACCCGCGCCAGGTGGCTAAGCCCGGCGACATCGTGAAGGTGAAGGTGCTCAATGTCGACGCCGGACGCAAGCGGATCTCGCTGAGCATGCGGCTCGACGACGAGCATGGCGCAGCCCCGGGCTCCGGCAAGGGCCCTGCCAAGGGGACTGACCGCACCGGCCAGCGTGCCGATCGACAGAGTTCAACGGGCCGCGCCGGGACCCCCGGCAGCCGGGCGGGCGGTAGCAGGGGCGCGATGGCGGAGGCGCTGCGCCGGGCGGGCCTGATCGACCCCGAGCGTACCCAGGCGACGGACGGCCGCGGCTGACTCCTGCGGGCTCAGGAACTGTGCCAGCACGTCCGCCAGGCGGCCGGGCGCGGAGTCGATGGCCTCCGGAACGGTCTGCGGCCGGCCGGTCCGGCGTGCCATCGGCGCTCGTGACTTCATGCCGGCGTCCATCCACCGCGATTTCTTCCGTCTGGCGGCCAGAACGCCAAGCCAATCATTCCGGGCCCGACGGCATAGCATGTGAGTTCCGTGCCGGGCCGCGGGAAGGGGCTGGCTCATGTCACGATCATCGATCTTCGAGTTCGCGGGCGGCGAGCCCGCGTTCCTCGCGCTCGCCACGGCTCACCACGAGCGCTGCCTGGCCGATCCGGTGCTGAACCACCCGTTCTCCCATCCCGGCCATCCCGAGCACGTGCAGCGGCTGGCGAGCTACTGGGCGGAGGTGCTCGGCGGGCCCGCCCGGTACTCACGGTCCTGCGGCGGTCATCCGGCGATGCTCGCCATGCACTCCGGCACCGGGGCAGATGACGACCTCGGGGACCGGTTCGTCCGGTGTTTCGTGCAAGCCGCCGATGACGCGGGCCTGCCCGATGATCCCGAGTTCCGCGCTGCCCTCCGCGCGTACATGCGGTGGGCCGTCGACGAGGTGCTGTTCTATTCGCCCATCGGGACCCAGCCGCCGTCGGACGGGCCGGTTCCCCGCTGGTCCTGGGACGGGCTGCAGGAGGCCGGGGCGGCCTAACCGGCCGCGCCTGGCGCGGTCTGACCGGTGCCCGCCGCGGGCAGACCCGCCCGGACGTAGCCGTCGGCCTGGGTGACCTCGGAAGCGACCCGCACGCCGTACCGGTACATGAGCTTGCCGCCCAGGTAGCCAGAGACCGCAAGGGCCGCGACGCTGAACGCGGACAGCGTCAGCATCCTCACGTCGACCGGACCGCCGTGGGAGTGGTTCCGGAAGCGCCAGGCGAAGTTCCCCGCGTGGGCGAAGATGAGCATCAGGTTGACGCACATGTGCGTGCACGCCGTCCGGAACGCGGGGGTGCCGGGCGGGATCACGGCGAGATCCAGGAAGCCCGCCAGGCCAGCCGCGACCGCGCCGAGCACTCCGGCAGCGATCAGCCACTCCGAGCCCTGGGCCAGGAACCCTGGCTTGCTGGCTACCTGCGAGGCGATGTCAAAGCCCAGGCTGATCACCCACGCGCCGATCGGCACGGTCACCAGCATGGGATGGTACGGGTGCCCGTAGGGGCCAGCCAGCAGCGCTCACCGGCTGCTTCGCCTGCCGCATCCCAGCCATACCTGGCGACGCTGGCGGGCCGGGCGGTCGGCCGGCCTGGAGGTCACGGCAAGCGGAAGCCGGGATGGCGGCTTGACTTCTGCCAGCTTCAGGCGGGTCACCAGCCGCTGCGAGCGCGGGTCATGGCGCTCGAGAGAGCCGAGTAGGTGTGGTAGACGACGCCGTCCTCGAGCGCGAACGCGCTCACGCCGGGCCCTTCTCGCCGGAACGTCTCCCAGTCCGTTCCGACGACGCTCGATGCGAACTCGTCGAGCCCGGAACTGCCCTCGCCGGCCGGCGGCCAGAAGTCCGCCCTGCGGAAGTTGTACTCGACGGCTCCCGACTCCCACTGCTCCCTGGTGTGCGCCGCCTGGAAGTCGTAGTTGAAGTCGCTGCCGAACGACGACGCCCACGGGACGCTCCAGCCCAGGCGCCCTGCCGTGAACTCGGGCCCGAACATGAAATGATAGCTGAGCAGCTGCGAGCGTCCTGCGAACAGATCGGCGAGCGACGCCGTGCCCTCGCCGGTCTCGAAGCGGTACTCCTTGTCGACCCGAACCCAGGGCAGCTCCTGCCGTTGCCGCGCCAGCTCGTCGCTACGCCGCGTCAGCGCCTTCTCGGCCTCGAGCAGCTCCAGCCGGGCGGGCCGCCAGCCACTCCTCACGTGTTCCGGTCTTATGGGCGGTCATTGTCTCTCTCCTTCTTGTCTTCCTGTCGTGACAACAGCTCGGCGCCGCCCGCGCATCGGTGGCGTGAGTCCGGGCACCGACGAGGGCGCGATGACGATCAGGACCCCAAGTCCGACGATCGCCAGCGCTAGCGGCACATCGATGGCGGCTTTCGCGGGCCGGAGCTTCTGGGCCAGGACGAGGACGGTGATCACGCACATCCAGGTGACGCTCATGACGCTCAGCGCCGCCAGCATCAGCATCAGCCCGATGCTCGAGCCGACGCCGCAGAGCCCGAACTCGAATCCGGAGCCGACGCTCTCCCGGCAGCGCCTGCGGACGTGCTGCTTGAGCGGCGTGAACTCGTAGACGCCAGCCGCGATCGCCACCGCGGCGGCGGCGACGTGCCCGTGCGGCCGGTACAACGCATACACGGCGGCGCCCACGAGTGCCCAGACGGCAAGGTACGACCCGACGAAGAGCGGCACGGCGCGCAACCGGCCGCTGGCATGAGCGCGTCCCACGACCGCCGGAGCGCGCCCGGCAGCATCATCGCCGCCATCATCGACACCCACAGTGCGGCAGAGAACGCGAACGAACCGAGCCGGGTCGCAACGCCCATACTCATGTCGTTCATCTGCCGGACCGCGACGACCCAGGATGCGGCGGCGAGCCCGAGCGTCGCTGTCAGCGCGGCGAGGACGAGCGGCCAGCGTCGGCTGGCGACCGACGACGCGGGCACTGCTCGGCGAGATGATCGATGCCGGGGTGACTCACCTGGTGCCCGCCGCGGTGCTGGGCGGCCGCCCGGTCCAGTGGGGCGATCGCCGTCACCATCCAGAGCAACCTGCCCGGTCGCGATGATCGCGGGCTGGCTCGAGCCACGGCCGTTCGCGGCGAGGGCGACGTGCTGGTGGCGACCAGAGGCCCGGCGTGAACCGTCCCAGGCAGCGGAGTACCTGCGCGGTGTCGGCCTTTCCTGGCCATTCTGGGGCCTGTAACCTGCCGGTGGTGGGGTGATCACTGATGACTGACGAGCTTTCAGCAGCGCGAGGGCAGGGCTCTGGCGGCGGCTATACCGCCTATTCCTATCTCAGCGCGGGCGAGGATTTCCGCCAGTTCGAGCTGGCGCCGGAGTTCGGCCGCGTCCCTGCGTATGCCGCCGGGCTGAGCACGGAGCAGCAGCAGCAGCGGGCGCGCCAGCTGCTGACCGGCGCCATGGTGATCAGCCTGCACGACCATCCGGTCCGCTTCCCGTTCCGGATGGAGGAGACCCCGGAGTACAACCGCACCGGCCGGCAGCACGCGGCGTACGCGGGCCTGGCCGCGTCAGGCATGACCGTCGTGTTCGACAACATGATGGACGGCACGGCCTGCGTGACGGGGAACGCGCCGTGGCGGTGGGACGACGTCATCACCGACCTGGGGATGCGCCAGGCCGACCTGGCCCATCAGCGGGACGTCATGACCATCCGCACGGTAGCCGACATCGACGAGGCGTACCGCTACCGGCGGGTCGGGCTCGTGTTCGGGCTCGAGGCGGCCACGCCGATCGAGAACGAGCTCGACCGGCTCGACGTGCTCTACGGTCTCGGGCTCCGGCAGATCGGCATCGCGTACTCCGACGCCAACGCGCTCGGTAGCGGCCTGGCCGAGACCTACGACGGCGGCCTCACGGCCTTCGGCAGGCGGGCCGTCACCCGGATGAACCGGCTCGGCCTGGCCATCGACCTGTCCCACTCCTCCGACCGCACCGCCCTCGACGTGTGCCGCCACACCGACAAGCCGGTGTTCCTGACCCATGCCGGCGCGCGGGCGGTCTGGAACACTTCCCGGATGAAGCCCGACGACGTGCTGCTGGCCGTCGCCGAGACCGGGGGCGTGATCGGCATGTCCGCCGCCCCGCACACGACCCTGTCGGCCGCGCATCCCCGGCACACGATCGAGTCGGTGATGGATCACTTCCGCTACTGCGCCGACCTCGTCGGCATCGATCATGTCGCGTTCGGGCCCGACACCCTCTACGGCGACCACGTCCAGCTGCACACGATCTTCGCCCGCCTGCTCAGCCTGGGCGCCACCCGCGGCCCGCGCTTCGAGCCCGTCCCCTATGTCGACGGGCTGGAGAATCCGACCGAGAACTTCGCGAACATCACCGGCTGGCTGGTCAGCCACGGCTTCGACGACGAGGAGATCCGGGCCGTTCTCGGCGGCAACATCTACCGTGCGCTGCAGGCAATCTGGGTCAGCTTATGGCCGCAGGCCAGGCGAGCCGTGGCCGACGAACGCCAGCACGAGCGCGGCCAGCGCGAGCACGCACACGGCCACCGTGACCAGGAGCATCCGTCTGGAGGCGGTCCCGGGCTGATCGCGAGTCGGTGACGCGCGGCCGATCAGCCAGACCACGGCGCTGAACGCCAGCAACGGGATGCCGATGACCGGCCGGAACTTCAGTATGGCGATCCCGAGTGCGAGGAACGAGATCGCGCTGCGAGTCCAGGCCAGGTCGGTCCGCTCGCTGGCCAGCACGGGGTCGGCGTCCTCGATGTCGTCAGCAGGCGCGGTGTGCGGGCTGCCGCCGTCCTGCTTCATCGCGACGTCACCCGGGAGTACAGGTCGACGGCCCCGGCGAGCAGCGCGATCGCCGTGATCGTGAAGGCCAGGATCTTCGGCAGCTGCGAGTGAGGCAGGGGAGATCCCCGCCGGAGCGCACCCTGGCTGGCCTTCCACTCGAAGTAGCTGAGCGCCGACACCGCCGCTCCGAGCAGGATCAGCGGAGTGGCGATGGCGGACCGCCCCCACGGCACATTGGGGAACGGCGGCAGGAGCTGGGCGATGGCCAGGCCGCCGACGACGAGAGCCAGCGCCGTGCGGCTCCAGGCCAGGAAGGTCCGCTCGTTGGCCATCGTGAACCGGGCATCAGGCTCGGTACCGTCATCAGCACCCGGGGTTGCGTTATCACTCGAAGTCGTGGTGCGCTCCTTGTCGACAGTTCGTAGCACGAGCGATGAGAGCCAGTCTCTCGTACCGCGGCCGCCGCCCGCCGAGGCGGGCCTGCCTGCACTAACCGGGCCGCGGACGGGTATCGCGGCTAACACGAGCATGACAGCGTCAAGGTGACGGGAGCGGCGGCATGGGGCGGTACGCGGACGAGTTCAGCCGGAGCATGGCCGATCCGCGAGGATTCTGGGGTGAGGCGGCCGGGCTGATCGACTGGTACGCCGAGCCGGCGAAGGCGCTCGATGACTCGGCGCCGCCGTTCTACCGGTGGTTCACCGGCGGGACCATGAACACCTGCTTCAATGCGCTTGACCGGCATGTCGCCGCCGGCCGCGGTGACCAGGCGGCGCTGATCTACGACAGCCCGGTGACGGGCTCGGTGCGCGCCTTCAGCTACGCCGAGCTGCTCGAACAGGTCGCCAGGTTCGCCGGGGTGCTGCGCGGCGCCGGGGTCGGCACGGGGGACCGGGTGGTGATCTACCTGCCGATGATCCCCGAGGCAGTGATCGCGATGCTGGCCTGCGCCAGGATCGGCGCGGTGCACTCGGTCGTGTTCGGCGGCTTCGCCGCGCACGAGCTCGCCCTGCGGATCGACGACGCGGCACCCAAGGTCATCGTGTCGGCGTCCTGCGGGATCGAGGTTTCCCGCGTCATCGAGTACAAGCCGATGCTCGACCGGGCGATCGAGCTGTCTGCGTGCAAGCCCGAGCGGTGCGTGATCGTGCAGCGGCCGCAGGCCGCGGCCGCGATGGTGCCGGGCCGGGATCTGGACTGGCAGGAGGCGATGGCCGGGGCCGAGCCCGCGGACTGCGTTGCGGTGGCGGCGACCGATCCGCTGTACATCCTGTACACCTCGGGCACGACCGCGAAGCCGAAGGGCGTCGTCAGGGACAACGGCGGCCACGCCGTGGCACTCGCCTGGAGCATGCGGCACGTCTATGACATGAGCGCCGGCGAGGTGTTCTGGGCCGCGTCGGATGTGGGCTGGGTCGTCGGCCACTCCTACATCGTCTACGCCCCGCTGCTAGCGGGCTGCACCACGGTCCTGTACGAGGGCAAGCCGGTCGGGACTCCTGACGCGGGCGCATTCTGGCGGGTGGTCGCCGAGCATGGCGTCAGGGCGCTGTTCACCGCGCCGACCGCGATCCGCGCGATCAAGAAAGAGGACCCCGACGGGCACCTGGCCGCTGCCTGCGACCTGTCCGGGCTGAGATACCTGTTCCTGGCCGGGGAGCGGCTGGACCCTGAGACCTACCGCTGGGCCGGGGGACTGCTCGGCATCCCCGTGATCGACCACTGGTGGCAGACCGAGACCGGCTGGCCAGTTGCCGCCAACCCGATGGGGCTCGAGCCGATGCCCACCAAGGCCGGCTCGCCCACCAAGCCGATGCCGGGCTTCGACGTGCGGGTCGTCGACAGTGAGGGCGCCGATGTCGGGCCCGGCGTGACCGGCGACATCGTGATCCGGCTGCCGCTGCCGCCAGGCTGCCTGCCCACGCTATGGCAGGACGACGATCGCTTCGTGAATTCCTACCTGGCCAGGCACCCGGGCAGCTACGCGACCGGCGACGGCGGTTACCGTGACGCCGACGGCTACCTGTACGTGATGGGGCGGGTCGACGACGTGATCAACGTCGCCGGGCACCGGCTGTCGACCGGGGAGATGGAGGAGGTGCTCGCCAGCCACCCGGCGGTAGCCGAGTGCACGGTCATCGGCGTGCACGACGACCTCAAGGGCCAGGTGCCGCGCGGGTTCGTCGTGCTCAAGTCGGGTGTCGAGACGGACCCTGGCGTCGTCGCGGCCGAGCTCGTCCAGCTGATCAGGGACCAGATCGGGCCGGTGGCCGCGCTCCGCCAGGTCGACGTCGTGACGGCGCTGCCGAAGACCCGCTCCGGCAAGATCCTGCGCAAGACGATGCGCGGCATCGCGGACGGGCGGGACGAGCCCGTTCCCTCGACCATCGAGGACCCGGCCGTGCTTGACTCGCTCCGCCCGTTCCTGACCGGCCGGGCGGACCGGGCCTGACCGGGGCGATGTCGAGAACGCAGGGACGGGTCCGAGTGACTGGTGTTCATCTACCACTTCATGTTCGACCCGGAATGGGAGGACCGCCTACAGCTTCTCGGCGGGCGGCCCCATCGTGAGCCCGGCGGTCGAGGCGCTGCTGGTCACTCCCGCGGCGCCGCACTCGGCTTACAACCGCGGCATCGTGGTCTCCGCGAGTGACACGGTCACGCTCCGGATACTGGCCGCCAGCGGCCGCCTGGCCGTCGAGGTCGACGGAATGGTCGCCGGGTACGCGGGGCCTGGCGAGCGGCTCGCCCTGCGGGGCCGCCCGGCCGCCGCGCGCGTGATCCGGCTCGGCCGCACCACGTTCTACGAGCGCGCCCGCCGCAAGCTGCGCCTCACCGACTCTGCGGAAATCCCTTCGGGACGGGTAGACCCGGGACGGGTAGACCTGGGACGGGCTGACTCGGGAGCGCTCGACGGTGCCAGCGGAAGTGACGACGGCCAGGCTGCCCGGAGCTGAGCCCGCCTGAGCGGCTCGGCTGCGCTCGCTACGACTGCGCGGGCTTGCGTGCCAGGAGGTAGGCCTGCTGGGTCTTCTCGCTCTCGCACGGCTCGCGGACTAGCCGGGCGAGGACGGAAAGCCCCGCCTGACTGATCAACCCGCAGACAAGGCCGGGTTGCAGCCGGTAGGCGTCGAGCGATACCGCATGGCCGTACGCCTGCTCCAGATGCACGACGTCGTCGCCGGCCTGGAAGGCAAGGAGCAGGTAGCCGCCCGGGCGCAGGGCCCGGCAGAACTCGGCGAACACGTCCGGCAGCCGGGACGGCGGGGTGTGGATGATGGAGTACCACGCGACGATGCCGCCGAGAGCAGCGTCCGCGAGACCCAGCGCGCTCATCGATCCTTCACCGAACCGCAGCGCCGGGTATGCCCGGCGCGCGAGGGCCAGCATGACCGGCGACAGGTCGATCCCGAAGCAGGTCACCCCGAGCTCGTGCAGGTAACCCGTCACGCGGCCTGGGCCGCAGCCGATGTCGGCGACTGGCCGTGCTCCGGCGGCCTGCACGAGTTCGGCGAACGCGGTAAGCATGGCCCGGTCCACTGGCCTGGCCGCGAGCTCGGCTCGCAGGATTTCGGCGTACTCGACGGCGACGGTGTCGTAGGCCGTCCGGATGGCCCGGAGATCGGAGGGCTCAGCCATGCCCTGACGGTACGGCCTTCAGCTGGTCCGCGGTGCCGCGCGGACCAGCCCGCTCCGCTCCGTCATCGCTGCAGGCTGAGACGGTCGGCCAGCAGGTACTGGCTCGAGGTGGCGAAGTTGGTCACGTCAAGGCTGTACCGGATCAGGTCACCCGAGTTCTTGGCCGTGTAAGCAGAGCTGATCTGATGCCACGCGGTGTCCGGCAGCGTGAGGCAGAAAAGGACAGGGTTGTGGCCGATCTTGTAGGCGCCACCGGAACTCGGAGCGCAGGCGGACGGCATGGATTCCATGAAGGCGTTCCAGCTCAGGGGGCGGCGCCGTACCGGCATTCCCGCATAGCGCCAGGACATCGGCGCTAGCGTGGTCGCTTCCGAGGGCGAGCCATGACAGCAGGCTCAGTGCGGCGGCTTGATCACCAAAACCTACGAAAGTCGAGATCGGATCCAGCGGAAATAAAATGTTCTGGCAGGAAAGGTCGCCCTGGGCGCTTAAGAGGATGGCGGCAGGTAGCCACGGGGCCTGGTGCCCCGGGGCGGCATGGCGGTGAATACCTCGGTCACGTAAGCGTCGATCAGCTGCTCCCAGCGAGACCGTACCCGGCTCGAGGTGGGCCGGAAGTGCCGGTCGAAATCGCGCCGCGAGGCGACCGTTCCGACGATCGTGTCCAGCCGGATGGTCCGCAGGTCCAGGTGACGCTGGCCACGCCTGCCGAGCACGCCGACGACCTCGTCGAACGGCACGATGCGGTCGGTGTCATCGGGATCACGGCGCAGCCGGCGCGCGAGCACCGCAAGGAACTGGCTTCGTCTCGCCCGCAGGAAGTCATTCTCGACATCGGCACGCGGGAATCCGGTATCGAGCATCACGCTGCCTTCACGCTCCCGGACGGTGCTGCGCCGCCCTGCTGGCGTCCCATGCTTGCATTATAGAAACTGATCGTCTAGTTTTGCAAGAGAGCGAGCCAGCCGGGGCGGATCGGCCCCGGGCATCCGGATCAACGGAGGAATCATGTACAAGACACAGATCACGACCAGCCAGCTAGGAACGACTGGCATGGAGATCACCCGGGTCGGCTTCGGCGCATGGGCGATCGGCGGCGGTGGCTGGGAGTTCGGCTGGGGGCCGCAACAGGACGAGGAGTCGATCGCGGCGATCCACCGGGCTATGGAACTCGGAATCAACTGGGTCGACACCGCTGCCGCTTACGGCTTCGGCCGGTCTGAGCGGGTAGTCGGCCGGGCGATTGCGGGCCTCAGCGAGCGCCCGTACGTGTTCACCAAGGCCTCGCTGCTGGACGACGGCACTGGCCACGTCCGCCACAGTCTCAAGCGGGACTCCGTCCTGCGCGAGGCGGAGGCGAGCCTGCAGCGGCTCGGCGTCGAGGCGATCGACCTGTACCAGATCCACTGGCCGGACCCCGAGCAGGACATCGAGGAGGGCTGGTCGGCCCTAGCCGAGCTAAAGGAGCAGGGGCTCGTCCGGCATATCGGCGTATCCAACTTCGATGTCGGGCAGCTTCGCCGCATCCAGTCGATCACGCCGGCCGAAACGCTCCAGCCACCGTACTCGCTGGTCGAACGTGCGGCGGAGGGCGAGATACTTCCGTTCGCCGAGCGTGCGGGGATCGGCGTCATTGTCTACTCGCCGATGGGGTCGGGCTTGCTGACCGGGGCGATGACGCGCGAGCGCATCGAGCAGCTGCCGGCAGACGACTGGCGCGCGCGCGACCCGCGCTTCGCCGAGCCGCAGCTCTCCGAGCACCTCGCGCTGGCCGACCGGCTGGGCGCGGTCGCGGACCGTCATGGCGTGACGCCCGGCGCAGTCGCAGTCGCCTGGACGCTGCGGAACCCGGCGGTGGACGGTGCGATCACCGGGTTCCGCCGGCCCGACCAGGTGGATCCGATCGTCGCCGCGGCGGGTCTCGAGCTCACGGACGAGGATATGAATGAGATCGAAGCAACCGGGCGGAGGTGAGCAGGTGACGGCCATCGGAATTGTCGGTCTCGGCGCGATGGGCAGCCGGATCGCCGGCCGCCTGCTCGAGGGCAGCCGGCTGTACGGAACGAACCGCACAGCCGCGAAGGCGGCCGGCCTGATCGGGCAGGGCATGATCTGGCGCGATACTCCGCGCGAGGTGGCTGAGGCGGCGGACATGGTCGTCAGCATGGTCACCGACGACACGGCGCTCGATCGCGTCACCTCAGGTCCGGACGGCATACTGGCCGGCCTATCGCCCGGCAAGGTCTATGTCGACATGAGCACGGTCAGCCCGCAGGCCAGCCGCGAGCTGGCTCGACGGGTGCTCGTCCTCGGAGGCAGCATGCTGGATGCCCCGGTTTCCGGCAGCGTCACCGCCGCCACGGAGGGCGCCCTCGCGATCATGGTCGGCGGCCCGGCAGATGCCTTCCGCGCCGCGGAACCGGTGCTGCTCAGGCTCGGCCGGACCGTCACCCACGTGGGCGGGAATGGCCAGGCGCTGCTGCTGAAGCTGGCGATCAATATCAGCCTCGCCGCGCAGATGCTCGCTTTCAGCGAGGGGGTGCTGCTGGCAGAACGCGGCGGGATCGACCCCGCGCTGGCCGCGCAGGTGATGACTGGCAGCGCGATCGGATCGCCGATGCTGCAGGCGCGTGCTCCGCTCATGCTGGACCTGCCCGAACAGGCGTGGTTCGATGTGCAGCTCATGCACAAAGACATCCGCCTCGTGCTGGAGACAGCTCACCTGCTCGGCGTCCCGGTCCCGTCGGCCCGCATTGCCGATGGCCTGCTGTCGAGGGCAGAGGAGCTGGGCTATGCGCGGCGCGATATCGCCGCGCTCCTCGACGTCCTGGCGCGGACGGACGGGACTGCCGGGCGAGCCAGGTCCGACAGGGCGGCCGCGGGAAGGGGCAGGAACGCCGCGTGACGAGCGAGGTGCCGGTGGCTGCACCGCAGCGCGGGCGGCCGCGCAGCGAGAAGGCGCACAACGCGATACTCGAGGCAGCGGCCGAGCTGCTCCTCGAGCGAGGTCTCGGGGCCGTCAGCATGGATGCGGTCGCCGCGCGAGCCGGGGTCAGCAAGGCGACGATCTACCGCTGGTGGCCCACGAAGGAGACCCTGGCGCTGGATGCGCTGTACAACGAATGGGCCAGCGTACCGCCGGCCCAGGACACCGGATCGCTGCGAGATGACCTGCTCAGTCTGTTGCGCCCGTGGGCCCGGCTCGCCGGCAAGCGGCCGTACGGGCGGGTCATCGCCGCGCTGCTCACGGAGGCCCAGACAGACCCTGCCTTCGCCCAGCAGTACCGAGAGCGCTTCGTCCAGCCCAGGCGCGTCCAGGGACGCGAGATCTTCCGCCGAGCCATCGAACGCGGCGAGGTCCCCGCGGACACGAATATCGAGGTCGCGCTCGACATCCTGTACGGCCCGATCTACCACCGGCTTCTGCACGGCCATGCCCCGCTCAACGACAGCTTCGTTCGCGATGTCATCGACACCGCCGTCGACGGGATCGCGCCGGCCTCGCCCCGGCGGTAACGAGGCACCAGTCAGCTGCCCGCGCCAGCCGCGACTAGGTCGAGGAGTCGTCGATTGGCTGCTGGGGCCTGAGGCTGGGTCTCAGTCGCGGGCGCGCGGGCGCCGGGTCGGATTGCCGGGAGACGCGAGGCGCGCGCGGACCGCGAGCCGGTAACCGGTGCGGTCGCGGCCACTGGGGGTGCAGTCGCCTGGCAGCCGGGGCCTGGAAGCGGTGCGCGGGGGATAGCCGGGCTGCATGCAAGGGTATGAGCCTCGCCGGCGTGAGCCTCGCCGGCGTCCGATCGAGTTATAACTTGTCTTTGCCGGAGTGCTAGCCTACGCTGTCGATATATCGTGATCGTATCGCGAGAGGTGGCAGGCACGATGACGGCAGCTGCTTGCGGCGCGGGTGACTTCGACGCCGGCTTGCGCGAGATCTTCGCCCGCGTGGGCGAGGTGCTCGGCCAGGTCCAGAAGGCCGGCCGGGAGTGGTCAGGCAGCCGGGAACGGTCGGGTGGCGGGGAGTGGCCGGGTGGCCGGGAACGGTCGCGCAGCCGCGGGCGTGGCGGGCCGTGGGACCGGGACTTCGGCGGCCGGCGGGGCCCCGGGCACTGGGGCGGCGGCTTCAGCGGGCCGTGGGGCGGCTGGTTCCCCGGGCCGCCCGGGCCGCCAGGTCCGCCACGGGGACCGAAGGCCAGCCGTGGCGACGTGCGCGCCGCCATCCTGGCTCTGCTGCGGGAGGGCCCGCTCAACGGCTACCAGATCATGTCCGAGATCGAGGAGCGCAGCGGCGGGGCCTGGCGACCGAGTCCCGGCGCGGTCTATCCGGCGCTGTCCCAGCTCGCTGACGAGGGCCTGATCGCCGCCGCGGAGTCGGACGGCCGGCGGGCGTACAGCCTCACCGAAGCTGGCCGCGAGTACGTGGAGCAGAACCCTGAGATGGCGCGCGGTGCCTGGGAGTCGATGGCCCAGCAGGAGGCCTGGCAGGTGCCTGGCCTGTTCGCCGAGGCAGCCAGGCTCGGCGGCGGGATCGTGCAGATCGCCCACGCGGGCACGCCCGAGCAGGTGCGCGCGGCCGAGCGGCTGCTCGAACGGACCAGGCGCGAGCTGTACCGGATCCTCGCCGATGACGATGACGATGAAGGCGACGAGGACGACGTCGATCCGGACGACGAGCAAGACCAGCGATAAGGCAGGCAGGATCATGGACGATCGCATGCGGGTTTCAGACGCGGACCGGGAACGCGTGACAGCGCGGCTGCGGGAGCACTTCGCCGAGGGCCGCCTGTCGTCAGAGGAAGTGGACGAACGGATCACTGCGGCGCTCAGCGCGAAGACCTTCGGGGACCTGCGGCGCGTCATGGCCGATCTCCCCGAACCCGCGCCGGACCTGGCGCAGGTGCCGCAGTCTGCGTCCTGGGCGGCCCGCCGCGGCGCGGTTGCCTGGCGGGGACCTCGGATCCTGCCGCTGGCGATCATCGTGCTGATCGCCGCGCTGGTGATTCCGGGCGCGGGATGGCTGTTCGTCGCCTTCCTCAAGGTTGTCCTGGTGCTCTGGCTGGTGGCGTGCCTGGCGGGAGTCTTCGCCGCAGCCAGGTTCCGCCGGCATCTGCGCCGCTACTGGCAGTCCGATCACGGCAGCCAGTGGCGCCATGACCAGCGGCGCGGCTAGCGATGGAGAACGTCATCCCCTGCCGATGAAGGGCATCTTGGTAGCGGTGATGGTCAGGAACTGCACGTTGGCGTCGAGCGGGAGAGTCGCCATGTACAGGACGGCGTCCGCGACGTACTGAGCGTCGAAAGTCGGCTCGGGAGCGACCGACCCTGCTTGGTGGCGGTGTAGCCGACGCTTCTCGGCCGGGGGCTGTGGGCGAAGACGCCGGCGTTGCTGACGACCTGGTCGACGCGCCCCCACTGGCGCTGCACCGCGCCGAACAGGGCCGCGACCGACTCGGGCACGCTGACATCGGTCGGAACGACCAGGGCGGACCCGGGTCGCGCCGCGGCCAGCGACACCGTGTCACCAAGCTCGGGCTCGCGGCGGCCGGCGACCGCGACGCGCCACCCCGCAGTGAGCAAGGTCCGGGCAATCCGCCGGCCGAGCCCGGATCCTGCTCCGGTGATGACGGCCACGCCAGCCGGCGGATCGGCACCCTCCCCGTCGCCGGCCGTCCTGGCAGTCAGGACGGGACGGCGGCCAGGCCGGCCTGGGCCACGTCCATGTCCTGGGTGTAGTGGCCGCCGCTCACGCCGATCGCGCCGACGATCGCGTCCCCGATCTTGATCGGGTAGCCGCCGCCGAACACGACCAGGCGGTCAATCCCGGTGGGCGCGCCCATGGCGAGCGGGGCGTCGTCCTTCACGAACTCGTGCCACATGTCGGTGGACATGCCGAAGCCGACGGCCGTATAGGCCTTGTCCTGGGCTACCTGAATGGACAGCAGCGCGGCGCCGTCCATCCGGCTGAATGCCTTGAGCACGCCGCTCTCATCGACGATGGCGATCACGAACGGATGACCCATCTCCTCGGCCTTGCGCTCGGCCGCCAGGATCATGTCCCTGGCCAGCTCCGTGGACACGCTGGGCCGGTTGAATGTCGCTGCCACTGCTACCTCCCGATCTGGTCCCCACTGCCCGGGCCGGTCGCCGCGTACCGCTGCTCGACCTCGCGGACCTGGGTCAGCCCGATGAAATCCACGAACTCGCCGAAGCTGGGCAGGTCGCGCAGAAGAGCGGCCGGCGTTCCTGCCCCGGCGATCTCATGCAGTATCGCGCGCATAGCCGCAGTCGCGGCAAGAAGGGTACTAATCGGGAAGATGACAATCTGGTAACCGAGTTCCCGCAGCCGGTCCAGGCCGATCGGCGGCGTCTTCCCGCCCTCGGCCCAGTTGAAGAGCAGGGGCACGCCCGGAAAGGCACGGGCCGCCGCTGCCGCCTCCTCCTCGGTAACGACCGCCTCGATGAACAGCACATCGGCCCCGGCCTCGCGATAAAGGGCCGCGCGTTCCAGCGCGCGCTCGAGACCCTCGACGGCCCGCGCATCGGTCCTTGCGATGATCACGAAGTCGGGGTTCGTCCGTGCGTCGACGGCGGCCCGTACCTTCTGGGCCATCTCGTGCGCGGCGATAACGTGCTTGCCTTCCATGTGGCCGCACTTCTTCGGCGCGACCTGGTCCTCGATGTGGATGCCCGCGACGCCCGCCGCCTCGTAGGCGCCGACGGTGCGGATCACGTTCAGCGGGTTGCCATACCCGGTGTCCGCATCCGCGATGACCGGGATGTCGACGCAGGCGGCGATCCGCCCGGCGTTGTCGGCCATCTCGGTCATCGTCAGCAGCCCGACGTCAGGCCGTCCGAGCAGGGCCGCTGAGGTTCCGAAGCCGGTCATGTAGACGGCAGGGAAGCCAGCCTCCTCGACCAGCCGGGCGGCCAGCGGGTCGAAGGCGCCCGGGGCCACGATCGTCTGGCCGGAGTCGAGCAGCTCGCGCAGGCGCGCGGCGCCGCCCGAGCCCCTGGTCAGCCGGGCGGTCATGTGGCACTCGCCGTGGCGGTGTCCGGGCTGACGTGTTTCGCGCACGTGCAGGGACGCGGTGCCCTGGCGAGGAATCCGTCGACGACCAGGGACAGGATCATCTCGAAGATGTCATCGTCGGTGACGCTGGCGAGATCATCCCTGATCTGCCAGATGTGCGGGTATTCGGCCTGGTCGACCGCCAGGTAGGCGCGCGCCCATGCCGCCCGGTCGGCCTGCTGCAGGCCGGGGTCCAGGGCCAGGAAGGCTGCCTCGCCGCCCGCCCAGGCCAGCGCGAAGTCGCCGAGCGCCCGGTAGACCCTGGCCGCCGCGGCGCCCTCGAACCCGGCCTGAAGGACCGCGCCGATCAGCACGTTGACGACGCGCATCTCGGCGGGCCGCTGCGTCGTCCTGGACGCCGACAGGGAGGCCGCCCCGGGGTGCGCGCGGTACGTTGCCCGCAGCCTCCTGACGACTTCGGCCACCGTGTCAGCCCAGCACGGCCGGGCCGACAACCCGGTCATGGCCTCCTCGATCAGCCGGTCGGCAATGGCCAGGACGAGGTCGTCCTTGCTGGCGAAGTGCCGGTAGACGGCGGTCGGATCGGCGCCCAGCGCGCGGCCCAGCTTGGGCAGGCTGAAGCCGTCCGCTCCTTGCGCATCGAGCAGTCGCAGGCTCTCGGCGACGATGACCTCCGGGGTCAGGCTGCCGCGCCGCAGTCGCCGCCCGCCCCGCCTGCCCGGCCCGGTCCCGTCGCGCTCCCCGCGCGCGGCGGCGCGTCCAGAGGTACTGCTCGTCATCGCCTGCCTCTGCCTTGATGAACACCCCTCACCAGGAAGCTACTCGACCGCCGGTACCTGCTACAAGCCTTTGTCAGAGGCATTGACTACGAACCCCGCAAGTGATCTAATCTCCCGCAATAAACCCCCTCGTACGGGAGGTCTGGGTGCGTCCTGGTTCCGAGCTGGCGTTCTACAACGGAACGGTGTTCGACGGTGCCAGGTTCTTGCCTGCGGGCACCGTGGTCAGGGTCGCCGACGGAAAGATCACCGCGGTCGGTCCCGCCGAGGACGCCGGGCAGCTCGGCAACGCGGAGCCGGTCGACCTGGGCGGCGGGACGCTGCTGCCCGGGTTCATCGACGCTCACGTGCACCCCGTCTTCGCCGGCGACCGGATGCGCCGCTGCAACCTGACGCGCGACGCTACCGCACAGGGCTACGTCGAGGTCATCGCCGCGTACGCGGCCACGCACCCTGATGAGGAATGGATCACCGGCGGCGGCTGGTCGATGGAGGCCTTCCCGGGCGGGGTGCCGACGAAGGACCTGCTCGACGCCGTGGTCAGCGACCGGCCGGTCTTCCTGCCCAACCGAGACGGGCACGGCGCGTGGGTCAACAGCAAGGCGCTCGCCCTGGCCGGCATCGACGCCGCCACGCCCGACCCGGCCGACGGCCGGATCGAGCGCGACGCGGCCGGTGAGCCGGTCGGCATGCTCCAGGAGGGCGCCCAGCACCTGGTCTCCCGACTGCTCCCGGCCGCCACCGTGGACGACTGGTACAGCGGGCTGCTCGCGGGCCAGGAGTACCTGCTCTCGCTCGGCATCACCGGCTGGCAGGACGCGATCGTCGGCAGCCACCCCGGCCTGCCCGATCCCGTCGACGCCTACCTGCGCGCGGCCAGGGCGGGGACGCTGATCGCGAACGTGGTCGGCGCGCTGTGGTGGGAGCGGGACGGTGGCCTGGAGCAGGTCGCCGAGTTGCTCGACCGCCGTCGCGACGGCCAGGCCGGCCGATTCCGGGCAACCAGCGTGAAGATGATGCTCGACGGCGTCGCGGAGAACCATACCGCGGCGATGCTCGAGCCCTACCTCGACGGCCACGGCTGCGCGACGGAGGTTTCCGGCCTCGACTTCATCGACCCGGCGGAACTGCCGCGGTTCGTGACCGCGCTGGACCGCGAAGGCTTCCAGGTCCACTTCCACGCGCTCGGCGACCGGGCGGTCCGCAATGCCCTCGACGCCATCGCGGCAGCGAGGGAGGCGAACGGGGACAGCGGGCAGCGGCACCACCTGGCCCATCTCCAGGTGATCCATCCGGACGACATCCCGCGCTTCGCCAGCCTGGGGGCGACCGCGAACATCCAGCCCCTGTGGGCGATGCACGAGCCGCAGATGGACGACCTCACGATCCCGTTCCTCGGCGAGCGCCGCAGCGGCTGGCAGTACCCGTTCGGGTCGCTGCTCGCCGCCGGGGCCTTGCTGTGCGCCGGCAGCGACTGGTCGGTCTCCAGCCCCGACCCGCTCTGGGGCGCGCACGTCGCGGTCAACCGGTCCATGCCAGACCAGCCAGGTGGAACCGCGCCCGACCCGTTCCTGCCCGAGCAGGCGCTCAGCCCCGAGGTCATCTTCGCCGCCTACACCTCAGGCAGCGCCAGGGTGAACGGCCTGGAGAACGTCACCGGCTCCGTCCGGCCGGGCCTGGACGCCGACTTCGCTGTCGTGGACGCCGATCTGGCGCACAGCGCAGCCGAGATCCGCCAGGCATCAGTGGCCACCACCTGGGTCCGCGGCGACGCGGTCTATCAGCGGCAGTAGCACGAAGAGCTCCGCCCGGCCGCACGGCCTGGCAGCAACTGAGGAGGACAGATGGCCAGGAAGACAAGCCGGCGGGCGGCAATGTCCGTCGCGGTGACAGCGACCGCAGCGGCCCTGGCGCTTGCTGCCTGCGGCCGGTCTGCCACTGGCAACGGCGGGACGGCAGGCAATCTGTCGCCCACGAAGAACCTGGTGACGAGCACGACGCCAGGGACCAAGCCCGTCTCCTCGGTGACCTGGGCCGTCTACCGGGACGTGAACTCGCTAGACCCGATCTACGCGTTCGACTATCCGGAGAACACCGCCGTCTCGCTGATGTGCGAGTCCCTGCTCAAGCAGGCCCCCGATGGCTCGATCGGGCCCGGGCTGGCGACCCTGTCGAACCCATCGCCGACCACGTTCGTGTTCACTATCCATCCCGGTGCCAAGTTCTGGGACGGCAAGCCGGTGACGCCGGCCGACGTGGTCTACAGCCTGGACCGGAACAGGGACACCGCACTCGGCGGCTTCTACGGCCTGGTGTTCAGCCGGGTCTCCTCCATCCAGGCGACCGGCAGCGACCGGGTCACGATCACGCTGAAGCAGCCCGACTACTGGCTCGAGGGCGAGCTTGCCTCGATGCCCGGCATCGTCATCGAGAAGGCCTTCGCGCAGCAGCAGGGGAAGAAGTACGGCACGCCGTCCGGCAGCATCATGTGCACCGGCGCCTACAAGCTGAAGTCGTTCGTCCCCGGCGTCGGCGTCACCGCGGTGCCGAACACGAACTACTGGCAGCCCTCGGTCAAGCCGCTCGTCGGCCAGATCATCCTCAAGGGCGTCGCGTCCGACACCTCGCTCACCTCCGGGCTGACGACCGGGGCGATCCAGGGCACCTACACCTCCGGTGGCCTGTCGACTCTTCGCCAGCTTGAATCGAACCCCGCGGTCACGATCTACAAGGGCCAGGGCTGGTCAACGGACGCGTTCATCGTGTCGAGCACCAAGGGCGTGCTCGGCGACGTGCGGGTCCGCGAGGCGCTCTCGATGGCGCTGAACCGGAACGCGATCATCAACGATGTCTTCAAGGGCGCTGGGCTGCTGCCGCGCTGGCTCTCCAACCCCGGCGTCTTCGGTTACGGCAAGGCCGTCTTCGACAAGGCGTACAACGCCTCGCCCATCCTGCCCTACAGCATCGCCAAGGCGAAGAAGCTGGTGCAGGAGGCGGGAGCGACCGGCAAGACGCTCACGATCGGCACCTCGAGCCAGATCTCGAACATTGCCGAGGAGACCGGCGCCTACCAGGCCGCCGCCAGCGCCATCGGCCTCAAGACCGCGCTCAAGTCGGTCTCGGCTCAGAACTACATCAACTTCTTCATCGACCCCAAGGCACGGGCCGGCATCGACGGGTTCCTCACCGTCAACTACGGCGACTACGCTGACCCGGCGGCGCTGCTCTCGACGCTGGTCATCCCTGGCGGGTCGCAGAACTACGACAACTTCAACGACAAGAAGATGATCGCGCTGCTCGAGCAGGCCCGCTCCACCGCGGACCCGAACGCCAGGGCCGCACTGGTCGCCAAGGCGGAAGAGCGCGCCGCGGCGGAACTGCCGTGGATCCCCGACGTGCAGCCGGTCAACATCATGATCCTGGCCAAGAACCTGACCGGCGCGACCGCCTCGTTCGCCTACATGTTCGCTCCGTGGGCCGACAGCCTCGGAGGGAAGTGACGGCGTGCGCCTGGCGTTCCTCGGCCGCAGGCTGGCGATGCTCGTCGCCAGCCTGCTGGTCGCCAGCTTCGTGATCTTCGGAGCTCTGTACCTCGCGCCCGGCAACCCGATCGCCGCGCTTTCCGGTGGCCGGTCGCTGCCGCCGAGCAGCCTGAAGGTCCTGGAGGCGCGCTACCACCTGAACCAGCCGTTCCTGACTCAGTACTGGTACTGGCTGGACAACGCGCTGCACGGGAACCTGGGCATCTCGATCACGCTGCGGGAGAACGTGACCACGCTGATCGCCTCCAGGGTGTGGACGACGGCGGGCCTGGTGCTGTACGCGTCACTGATCATCCTCGTGCTCGGGATCGGCATGGGCGTGCTGGCGGGGCTCCGTCCGGGCCTGCTCGACACGTCCGTGCTCGTCTCGAGCGCGATCTCCGCCGCCATCCCGTCGTTCGTGGCCGCGATCGTCCTGATCAGCCTCTTCGCGGTCAAGCTCCGCTGGTTCCCCGCGCTGGGGAACGGCTCGGATTTCGTCAGCAACCTGCGGCACTTCACGCTGCCCGCGGTCGCGCTGGCGCTGTCGTCACTAGCCATCGTCGCCCGGGTCACCAGGGCCGCGATCCGGGAGGAAGCCGACCGGGAGCACGTGCAGACGGCGATCAGCCGGGGGATCCCGCGCCGGCAGCTCGTCAGGCGGCACATCCTGCGCAACGCGGCCATCCCGATCACGACGGTCTCCGGGATCACGATCGCCTCGCTGATCGCGGTGGCCGCGGTGGTCGAGACCGCGTTCAGCCTGAATGGCCTCGGCGCCTATCTCGTGGCCTCGGCCCAGGACAAGGACCTGGCCGTCGTCCAGGGCATCTCGCTAGTCCTGGTCAGTGCCTTCGTCGTGATCAACATGGCGGTTGACCTGGCCTACGCGGTGCTCGATCCGCGCGTCGCGCTCGGGAGCCGTGCCGCATGAGCACCGTGCAGGAGGCGCGCAGATGCACCGTGCAGGAGGCGCGCAGATGAGCACCGTGCAGGAGGCGCGCAGATGAGCACGGCTATCCCCCTGGTCACGGTCCAGGCGCCGCGCGGCGGCCGGGCGGTCGGGCTGCTGCGCGGAACCGGCGCGGCGGGGATCGCGTCGGCCGCGGTTATCCTCGCCGCCACCGTTGTCGCCGTGGTCGGCCCCGCACTGGCCCCGTTCAGCCCGACGCTGCCGAACCTGGCCCTCGCCTTCGTCGGCCCGACCGGCGCCCACCTCTTCGGCTTCGACTACGAGGGCAGGGACGTGCTGTCCCGGCTGCTGGCCGGCGCCCAGTCATCGATGCTCGGCCCGCTGGCCGTGGTGATCGGTGCCCTGGTGATCGGCACGCTGCTGGCCGTGATCGCCGCGTGGCGGCGCGGCATGGTGGACGCGGTGATCTCCTCCAGCCTCGACATCCTGTTCGCGTTCCCCGGCATCCTGCTCGCGGTGCTGGCCGCGGCGGTGTTCGGCGCGGGACTGCCGGCGGCGTCGATCTCGCTGGCGATCGCGTACATGCCCTACGTCGCGCGGGTGCTGCGCGGCGCGGCCCTGAAGGAGCGCAGTCAGCCCTACGTGGCGGCGCTCGAGGTGCAGGGTGCGTCGGCCACCTCGATCTGCCTGCGGCACATCGTCCCGAACGTCATGCCGCTGATCGTGGCGCAGGCGACCATCCTGTTCGGCTACGCGATGGTCGACCTTGCCGCGATCTCCTTCCTCGGCCTCGGCGTTCAGCCGCCCGCCGCGAACTGGGGCGTGATGATCTCGGAGAACCAGGTCGGCATCCCGCAGGGCTATCCGCTGCCCGCGCTCGCCGCGGGCGCGTGCATCGTCGCCATCGTGATCGCCTTCAACGTGCTCGGCGAGCGGCTGTTCGAGCAGGCGCAGGGCGCCCGGTGAGCGAGACGAAGGGGCGCGGTGCCGCCCGGACTGGGGAGCGAGGGACGAGCGACGAGGGAAGGCGGCGCAGTGAAGCGGGAATGGGGAGGTGGGTGGGGCCCGGGAGTCGAGAGGCAAGCACGGCGCCGCTGCTGGAGGTCGACGGCCTGACCGTCCGGCTCCGGGTCGAAGGGGCGCAACGGGCCGTGCTGCGTGATGTCTCGCTCGCTGTCCGTCCCGGCGAGGCGCTGGGGCTCGTCGGCGAGTCCGGTTCGGGCAAGTCGATGACGGCACGGGCGATCGACCGGCTGCTGCCCCGCGGGGCTGAGGTCAGCGGCCAGATCAGGTTCGACGGTGCCGACGTCATGACGCTGGCCGGCGCCGGCCTGCGCGGCTACCGCAACGGCGTCGCGATGATCTTCCAGGACCCCCGCGCGCACGTGAACCCGGTGCGCCGGATCGGCGACTTCATGACCGAGGCGCTGCGCACCAACCTGGACGTGCCGGCAGGCGAGGCGTACCGGCGAGCCGCGGACATGCTCGGCCAGGTCGGGATCGATGACGGGGAGCGGCGTCTGCGGCAGTACCCGCACGAGCTGTCCGGCGGCATGCTCCAGCGGGTCATGATCGCGGCCGCGCTGCTCACCGAGCCGAAGCTGCTGCTCGCCGACGAGCCGACCACCGCGCTCGATGTCACCACCCAGGCCGAGGTGATGGCGATCCTGGACGACCTGCGCCGCGAGTTCGGCCTGGCGATGCTGTTCATCACGCACGACCTGGAACTCGCCGCGGCAATCTGTGACCGGACCGCGGTGATGTACGCCGGGCAGATCGTGGAGGTGCGCGAGTCGGCGCTGCTGCACGACGATCCGCTGCACCCCTACACCGCGGCCCTGGCGGCGGCGAGGCCGGACATCGCCCAGACGGCGCACCGGCTCGCCGCGATCCCCGGACGGCCGCTCTCGGCCTTCGAGGCGCCCGAGGACGAGTGCGCGTTCGCGCCCCGGTGCCCGCACGCGCGGGACATCTGCCGCGAGGCAACCCCCGAGCTGATCGGGCTGGACGGCGGGCTGTCGCGCTGCGCCCGCGCCGCCGACCTGCGCGGGCGCCTGCGGCCTGAGCTGGCGGAAGGCGGGCAGAGCGATGACTGACCCCGGCGGCCCGCAGGAGGCCAGCCGCGAGCACCAGGCCGGAGGCGCCGGCGACCAGCCGGTGCTCGAGGTCAGCGGCCTGCGCAAGGAGTTCGGCGACCTCGTCGCCGTCGACGGCGTGAGCTTCACCGTGCGGCAGGCCAGGTCACTGGCGATCGTCGGCGAGTCGGGGTCGGGTAAGACGACGATCGCGCGGATGATCGTCGGGCTGGAGCGGCCCACCGCCGGAACGATCACTGCGTGCGGCCGTGACCGGTCGAGTCCGGCTCGCTCCGCGCGGGTGCGGCGCCGCCGCGGTGGCGAGGTGCAGATCGTCTTCCAGGACCCGTACACCAGCCTGGACCCGCGGCAGACCGCCGAGGCGACGATCGACGAGGTGCTGCGGCTGCACCACAGCTTGCCGGCCGACCGCCGCCGGAGCCGGATCGCGGAGCTGGCCGCCCTCGTCGGCCTCGACGAGCGGCAGACCAGGGCGCTGCCGCGCGCTCTGTCCGGGGGGCAGCGGCAGCGGGTCGCGATCGCACGCGCCCTGGCCGCCGAGCCGCGCGTGCTGATACTCGACGAGTCCGTCGCCGCGCTCGACGTCTCCATCCAGGCTCAGGTCCTGAACCTGCTCGCTGACATCCGTGACTCGACGAGCGTCTCCTACGTCCTGATCAGCCATGACCTGGCGGTCGTCCGCCAGCTGACCGACGACGCGATCGTGCTGCACCGCGGCGTGGTCGTCGAGCAAGGGCCGACCGCGAGTGTGCTCGACGCCCCGCAGCACGAATACACGAAACGACTGCGCGCGAGCGTGCCCCGGCCCGGCTGGAAGCCACGGCGCGGTGCCCTGCTCGGCGCCGGGAAGGAACCAGTCCAGCCATGAGCGATCTGCACTACCTGCCGGCGACCGACGCGCTCGCGATGTTCCGCAGCAAGGAACTGTCGCCGGTCGAGCTCGTCCAGGCGATAATCGAGCGCGCCGAGGCGGTCGAGCCGGCCATCAACGCGTTCGCCGAGACCCGCTTCGAGGAGGCGCTGGAGGCGGCCAGGGCCGCCGAGGCCAGGTACGCGGGGCAGGGCGAGCCGCTCGGTCCCCTGGACGGGCTGCCGGTCGCGGTCAAGGAGGAGGCGCCGATCACCGGGCAGCGCAACACGCTTGGCTCGCTGCCGCTCCGCGACGTCGTCGCGGAGGAGACAGCCGCGTTCGTCCAGCGCATCATTGACGCCGGCGGGATCGTGCACGCGCGGACCACGACGCCGGAGTTCTCCAGCGCCCCCGTGACCTGGACGAAGCTGTGGGGTGTCACCAGGAACCCGTGGAACACCGAGTTCTCGCCCGGCGGGTCGAGCGGCGGGTCGGGCGCGTCGCTCGCGGCCGGGTCTACGACCCTGGCCACCGGCTCGGACATCGGCGGCTCGATCAGGATCCCGTCCTCGTTCTGCGGTGTCGTCGGGTTCAAGCCGCCGTACGGCCGCGTTCCCGAGGTGTCTCCGTTCAACCTCGACCACTACTGCCATGAGGGCCCGATGGCGCGCACCGTCGCCGACTGCGCGCTGCTGGAGAACGTGATCGCCGGGCCGCACCCCAGCGATGTCGCCTCGATCCGGCCGAAGCTGGAGATACCGCAGCAGCTGGCATCCGTCGCGGGGCTGCGGATCGCGCTGTCACCCGACCTCGGCTGCTACCACGTCGACGCGGACGTGGCCACGAACACGATGGCCGCCGCCGACCGGCTGCGCGACGCCGGGGCGAGCGTGCACGAGGTCTCGCTGCCCTGGAACCTGGAGACGATCGGGCGGGCGGTGAACATCCACTTCGGCATGATCTTCGGCGCGTCGATGAAGGAGATCAGCGAGCAGCACGGCGACGAGCTGACCTCCTACGTCCGGCGCCTGGTGGCCGAGTCGGAGCTGGTCAGCAAGGACGACTTCCTCGTCGGTCTCGGCCTGGAGGCGGAGATCTACGCCCCGCTCGGCCAGCTGCTTGAGGAGTACGACGCGCTGATCTGCCCGACCTTCGCCGTGCCCGCGCTGCCCGCCGAGTACGACACGGACAACCTCGTCGAGGTGAACGGCCGGGCGGCCGAGCGCTGGTTCGACGTCATGATGACGCTGCCGTTCAACATCGCGAGCCGGTGCCCGGTGCTGAACGTCCCGTCCGGCCTGTCCAGAACGGGCGTACCCACCGGGCTCGCGGTCGTCGGGAGGACCTATGACGACGTGACCGCCTTCCGCGTCGCCGCCGCGCACGAGGAGCGGCTGCCCTGGCTGACCGGGTCCGGCCCCCGGCCCGCCCTGTGACCGCGGGGGGTGGCGGGGGGTCGTCCCCCCGAGCCAGCACCGCGGAACCGCGGCCGCTGATGGCCGGCGCGCCGCCGTTCGGGCCGGAGTCGGCGGTCACCCTCGCGAACTGGCAGGACCCACCGTTTAACCGGTGGGCGTTCCAGCACGTGCGCGAGCTGATTCCGAGCGCGCGAATCGACCGCGGCACCGGCCCCGTGCCACCGCTGCCTCGCACCGAACACGAGCTCGGGAGTATTGCGTTCTCCTTCAATGATCATGAGCTGACCGTGACCGAGTTGCTCGCAGGCACCTGCACGGACGGGTTCCTCGTGCTGCACAGGGGCCAGGTGGTCGCCGAGCAGTACTTCAACGGCATGACGCCGGAGACGCCTCATCTGCTGATGTCGGTATCGAAGTCCGTCACCTCGACGATCGCGGGCATCCTGGCCGGGCGCGGCGTGCTGGACGTCAGCGCTCCGGTCACCCAGATCGTGCCCGAGCTCGAGGAAACGTCCCTTGCGGGCGCGACAGTTCAGCACCTGCTTGACATGCGGGCCGGGACGCGGTTCAACGAGGACTACGCCGACCCGGCGGCCGACGTGCGCACCTACGAGCGGGTGTACCTGTGGCGGCCGCCCGCCGAGCCGGCCGGCCCCGGCGGGACCGAAACCGATGACGCGCTCGGGTACTTCGCCACGCTCAGCAACGACGGTCCGCACGGCGGTCCGTTCCGGTACCGGTCGATCCTCACCGACGTGCTGGCCTGGGTGATCGAGCGGGCGGCGGGGGAGCGGCTGCACCAGCTGATCGCGCGCGAGCTGTGGCAGCCGATGGGAGCCGAGTTCGACGCCGAGCTCACCCTCGACCGGCGCGGCAACCCGATGGCGGACGGCGGTATCAGCGCGACGCTGCGGGATATGGCCAGGTTCGGCGAGCTGTTCCTGCGCCGCGGGCGGCCGGGAGACAGCCAGATCGTCCCGGAGAGGTGGATCGACGACACGCTGCGCGGCGCGCCGGACGGGCCGCGGGCGTTCACCGGGGGCGACAATCCGCCCGGGTACCCGGCCGGCAGCCACTACCGGAACTGCTGGTGGATCAGGGAGCCCGGGCTGCCGTTCTTCCACGCGAGCGGGATCAACGGCCAGCATGTCTTCGTGCACGGGCCGTCGCAGACGGTGGTTGTCAAGATGTCCACCTGGCCGGTGGCCTGGAGCGAGGAACTGTACGGCCAGACCGTGGCAGGCGCACTGGCGATCGTAGCTGCCCTCGCAGAGTTTCAGGATGTTAAGCGATAATCGGCCTAATTAGCTCTGCTCACCAGGCCGGACGAGTCCGGTCTCGTATCCGCAGACGACCGCGTGCGCGCGGTCTCGGAGCCCGAGCTTGGTCAGGATCCGGGTGACATGCGTCTTCGCTGTCGTCTCGCCCATCACCAGGGCACGGGCGATAGCGGCGTTGGACAGGCCGCGGACCATGAGCAGGAGCACCTCGCGCTCCCGCTCAGTGAGCCGTCCGGGATCCGGCGTCGCCCGCGGGCCGCGGCAGCCGGAGATGCCCTCGTCTCGCCCGCGCCGATGCGGCGGCTGGTCGAGCACAGGAAGCCGCTGGCTCCGGCGAGCAAGCCGTCGAACACGTATACATTGAGGTCGAACGTCGTCAGCAGCATGACGCGCGGCGGGTCCGGCTTCAGCGCGACCACCCGCCTGGTGGCCGCGATCCCGTCTAGCCGCGGCATGCGCACGTCCATGACCACAACATCGGGCCTGAATTGGGCCGCTCTGCTGACGGCCCTGCTAGCCGTTCTCGGCCTCGGCGACAACCGCGAAGTCGGGCTGCGTTCCCAGCAGCTGGGTGACGCCCGCCCGGACAACCGGCTGGTCGTCGGCCAGCAGGATGCGGATGCTCACGACGCGCTCGGAAGGAACGCGCGCACGATGAAGCCCTGCTGCCCGCGGCCGGCCTCAAGCTGCCCGCCGAGCAGCCTGGCGCGCTCGCATTCGTCAGGCTCTCCTGCACCACCCGGAAGCCGGCGAGCTCGACAGCATCGGCCAGTGGCCTGGCCGCGCCGTCTACCAGCAGCTCGGCGCGCAGGCCCGACTCCCTGGTCCGCTCGATCAGCCCGCCGACGTCCTCGAGGCGTGGCTGCGCGCTTGCGCGCTGGTCTGCTGCGCCGCTCTGGCGAAGCCGCCTGACCAGCGTGTTGAGTTCGGCGAGCTCGTCACGAACACCCTGCTCGATGGCCGCTACGGCTGCCACCGCCACGTGCGGGTCATCGGCAGAGGCGAACCTGGCCGCGCCCGCCTGTACGGCGATGGCGCTCAGCTGGTGGGCGACCACGTCATGGATCTCCCGCGCCAGGACGGCCCGCTCCTACTCGTGCGCGTGCCTGGCCGCGCTCGTCGCCACATCCCGGTGGGAGGCCGTCACCTCGCCCACCACCAGGGCGTCCCGAACAGCGCGCACGCTATGGCGGCCGAATGGTTCCCGCCGCCGGCCTGGAGGCTGATGATCGCGGCGAGCACCGCCGCGACCGCGAGCAGCCGGGCAGTTCTGCGCGCCGGCTGGCGGCCGTAGGCACCCAGACCGTACGCGGCTGCCAGCACGGCGGCGCTCGCCGACCAGAGGTTGAGGTGCACGCCGTACTTGACCGCGAGAGCTGCCGCGGCAAGCGCGAGCACGACGGTCGGCCGCTGTCGGCGCCACAGGAACGGCAGGGACTGCGCCACCGCGAGCCCGACGAATCGAGCCCGTTCGTTGGCTCGTCGAGGATCAGCAGCGGCGGCCGGCCGAGCATCGCGGCGGCGATGCCGAGCCGCTGGCGCATGCCCTGCGAGTAGGCCCTGACCTTCCTCGCCGCGACCTCGGTGAGCCCCGCGAGACCAAGCACCCGGCTGACCTCGGCGGGATCGTGGCCGCCTGCTGTGGCCGCCGCCACCTCCAGGTTCTGGCGGCCCGTGAGCCACGGGTAGAAGGCCGGCTCTTCGATCATCGAGCCGGTCCGCGCGACCGCGCGCGGGTCGGGCAGCCGGCGGCCGAGCAGCTCGATCTGGCCCTCGGTCGGTGCGACCAGTCCAAGCAGCAGCGGATTGTCGTCGTCTTGCCCGCGGCGTAGGCATACTCCCGCTGTCCACGGCTACGGTTCGATGGCCTGGCATCCTTGAGCGGTGAGTGCCATATGGCCATGAAGTCATCCGCATGCTTGAAGGTGCGCTCTGTGCCAGTCCTGCTTGGTAGACACCTTCGGCCCGCCGTGCGCCGCTCGGCATGGTACGGCTCCCATTGACCGGATGTTTGTTACCATTGATAGCGGGAGGTGGTAGCAGTGGCGGCATTGAACATCCGCAACCTTGACGAGACGGTAAAGCAGCGCCTCCAGGTGCGCGCAGCCAGGCACGGCAAGTCGATGGAAGCAGAGGCCCGCGCGATCCTCGCGGAGGCCGTCCGCGAACCCGCGGACGATAGGGGACTGTTCACGGCGCTTCTGGACCGGTTCGGCACGCTCGGCGGAGTCGAGCTCGAACTTCCGGATCGCCAGGAACCGGCGCGCGCCGCGGACTTCACCGCATGATCGTCCTCGACACGAACGTGGTCTCCGAACTGATGCGCCCGGACCCCGCACCGCAGGTCGCGGCCTGGGTTCGCGACCGGGACAGGCGTGAGCTGCGCACCACGGTCATCACGCTCGCAGAGATCCGCTACGGCATTGCCCGGCTTCCGGACGGACGCAGGAAACAAGCCCTCCTCACCACGGCTGACGAAATCTTCCGGACTTTCGAAGACCAGGTGCTGCCGGTCGACGCAACCGCCGCCGAACAGTACTCAGTCATCGCCAGCACCCGTGAGCGATCCGGGAAACCGATCCCCGGCTTCGACGCGCTGATCGCAGCCGTCTGCCGGTCCCACGGTGCCGCGCTGGCCACACGTAACCTCCCTGACTTCGACGACACCGGCGTCGAGCTCGTAGACACCTGGTCCGCGGTAACCGGTTGAGCGCCTTCCTCAACCTTCCAGGGTGTGACCCGTTCCATCACTACAGAAGAAGTGTCGTTGTCCGAGGTTCGTCTTGCCGGCCCCGTTCGGGCCGAGGAAGGCGTAGACCTGCCCGGCGGCAACCTCCAGGTCAAGATCATCGACAGCCACGGTGGGCCCGAACCGCTTGGTCAGGCTGGTACAGCTGATGACGTTCATGTTCTGAACCGTAGGGAGGTCTGGCGCGCGCGGCGTCCGCCGCGAGGACGATCCGGCGTCACCATTTGGGCGACGGCACCGAAGGCCAGCCCTCGGCCGGGGGCGCTATGGCATAGGCACCGGGGCGTCGTCGGCGCGCAGCAGGGCATCGGTGCCGCCGTCGACGAAGATTACCGATCCGCAGCAGAACCTGGCATGCGGGCCGAGCAGGAACGCGACGAACTCGGCGAGTTCGGCCGGCTGGCCCGTGCGGCCCGCCGGCATCGGGAAGGCGTCCACGAACTGGCCGATCACCAGGTCATTCCTGGACGCCTCGAGCATCGGCGTCTCGACGGCGCCGGGCGCCACGGTCCGGAGACGGTGGTCAGCCCGGTCAGTCCGGCCCAGGAGACCAGGCCGTCGATCGCGCCGCCCGCCAGGTCGGCCACGGCCGCGATGGCGTGGGATGGAGGTGCGGCGCGAGATGGCTGACCTGATCGGCGACCTGGACCTGCCGGAGTTCGACATGACCGATGCTGGCCTGTCGGGAGACGCCTATCACGAGCGGCTCGCCGCGGTCAGGGAGCAGGGCTGGCTGGTCCGGTCGCCGATCGCGTTCGTCGTGCTGGACCGGGAGGCTGGCGAGTTCTTCCTGCGGGCCAGGCAGACCGCCTTCCCGGGCCGGGAGATCGCCGAGCTGTTCGGCATCACCGGGGGCAGGCTCGCCGAGCAGATCGACGCCAACATCTTGAACCTGACCGGCGACCGGCACCGGCGGCGGCGCGCGCTGGTGGCGCCGGCGTTCACGCCGCGATCGGCCGCCAGGTGGCAGCCGGTGATGCGGGAGATCGCCAGCGCACTCTGGCTGGAGCTGGCCGGCCGGTCCGAGTGCGAGTTCGTGTCCTGGTTCGGCGGACCGTTCCCCGCGCGGACCACTGCCGCGGTCATCGGCGCTCCGCAGCAGGACGCGGCGGCGCTGCACGAGTGGTCGAGCCTGGTGCAGCGGCAGTTCGACATCCGGGCGCTCGCTGCCGAGCCCGAGCGGATCGAGCAGGCCGTCTGCGAGCTGTACGACTACGTGGCCGAGCTGCTTGAGCGCTGCCGCAGCGAGCCCGCCGACGACCTGATCAGCGCCCTGCTCCGAACGGAGGCCGAGGGCGAGCGGCTCACCGGGCCCGAGTGCGTGAACCTCGTGCTCAACGTGCTCGCGGGCGGCGTGGACACCACGGCGGCGCAGCTGGCGCACGCCCTGCGACTGTTCGCCGCGCACCCTGACCAGTGGGAGGCGCTGCGGCAGCAGCCGGAGCTTGTCGCCAGGGCCGTCGGCGAGGTGCTCAGGTTCGAGCCGATCACGCCGTTCACCGCACGGCTGTGCACCGAGCAAATCGAGCACCGCGGCGTGATCTTCCCGGCCGGCACGATCGTCGCGATCTGTGCCGAGCGAGCCAACCGTGAGACCATCTCCGGCGAGGTCTTCGACATCACCGCCGAGCCGGCCGGCGACCGGGTGCTGACCTTCGGGGCTGGGTCCCACTTCTGCCTGGGCCAGAATCTGGCCAGGGCCGAGCTCTCCGAAGCGCTGAGCTTCCTGGCGCCCCGGCTGCCCAGACTGCGGGCCGCCGGGCCGGAGCGGCTCGGCGGAGTCGAGGGAATCTGCGGCATCGAGTCGCTGCCCCTCGCCTGGTCGGCTGCCTGAGCTGGTGGCCTCGCTCACTCGATCGCAGGCGGCTCCGGGTGGTCGAGCACGCAGCCTCCAGCAACTGGGCGACCTGCAGGCTGTCCGCGGGCTGCAGCCCGCCGCGGATCCCGTCGGTCATGTTCAGCTTGGCGGTGACGGCCATCCGGGAGCCCGTCTCGGCGCGGGCCGCGCTGACGATCTGCCGGGCGAGCCTGGCGCGGTTCTCCGTTCCGCCCGCCGCCATCCGGCGGTGGAACTCGATCAGGCTGTTCGACACCGTGTTGCGCGGGCTCATGCCCTCGAAGGTCACTGCCTTCAGCACCCGGTTGCGCACCCGCTAGATGTTGCCGTCTCCGTCGCTCGGGCCGCCGTTGTTGTCACCGTCATGATCACCGCCGTTGCCCTGCGGGATGGGGTTCGAGCTCGTAGACGGCGGCGGGGGCGGCGGCGCGGGCGCCGAGGTGACCGGCGGCGGCGGCGCCTGATAGTGGTGATGATGGCGACGCTGGTGGTGCCGCGTGGCTGAGGGGCTCGGCGTGGCCGTCGGGCTGGCCGCAGCGGTGGCTGGTGCCGGCGGGGCTGACGTGGGCTGGCTGCCGCTGGAATGGGCTGGCGCGGGGCTGCTGCAGGCTGAGGCCATCGCCATAGTCAGCGCGCCGCCGGCGATGAGCCGTGCCAGTGCGAATGACATGTCTGAGTCCTTAGAGTCGGGAACTCCCAGGCGGCGATCGCCGCAGTCCCACGTATGACACGGGCGACTGGCCGTGGTGGTTCAGCCGTGCCGCACTCCTCGTGACAAGATCACTGTGTGTCACTTAACCGACGCTGCCTGGTAACTGGAGCCTCCGGCTACATCGGCGGCAGGCTGGTGCCGGAGCTGCTGGCCGGCGGTCGTCAGGTCCGCTGCATGGCGCGCGACCCCGGCCAGCTACGCGACCGGCCGTGGTCCGGCGAGGTTGAGATCGCCGGCGCGGACGCGCTCGACGAAACGGCCGTCGGCGCGGCGCTGGCCGGCGTCGATGTCGCGTACTACCTGATCCACTCGCTGGGCTCGGCCGGGGAGTTCGAGCAGCAGGACAGGGACGCGGCCGCGATCTTCGCGCGGGCGGCGGCAGCGGCCGGCGTGAGCCGGATCATCTACCTCGGCGGCATCGTCCCCGCCGGCGACCAGTCGGACTTGTCACGGCATCTGCGGTCGCGGACCGAGGTCGGCGACATACTGCTCACCGGCGAGGTGCCGACGGCCGTGCTCCAGGCCGCCGTGATCATCGGCAGCGGGTCGGCGTCGTTCGAAATGCTCCGCTACCTGACCGAGCGACTGCCCGTGATGATCACCCCGCGGTGGGTCAGGACCCTGATCCAGCCGATCGCGGTCAGGGACGTGCTCCGCTACCTGGTCGGCTGCGCCAGCCTGCCGGCCGAGGTCAGCAGGCGCTTTGATATCGGCGGCCCCGACGTCCTCACCTATGCGGACATGATGTGCCGGTACGCCGCGGTCGCCGGGCTGAGGCGGCGCCTGATCATTCCCGTGCCGCTGCTCAGTCCCAGGCTGTCCTCGCTCTGGGTCGGCCTGGTCACACCGGTCCCGGCGGGCCTGGCGCGGCCGCTCGTCGAGTCGCTCAGGAACGAGGTCGTCTGCGCCGAGCACGAGATCGCGCGGTACGTTCCCGATCCGCCCGATGGCCTGGTCTCGCTTGACGGGGCCATCGCTCTCGCGCTCCGGCACGTCAGGACGGGCGAGGTAGCGACCAGGTGGTCATCGGCGGCAACCACAGGTGCGCCGCTTGCCCTGCTGGCGAGTGACCCGCAGCCGACCGACCCCGCGTGGTCGGGCGGCTCGCTGTATCTGGACGACCGGGTCCGGCGGGTGCGTGCGTCGTCCGACGCGCTGTGGCGGGTGATCGCGGGCATCGGAGGCGAGCGCGGCTGGTACTCGTTCCCTGCCGCCTGGGCCGCCCGCGGAATGCTTGACCGGGCCGTCGGCGGTGTCGGCCTGCGGCGTGGCCGGCGCGACCCCGACCGGCTGCAGGCCGGCGACGCGCTTGATTTCTGGCGGGTCGAGGAGGTCATCCCCGGCTCGCTGCTCAGGCTGCGGGCGGAGATGAAGCTGCCCGGCCGGGCGTGGCTCGAGTTCTCCGTGCGGCCCGACAAGTCCGGTCGCACCGTGTTCAGGCAGCGGGCGATCTTCCGGCCCATCGGGCTGTTCGGCCAGGTCTACTGGTGGTCGCTGCGCCCGTTCCACGGCATCGTGTTCGGCGATATGCTGCGCAATATCGCCGCCACGGCGGGCAGGGCGACGCTGGCAGCGGCCGGCCGGGATGATCGCCAGGACAGTGGCGCGGATTCCGCGACCCGCGCCCGCGCCCGCAGCGGCTAGCGGGCTGAACTGACCGCCCAGCTGGTGCCGTCTGGCGAGTCCTGCAGCTCGACTCCGGCTGCGGTGAGCGCCTCCCTGATCACGTCGGCCGCCGCATACGAGCGTTCCCTGCGCAGGTCTTCCCTGAGCGTGACCAGCGGCTCGACGGCAGGTCGCAGCTGGTCCGCTGGATCGGCCAGCCCCTGCTCGGCGGTCCGGCCGAGCCGGACGACCAGGCCGCGCAGCACGGCCCTGGCCCGGTCCGCGCTGTCATTCTCATCGGTGTCGGTTGACCATGCCTCGATCGCCGCTTCCAGGTCGAGAATGGCCGACACCATGGTCGCGCCGTCTCGCTCGCGCACGGCCGCCTCGAAACGGCCCTCCGCGTCGCTGGTCACCTCGCTCAGCGCCTGACCCGGCTGGCTGGGGGCGGCCCGCGGCCGTTCCTGCGGCTCGTCCTGGCCGGCCAGGCCCGGGCCGGCGTGGCCAGGGTGCCCGGGTGCCGGGCTTCCGCTGCGGACCATGAGGCGCAGGTCAGGCAGCGTTATCCGGGATCCTGCCTGGAGCACGGTGCTCACGCCCAATTTGCGAACCGTCGCACCGCCCCGGCCGACAACCTCGGCCTCCTGGGCCACCAGGTCGAGGATGAGCGCCGTGTGCTCGTCGACGCCGAGCACGGCCGCGTCGGCCGGCAGCTCGCGCTCGAGCACGGCGAGCCTGCGCTCGCCGAGATAGCAGAACCGGGTGTCGTGGGTGCCGCCCTCGGCATTGTCATAGTGCGGTATCACGGCCACCTTGAGCCCGAGCACGCCGAACAGATCGAGACCATCGAGCCAGTGCGGGTCGGCGCCGACTTTGTAGATCTCGTAGACCGGCACGGCGACGAACCCGGTCGCGGCGGCGGCCGCCGAGGCGATCACCGTCAACCCGGTCCCCGCGGCGATCCGGTCTCTGAGCGCCTCGGCGACCGCGCCGCCGCGCCACCTGTTCAGCGCATAGGAGGGACTGCCCGGCCCGGCGAAGACCCAGTCCGAAGACCGGATCGCGGCCAGCGCCCCGGCGGCGGCCGGATTCTGGGCGGCCGGGAGGTCGGCGTCGCTGACAACCGTGACCGTCAGGCCGACGCTGCGCGCGAAGTACGCCTGGGAGCGAGCCGAGATGTCACTCGCGTTCTCCTGGAACGCGTAGGGAGTGTCGAGGAGGATGGCGCCGTGGCTGCCGGTGCCGAGCCGGGCGGTCAGGGCCTTGTGGATGGTGACCATCGTGGGGCTGGTCTCGCCCGAGCCCATGATGGCGAGCACGCGGATATGCGGCGCATCGCTCAAGGCTGCCTCCTCCGCGCTCGCAGCTTCGGCTGTTCACGTTACCGACACTGCCCGCCCGTACCCTACTGCCGACCTCTGACGCTAAACGTCATCCGCCCGCCTAACGGCAACGACCAGGAACCGCCGCTCTGTCAGGGGCCACGGCCATGCGTTCGTGGTCTGCCAGGCTTCTCGTAGCCGGGGGAGGAACGCGTCCAGGCTGTACTCGGGTACGGCCGAGCCGACGATCTTCAGGTAGTAGATGACGGCGCCGACGTGCTCGAAGTGCCGGCGCGCCTGGCCGGCCGCCGTGGCCACGATCGTGAGTCCGGCGGCGGTCAGCTGGCTGGCAGCCAGCGACAGCCAGGTCTCCGGCTCGGGCGGCGGTTCCAGACCGAGCAGCCGGTACAGCTCGTCGTAACTGTGATAGTCGACCTGCTGGGTGATGAAGGTCCCGCCCGGTGCGAGCACGCGTGATACCTCGTCACCGCGGAACGATTCGTGCCTGTTGATCACCAGGTCGAACGCGCCGCCGGCGAACGGCAGCAGTCCGGGCCGGTCTGGCCTGGCCGCTGCCGCCTCCGCGCTCATGTTCTCCGGCGCGCTGTCGCAGTGCACGACCGGGATCCCGAGCGGCCGCAGCCGGCCAGCGGCGACCGGTACGTTCGGCGGCCAGGACTCGGTGGCGACCGTTCGCGCCGGGCGCGGCCGGATGCCGGCGAGCAGCTCGCCGTTCCCGGTGCCCATGTCCAGCATGGTGGCCGCAACGTCGGCCAGGCTGGACACTTCGGCGGTATAGCTCCACGGCAGGTTCTGCGTCGACGAGCGCGCGTCCAGCCAGCTGAAGTCCCAGCCGGAGAAGGGGGCGGCCTGCGCCTCGGCGAGCAGGTCGTCGAAGGAGACCATAAACCGTTCCTTTGCGTCGTGAGTTCTGCCGGACTGGCTAAGCCGGGGAACCGCCCCGCCGTGCCGCCCTGGCCAGCAGGGCGAATCCGGCGAGGCCCGCCGCGATCTCGCTCAGCCACAGCGCCGGGTATCCCGGCACAGGATAGGCCGCGCCGCCGCCGAAATGCAGACCGTAGAGCCACCAGGCGACGGGTTCGAGTACGAAGACGGCAGCTAGCAACCCGGCCGCAGCGACCGAGCGACGCTGCTGCCACCAGAAGCCGAGCGCGCCGAAGACCGGCCCGGTCAGCAGGGCTCGTTCGCCGTAGTAACGGACAGTGCCCATGGTCGGCGAGAGGTCGGAGAAGAAGATGGCCAGCAGGATTATCACGGCCACCCGGCGTGCCAGGTTCTGCGATGGCGGCAGATCTGTCTCCATATGGGGGGAGGCTAGCGCAGCCCCGGTCGCTTTCCGAGTGCTTTTTCCGGTGCGCTCGGCGGCTAGCGGGCGCCGGGACCGGCCAGGGGTGGTCACCGTGTCAGATGCTTGGAGGATCATGTCGCTATGCACCGGATAGATGTCGCAGAACGCCGCCGCAGGCTGGCCGTGCGGCATGGTCTCGGGCCGCACCGGGCCGGCGAGCCGGCGGGCCTGCCCGCCGATCCCGCGCAGGTCGCCAGGCAGCTGGTGGCGCTGCACGCCACGGACCCGGCGACGGTGTACCTGTCGGTTATGGCGAGGATGGCGGGCCCGGTCACGCCGGGCGCGATCGAGGAGTCGCTGTACGACCGGCGCGACCTGATCCGCATGCTGGCGATGCGCAGGACCGTGTTCGTGGTGCCGGCCGAGTCCGTGCCCGTGGTGCAGGCGTCGACGACCGACCGGGTCGCGAAGGATCAGCGCGCGCGGCTGCTCAAGCTGCTGAGCGAGGCCACCACGGTCGCGGAGCCGCAGTCGTGGCTGGCCGACGTCGAGCGGTCCGTGCTGCACCTGCTCGCCGAGCGCGGGGGGACGGCGACCGCGGCGGAGCTGTCGGCGGCCGAGCCGAGGCTGAAGACGACGGTCGTGCTGGCCGCCGGCAGACCCTATCAGGCCACCCCGACCG
>DATKQH010000355.1:0-6117 GCA_035532775.1 Streptosporangiaceae bacterium
GCAGCTCGAAAAGGATATCCTGGCCTGGGTGGACACATGGAATGAAGACCCCAAACCATTCATCTGGACGAAATCTGCGGAAGAAATCCTCGAATCACTCGGTCGACTTTTACGGCGGATCAAAGATCCAGGACACTAGGAGATGTCCGTCCCAAGCGACCGGCTGGGATATCCCCGGCTTCGAGTTCGTCACTCTGGCAGCCGGCCCGCGTGGCTGGCTTGGCGCGGCGTTCTGCAGCTTCTGCTGGGACTGAGGCCGGGAATGCGCAGGGGCGGCGGCAGCGGACTTACCATGGCCGACGACCGGTACTACGTCCGGCCGGACTCCGCTGCGGCCGCCACCAGGATCAGCCATGGACTATCGGAATGAAGAATGGCAGCGCAAGGGCGCGACGCTCAGCGACAAGACCGCCCGCCAGGAGTTCGGGCTGACCCAGGATGAGATCTACGACGCGATTGACGCGGGCACGCTGCACTACCGTGAAGCCTCGATGCACGGGAACCCGTGGCTGAGGCTGCTCCGCCGCGCAGCACCCCGGACCCCTTCGCATCCGGGCACGGGCTGGTCCACTTCCGGGAGCATCGCACCGGCTGGTATCAGGAATGGCTGGACATGGCGTGCAGCCCGTCGCCGCTAGCTTCGGGCTATCCGGACGAGGCTGAGCGGCTCAGCATCGACGAGCAGGACCGGCTGGCAGCCGAGCTCGCCGTGACCATACTCGCCAACTCCTCCTTCCGCGCCGCGCCACGGAGCGACCGCCAGCGCCGCGCCCGGCTGGCCATCCCGCCCGGCACTGATGGGGTAGTCACCTGGAGCGCCGTCCGCCAGGCATGCGACGAGGCGCAGCAGATGATCGGGCGACGCCTATGCACAAGTCAGCGGTCGGCTCGATGACCTAGCCGCAGAGCTGGTGGCCGATCCCACATACCAGCAGGCAAGCTCGGCCGCTGCACGCAAGCGGGCCGCCGAGTTGTTCCTCATCCCGCGCGGGGCCGGATTCAGCCCGCCGCCGCTAATCCGCGACGAGCTCTACGCACGAGCACGGGAACTTGCCAAGAGCCGCAGCAGGGCCGGGCGGCCTTGGGCAGTTCGGGCCACCGGCCCGGGTTGGTCGTGATGAGGTCGGCGCGGACCGCGGCGTTCAGTGCCGCGCGTAGCGTGGCGTGGATGCGGTGCAGCGTCGCCGCGCTGACCAGGTTGCCGAGTGCTGTCTCGTCGCGGGTGATCGCGGTGAGCATGGCCTGCACGTCCCCGGCCGTGAGCGCCGCCAGCGGGGTGCCGCCCAGGTATGGGATCAGGTAGCCGCGCACGTGCGCCGCATAGCTACGGCTGGTCGAGGCGCGCAGCGATATCCGGGATGCCAGCCACTGGCGCAGCCACTGCCCCGTTGTCAGCCCGGGTTCCGGGGCCGCTGCCGAGGACGCGAGCGCCTCCAGCGCAGCGACGGCTGCGGACCTGGTGGCGAACCCGCCGCGCCGCACCCGGCGCCGGGTCCTGGCTGCAGACGGCAGGTCGGCGCTGAAGTACCACGTCCCGTGCCGTGGCGACCGCAGGCCCGGGCAGCGCGCCCCGAGCAGCCTCCCGGTCGACTCTTCCCGGCACCCGCACCGGCGGTACACCGAACCGTGATCCATGATCCCTCCCCCGAGGTGGCGATCCTGGCCCAGCGGCACCACCCTGCGCACCCGAATCAGAGAGCCAGCTCGAGATTCACCCCGAATCAGCTGAACCGGGCTCCGGCACGAGTCCTGGCGTTGCCTGGGCACGACCGGCCTCCGCCTGCACTCGCGCTGCCGGATCATTGACCCTCACTGCAGCCGCCTGCCACTGATCGTGCGCGGGTAGCTTGTCTGCGTGGCTGAAGTCCCGACGGCGGTTGAAGCTGAGCTGGCGCGATTGCGGGCGGAGAACGCCCGGCTGCTGAAGCTGCTGAGGCTGACCCCGCAGCAGGCCGCCCCGCCCGGCCCCGCGCAGGCTGCCTTCTTCGAGGCCGCTCCGGGGATTGCGCATCACCGGTCGTCGCAGGACGCGAAGGTGGCGTTCTTCGGCGCGCTGTTCGCGGCGCGGACGGACGTGTACGCGGTCCGGTTCGACAACCAGCGGACCGGGAAGTCCGGCTGGGTCCCGGCGGTGCGCGGCGGCTGGCAGAAGGGCGTCCGGCACGAGGACCGGAACTACCTGCCGCTGACCCCGGCCGTGCTCGCCTCCCACCTGAAGGGCGAGGTGCACATCGGCTTGTACCCGCTGCTTGATGGCGACAAGTGCTGGTGGCTGGCCGCCGACTTCGACGGGCCGGAGGCGATGTTCGACGCTCTCATGTACGTCAAGGCGGGCCGTGCCCTGCAGGTCCCGGTCGCGCTGGAGGTCTCCCGGTCCGGCATCGGGGCGCACGCGTGGGTGTTCTTCACCGCCCCAGTCCCGGCGGAAACGGCCCGCCGGCTCGGCACCGGGCTGCTGCGTGAGGCGATGGCGCTGCGCGGCCGGATGAACCTTGCCAGCTATGACCGGCTGTTCCCGTCCCAGGACCTGCTGCCCGCCGGCGGGGTCGGTAACCTGATCGCCGCCCCGCTGTTCAAGCCCGCCCGGGACAACGGCGCCACGGTGTTCCTAGACCTGGCGACCCTGGAACGGCACGACGACCAGTGGGGCTACTTGTCCACCCTCGGCCGGATGACCCCGGCCGAGCTCAAGCGCGCTGCCGACCGTGCCGGGAAGGTCGCCGTCGCCGCCGAGGTCACCCGGCTCACTGCGCCGTCCTCCACCGCGACCCGGCCCCCGGCACCACCAGTCCTCACTGTCCGCCTCAGCGCCGGCATCCGGCTGGAGCAGGCAGAGCTGACGCCGGGCCTGGCGGCGACGCTGCGGCACGCCGCCTCGATGCACAACCCGGAGTTCTACGAGCGGCAACGGATGCGCGCCTCCACCTACAACATCCCGCGGTTCCTGCACTGCTACCAGGAGACCATCGACGGCGGCCTGATCCTGCCACGCGGCATGCTCGACACCGTCACCTCCCTCGCCGCGCAGGCCGGAAGCCGCCTGAACGTCACCGACCAGCGTTCCCCCGGCACCAGCCAGGACTACACCTGCACCGCGACGCTCACCGCAGTGCAGCGGGACGCGGTCGCGGAGCTGGCCAGGCATGACCTCGGCGTGCTGGTCGCCCCGCCGGCAGCGGGGAAGACCGTGATGGCCTGCGCGGTCATCGCCGCCCACCGGGTCTCCACACTCGTCCTGGTCGACCGCAAGGCCCTGGCCGACCAGTGGCGGGCCCGGATCAGCGAGTTCCTCGGCGTCAAGGCCGGGCAGCTCGGTGGCGGCCGGGCCAGGCTGCGCGGCACCATCGACATTGTCACCTTGCAGACCCTGGCACGCCGCGACGACATCGCGGAGCTGACCGCGGGGTACGGGCTGATCGTGGCCGATGAGTGCCACCACGTCCCGGCCGCCGCGTTCGAGGACGCCGTCCGGCAGGTCCCCGCCCGGCGGTGGCTCGGGCTGACCGCCACCCCCTACCGGCGCGACAAGCTGGACGACCTCATCGGCATGCAGGTCGGCCCGGTCCGGCACACCATCGCCACGCCCCGGCACGCTGCCGACAGCATTCACATGCTTCCTGGCAGCGCCCCCGGCGGACGCCCAACGCCAGTGCTCCATCTCCACCCGACCGCCTACCGCTACGCCGGAGTCGCCAGCCCGACCACGCCCGGCGGGATGGCCATCATCTACAAGGACCTGATCGCCAGCGACGAGCGCACGCGCCAGGTCATCGCCGACGTCACGGTGGCTCTCGCCCAGGGCAGGAACTGCCTCGTCCTCACCAACTGGACCGGCCACCTGGTGAAAATGGCCGGTGCCCTTCGCGAGCTTGGACATGATCCCGTGATCCTGCGCGGCGGCATGGGCGCGAAGACCCGGGCCGCAGCCATCGCTCGGCTAACGCGGCAGCCCGATGGGCCACCGCTGCTCGCCGTAGCGACCGGCCCGTACGCCGGGGAGGGCTTCGACTGCCCGCCACTGGACACCCTGTTCCTCGCCGCGCCCGTCGCGAACAAGGGCAGTCTCCTGCAGTACGCCGGGAGGATCCTGCGCCCCTATGACGGCAAGGCCACCGCTGAGGTCCACGACTACCACGACGAGCTCACCGGCGTCCTCGCCTCATCACTGGCCAAGCGCGCCCCCGGCTACACCAGCCTCGGCTTCCCCGACCCCCGCAAGCTCCCCTACGCCCCCAGCGCCAGCACGCCGCGCCCAGCCCAGCCCGAAGGACCAGCAGTATGAAGCGGATCGTAGTCGAGCTCACCGGCATGCCATTCGACCCCACCTACGAGATCGACGGCACGAGCGCGTCACCAGGGCCACCTGAGGAAGTTCAGGCCTGAGACGAGGCCCGAATCGCCTAAACCCAGCCCGCTGCCGGTTTTCGTTTCTTTCGAATTACGCTATGCTGACTGGCAAGGAGGGAAAGCGATGACACCGACAGCCCCGGCGGGAGTGGTCTTCCCGCCCAGAGACCTTGCCGCCCTGCTTGACCTGGGCAGGTTCCTGGAGCACCACACCGAGCCAGCGCTGCTGCTCGGCCCCGACGGCGAGCAGGTACCGCTGCCCGAGGAGGTCTACCGGGTCGTGGTCGAGGTGGTGGAGGCCATGCGCGAGGGCAAGATCATCACGCTCGTCCCGCGCACCCAGCGGCTGACCACCCAGGAGGCCGCCGACTTCCTCGGCATCAGCCGCCCGACCCTGGTCAAGCTCCTCGAAGACGGCAAGATCCCCTACGACCAGCCAGGACGGCACCGCAGGATCGGCTTCACCGACCTGCTCGCCTTCGCCGAACGCCAGCACGAGGGCCGCCGCGCCGCCCTGGACCAGATGACCGAGGACGCCAGCGAGGCAGGCATCTACAGCGGCACTCCCGAAGACTACGCGGCAGCCCTGAAGAAAGCCCGCAGGCGAGCCGCCCGCCAGGAGGGCGCTTCGTAGTCATGCTGCGCTACACGGCAGTGCTCGACGCCTGCGTGCTCGTGCCCATCGCACTGGCCGACACGCTGCTGCGCGTCGCAGAGAAGGGCCTGTACCGCCCGCTGTGGTCCGACCGCATCCTCGCCGAGGCCCAGGCGGCCACCGAGGAGATCCACCCGGGAATCGGCGCAGGCAAGCGCTTCGCGCAGATGCGCGAAGCCTTCGACGACGCACTGGTCTCCGGCTGGGAAGAACTCGAAGGCGGCCTGTCCCTGCCCGATGAGGACGACCGGCACGTGCTCGCGGCGGCGATCCGGGGCGGCGCGCAGGCCATCATCACCGCCAATGCGAAGGACTTCCCCGTCGCCGCACTCGCACCGCTCGGGCTGGAGGCAGTCCACCCCGACGACTTCCTCCTCGACCAGCTCGACCTCAGCCCGCCCACCATCCTGCAGGTCATCCGCGAGCAGGCCGCCCGCACCAGGAGGCCACCGCTCACCCCGCGGGACCTGGCGACCCTCCTCGGCCGGGCAGGCGTACCCGGCTTCGCCGACGAGATCCTCCGCCGCATGGCCAGCCCCCTGCACGGCACCTGACAGGCGTCACGAACCGTGTCGGTCGCTTCCGCCGGACTCGGCTGCACCTGTACATGGTGCGTTGCGTCAGGATCTATACCTTTGCCGACGACCGTTACAGCCTCCCCCTCCCATAACCCAGAGACCCTCGGCCATGGTGGTCTAGACCTATGCACACCGATGTTTGCTCCATGTTTGCTCCATGTTTGCTCGGATGTCCCGGTACGCCCCGGCAGCACGCGGTACCTGCAGCCCGCCGCGGATACGGGCACCGCACAGAACGGCAGGTAGCGGCATGTACCGTCATCGCTCGGCAGCAGTTCGGGGAGAATAATCGAACAGAACAGCGGACTCTTAATCCGCGGGTTCGGGGTTCGAGTCCCTGGCGGCGCACCCGTGCTGGCGAGTAGCCGGGGGGAGTTTCACCCCCCGGCCCTCTCAGAGTGAAGTAGGCCGCCGACGAGGTGCCCGTGGCGTGGGTCCTTTTCCAACGGCCCCTTCCCAAACGGTACGGGCCAGTTTCCCGGCATACCGCTTTCCAGCGATCATTTCCGGGTGGTGGTTGCACTCCGTCCCGCGTGA
>DATKQH010000356.1:0-2489 GCA_035532775.1 Streptosporangiaceae bacterium
ACCGGGAGATCTTCGAAGCCTTCCGCCCGTGCGATTGCTGAGCCTGGTGAGGTTTCTCCGTTCAGTCGTTCAGGGCCAGGCATTGGCCCCACCAGCAACAAGGCGATCAAGCCGGAGGTCGTCGAGTACGGCGGCAATCTGGTGGTCAACGACGCCGGCCTACTCGAGCCCGAGAATCCGGGAGTTTCGGTAGTTTCGACCGCGATGGAACAATCGGGGCGGCTCTTCCGAGCAGGAAGCGGGACCAGCTTCTCGACGCCGCGGGTGGCGCGTTTGGCGGCAGACATTCTCGGCGCATACCCCAACGCATCGGCCAACCTGCTCAGGTGCTTGATTGCCATATCAGCGCGAGTTCCGGAACCGGCGTCACGACAGTTCGCGAACTTGGACGAGGTGCGCCGCGCGGTTGGATATGGCCGGCCCGCTGAATACCTCGCGCTCCAATCGGGGGGGAGCCGCGCAGTGTTGCTCTTTCAAGGGGACATGACGGTAGATACCGCCGTTGTCCATCCGATACCGGTGCCGGAGTCGTTCGCACGGGGACAGTGGCAGCGGCGGGTGAGGGTTGCGGTGGCCTTCGACCCGCCTGTTCGCCGCGAGCGCCGGGAGTACGTTGCCGCGACGTTGAGGGTCGATCTAGTAAGAAACACGGATCCGGTCGAATTGCAGGCGATCTACGAGGCCCAGGATCCAGATGAAAGGCATGAGCTCTTCAACGACCGCCGGCGCGTCGCTCTTAAACCCGGCTCGCAGGCAATGTCGGCGAGCACTCTCCAAGTTCGCACCTGGTCTCAGAAGAGGCTCGACATCGACGACGGTGACACCTACTACCTCGTGCTTTCACACAGGAGGCAGACATGGGCCCGTACGCTGCCGGCCTATGGCACCGAGCGGTACGCCGTGGCTATTGAGCTGGATGCGGAGGGCCAGCCTTCACTCGACACCTTCGCCTTGCTCGAGCAGAGGCTGCAGCCGGAGGTACGGCTTCGCCTGCGCTAAGTGCCTGGTTCTACAAGGAGTCAGTCCCCCCTCGCCTCCGAAGCAGCATTCCTATCAGGTGGCGGCTGATCGACGGTGGTGCGAGTGTGGCAGCCGTGAGAAGCGGGGTGCCGTCGACGGGCACACGGGAGCCGGACAGGGTGTCGGCTGCAGAGCTGAACTGAGTCCGACCGCACCGCCCGGCCATGCGACTCAGATGACTCCGCAGCTACGACCCGCACACCGGACAGTCCAACACCGACGCAACTCCCCCCGGGATCGGCGGTGTTAGCCCGAAGTTCAGAGCTCTCTGAGGGCTGATCCCTGCTGTGACCTGCACTTATGGGTGTTTCATGCGCCATAGATGTAGCCAGTACTTTCGGCGTGTCGATAGAAGTGAGGTTTATCAGTCGCGTTATGCTGTGGGCATGACGAGGCAGTCTGGTGCGATGCACGTAGCCAAAATTACGACGCGCCGCGTGGACAAGTCTGGCGCTGTCCGGGAGTACGTCAGCCATCTGCTGCGCCGCACCTACCGGGCAGAGGGCCAGGTGAAGCACGAGACCTTGGCGAACCTCTCGCCGTTGCCCGCCCCGGCGATCGAGGCGGTCCGGGCCTGTCTGGCCGGCAAGAGCATGATCAGCGCCGAGGATCATCTCGAGATCACCCGATCGTTGCCGCACGGCCACGTCGCGGCGGTGATGGCCCAAGCCCACGCGCTCGGCTTGCCGGCGCTGCTCGGCCCAGCGGGTCGGGCTCGTGACCTGGCACTGGCGTTGATCGTGGCCCGGGTCTGCGAGCCAGCCAGCAAGCTCGCGACCACCCGCTGGTGGGTCGACACCAGCCTGGCGCACGACCTGGGGATCGCTGATGCGAGCACCGATGAGGTGTATGCCGCGCTGGACTGGCTGGTTGCGCAGCAGCACAGCATCGAGGCCCAGCTGGTGCGCCGGCATCTGACCGGTGAAGCCAACCCGGACCGGCTGGCGTTGTTCGACCTGTCCAGCTCCTGGATGACCGGCAGCTGCTGTCCGCTGGCCGCGCGAGGCTACAGCCGGGACGGCAAGAAAGGGCTGCCGCAGATCGAGTACGGGCTGCTCACCGACCCCGAAGGGCGGCCGGTCGCGGTCCGGGTCTTGCCGGGTAACACCGCCGACCCGACCGCGTTCGCGCTGATCGCCACCCAGATCCGCGAGAAGTTCAAGCTGCGTGACATGGTGATGGTCGGCGACCGCGGGATGATCACCACCGCCCGGATCGACGCACTGCGCGAGCTCGGCGGGTTCGGCTGGATCACCGCGCTACGCGCCCCGGCGATCGCGGCGCTGGCCGCTGATGACGGGCCGTTGCAGATGAGCCTGTTCGACCAGACCAACCTGGCCGAGATCGCCCACCCGGACTACCCCGGCGAGCGGCTGATCGCCTGCCGAAACCCCGCACTGGCCACCGAACGAGCCCGCAAACGCCTCGCCCTGCTGGACGCCACCGACGTCGAGCTCACCACCATCGCC
>DATKQH010000357.1:0-2330 GCA_035532775.1 Streptosporangiaceae bacterium
GGCAGCACCAACGACCCTCATGCCCTGGCCAGGAACATGGACGCGATGCGCAACAAGCCAGACCAGAAGCTCGCCACGGCCTGACACCCCGGCAGGCCAGTCAGGCCAGCGAACGCGGATTCCGCCGCAGATACTCCTCGCCGAGAGCTCGGACATTGCGGTAATCGGCCTCTGACAGCTGCGTCCGGAACGGCTTGCCCCGCCCGTCGATGACGACCAGCAGCGGCTTCGGCCGGTCCTTGGCGTCGTAGTCCAGTCGGCAGAACAACCGGTAATGGTGGCCCGCCGCCGGTATAGCCGCGCATGGTCCGCACCGTGTACACGTGCGGGTTCCCGCAGCCCTCCGCGCTGGCGGCCGCCCATTAGGGGGGCGGGGGTCTCGTCGGTGCCGAGCACGCCCGATGCCCTCAGCGCGTCCTTGAGCGCGTCCTCGAACCCGGCTGCGGTTAACGCCGCGTCGAGGCGGGCCAGGCACCGGGAGCCGAACCCCGCGGAGACCGGCGCCCTGAGCAGGGCGCCCATCAGGTCCGCGGCCCGCTCGATCCCGATCACGTCCGTGCTGGCCAGCAGCGTCGCCGCAGCGACCACGTTCGGGCCGTAGCACGCCGGGCCGCCACTGACCCCGGCCGGCGCAGCCGCGGTCGTGACCTGCCCGCACCCGCACGTGCAGCTCATCATCTGGTACTCCGTCACCGTCAGCGCGGCCGCCGGGATATCGAAGACCTGCACCCTGGAGGCGATCCGCCCGGCGGCACCGGCCAGGTCCGCACCACACCTGCCGCAACAGCCCGGCTCGATGACCCGGGTCTCATCCGGCCGGGCCGCCAGTTGCAGGCCAGCGCCCGGATGGCCTTTCTGGCCACCCTGCGGCCGGCCCGCCCGCGCCCGCCGGCTGCCCGCCCTTGCCCTCGCCTTCGCCTCGGACGCGGGGCTGTCCTGGCTCGGCGGCTGCGAGGAATTCGAGGAATCCCGGCCCGCCTGCCGGCGCAGCGCCGCCACCTCGGCCCGCAGCGACTCGATCAGCGCGGCCTGCTCCGCCACCACCGTCGTGAGCTCCGCGACCCGCGCCGTCAGCTCCGCGTTCCCGGCAGCCAGCCCCTCGTACGACGGCTGCTCCGGATGCGGCATCCCCGAACCCAATCATCATCACAAACCGGGCACCAGCACCGACACGCCGCAGATCAACAGGGGGTCTGACTGGTTACCCTTAATCGACCGTACTCGACGACAAGCTTTACGCTAGCCCCCCGGAATCTCGGCAGCTAAACTTGACCATCATTAGAGCAGCTCGGATAGCTCTGTCACGCGGGAATATATAACGTCGAGTGAAGGTGGATTACCAGAGCCGAGATACAACTCGGCCATCGCCGAATCGTAGGCCTTCCGCAGGCGCCGATAGGAAGGGCTCCCAGTGTCGAAGGCTTGGCTGGTCGCCCATCCACCTGCAGGCCGTAGTTCGCCCCCACCGAACCACTCGCTTGCCTCCGCTATGCTCGCCAAGATCCGGTCAAATTCGGCCCTGTCGCGCAGCACAGCAAGCGCACGGTCGTCGCCGAGCAACTCGTAGATGTCATAATAGTGCCGGGCGTGCGTACTCGCCTCCTGCTCCGACGGGTCGGCCCCGAGCTTTGAATACACGAGCCCGAGCTTCTCCATGAGCGTCCGGCCAAGGTGAAGCACTCCGACCTCGAAGGGCTGAAGATCCTCGAAGCCGACGGTGCTCACCCCGGCCTGCTCCAGTGCGTCGGCCAGGAGGCAGCCGATTAGCAACTGCTCGCAGCGTTGCGGGCCACCGCGTATCCCTGCCTCCAACCGGACATCCGCAGGGATACCGCTGGTCATTTTGCGCGCTGTTGGGTACTGGACCCGGACATCCCGATGCACACCCGTCTCCGAGGAGACAACTGCTGCAGGGCTGCCGAGCACCTCTTCAACAGCGCTGGCCATCTGCTTCATCAGCGTATGGGTAGCGCCCTTGGTCTCACGCCTGATAATCAGAATATCAACGTCCTCGGAGAAGCGCTGAATGAGACCATAACCCTTTGATAGGCTCGTCCCGCCTTTGAAGATGAAGTCGCCCGGGAAATCGCGGGCCAGTATGCGCAGGGCCTGAGTTACCCAGTAGTCCTTCTCGACGATGGCCGCGCTGAACCCGAGGCGCTCGGCTGCTGCATCAATAGACGCATAAGAATCTGGGCGATCACGGAAGTTCGCCACGTCTAGCGCGGCAGCGCGAGACGGCGGCCACGCGGAGGCAGGACCTTGGCTGCCAAGTCCGGTCTGCCGATGTCGTCGAGGAGGCCACGGAGACGCTCTCGGACAGGGGCTGG
>DATKQH010000358.1:0-8702 GCA_035532775.1 Streptosporangiaceae bacterium
ATCCAGGCCATCAACCCCGACACCGGCGAGATCCTGGCCACAGCCAGCTAAACCGCTGCCGCCGTTACCCACAGCCCGTCAGCGCTGACGCGCCGCCGGGCGCTGCCGCGCGCCCAGCTGACGTCTTACTTTCGGACCAGACTGGACACGTTCGTGCCGCCGGCCCGCCAGCACTCATGTTCGGTGTTTCCGCAGGTCAGTGTGGCGGAGGATGCGAGATTCGAACTCGCGAGGGGTTGCCCCCAACACGCTTTCCAAGCGTGCGCCCTAGGCCACTAGGCGAATCCTCCGCCGGCAAGCCTACCGACTCGCAGCGGCGATTCAGACCCGGATACGGCACGGGCGGGAACCATAGCCGCACAAGCGGTCAGCCGGGCTGGCTAGACTGGGCGGCAGACCCCTCGCACGGCGTTTATCCCGCCAACTCCCCCAGGGCCGGAAGGCAGCAAGGGTACGCGGGCTCTGGCGGGTGTGCGAGGGGTCCCTTCCCCTCCACGGCGAGGAAGAGGTCATGGCAGGCAAGGTCTCCAGATCGGGCGGCAGCACAGGCGACCGGGATCACCGCCCCGAGGCTCCGCAGGCCCCGCTTGCGCTCTACCGCCGCTACCGGCCAGCTACCTTCGCCGAGGTCAAGGGCCAGGATCACGTCACGGAGCCGCTCAGGCAGGCGCTGCGCAGCGGCCGCGTGAATCATGCCTACCTGTTCAGCGGCCCGCGCGGCTGCGGCAAGACATCGAGTGCCCGGATCCTGGCCCGGTCGCTGAACTGCGAGGAAGGTCCCACGCCTGATCCGTGCGGCACATGCGATTCGTGCGTGGCGCTGGCCCCGGCCGGGCCCGGCAGCATCGACGTCATCGAGATCGACGCCGCGTCGCACGGCGGTATCGATGATGCCAGGGACCTGCGCGAGCGCGCCTTCTACTCGCCGGTCGCGGCGCGCTTCAAGATCTACATCATCGACGAGGCGCACATGGTCACCGGCGCCGGCTTCAATGCCCTGCTGAAGCTGGTCGAGGAACCGCCGCCGCACCTGAAGTTCGTCTTCGCGACGACCGAGCCTGAGAAGGTCATCCCGACGATCAGGTCGAGGACGCATCATTATCCGTTCCGCCTGGTGCCCCCCGCTGTCCTGCGCGAACTGCTGGAAGGGATTCTCGCGGCCGAGGGCATCAGCTACGAGCCAGCCGTGCTGCCTGTCGTTATCCGGGCCGGCGCCGGCTCGGTGCGGGACTCGCTGTCGGTGCTCGACCAGCTCATCGCGGGCGCGGACGAGTCCGGGCTGCGCTATGACCGGGCGATCGCGCTGCTCGGCTACACCGACGGCGCGCTGCTTGACGAGATGGCCGAGGCCTTCGCAGCCGGCGACGGTGCCGCGGTCTTCCTGGCCATCGACCATGTCGTCGAGGCCGGCCATGATCCGCGCAGGTTCGCCATGGACCTCCTGGACCGGCTGCGCGACCTGATCGTGCTCGCCGCGGTGCCGGACGCCGGAACCACGGGGCTGCTCGACGCGCCCGAGGACCAGCTGGATCGGATGCGCAAGCAGGCAGCCGGGTTCGGCCAGGAGCGCCTCGCCAGGGCCGCGGAGACGATCAGCGCCGGACTGGTCGAAATGCGCGGGGCCACGTCGCCCCGGCTGCTGCTCGAGCTGATGTGTGCCCAGGTCCTGCTTCCTGCCGAGCCGGCCGCAGCTGCGCCAGCTCCGGCCGAGCCGGCCGAATGGTCCGGCTCGGCGGACCTTGCCGCGAGGGTCGAGCGGCTGGAACGCCAGCTAGCGGCCGGGGGCAGCACGGCGAGCCGGCGCCAGGCGCCGTCCGCTGACCGCGACCCGGCCGCAGCCGGACCGGCCGCCGGGACTGGCCAGCGGCCGGCATCTAGTTCGGGCCCAGGGACTGGCCAGCGACGCGCCGGCAGTTCCAGCACCGGGACTAGGCCGGAGCCGGGCCGAGGGGCCGGGCAGCCTTCTGCTGGCGAGCGTAGCCAGCCGCAGGTCGCCAATGATTTCCCGGCCGCCCTTGATACCGAGATGCTGCGAAGCCGGTGGGCGGACGTGCTCGACGCGGTTCGCGAGGTGCGCAAGACGGCCTGGATCCTGCTGAGCAGCTACGCCAGCATCGAGGCGGTCGAGGGCAATGTCCTGACCGTGGCCTTCGATTCAGAAGGCAACGCCAAGGGCTTCGCGAGCAGCGGCAGCGACAGCTACCTCGCCGACGTGCTGCACGCCATGTTCGGTGCCCGGCTGGTGATCAGGACGATCGTCGGGCCCGCCACGAGCAGGGGCGGGGGCCGGGCAGTGCCAGCGGCGTCAGAGGGCAGCCCGGGCGGCGGCAACGGCAGCCCGGGCGGCGGCGCGCGAAACAGATCCGGGCCAGGCTTTGACCCCGGCGGGAACCGCGGCGAACCAGCCGGCGCGACAGGCACCGACTCCGACAGCCGTGACTCGGACGGCAGCGACTCGCGTCGCAGCGACTCGCTCGGCACGAGATCGCCCGGCCACGAGGGGGCCCGCCGTAGTCAGCGCGGCGGTTCCGGGGAAGAGGCCGGCCCTGCCGGAATCACCGGAGCCGACGGCGGCGGAGCCGGCGGCCCGGGTCGCGGACGAGACACCAAGCGAGCCGGTACTGACCGCGTGCCCGCCGGTTCATCGGCCGCCAGCCAGACTGACCGCGTGGCCCCCGGTTCATCGGCGGCCGCCGGCCAGGCTCACCGCGGCTCCGCCAGCCGAGGTTCCGCGAGCCGAGCGCCTGCCACGGCCGCGGTGCCGTCCGGCGGGCCTGAAATGGCCGACGATCCCAGGCCGCTGACCGATCCCACGCCCCCCAGCCCGGGCGACGACCTGACGGGCACGGACTTGATCATGCGGGAACTTGGCGGCCGCGTGATCGGGGAGATCACCGAGGTCTAGAAGACCGGCCGGCGCGACCCCGCCAAGGTGCCGGGTCGGCGGGGCAGGCCGTAGGCTCTCAAGAGACGCAACGAAACGGCGACCTGTGCCGCGACCGGCCCGGACAGGCGGGCGGCACCGGCCAGGCAAGAGAGCAGGTGACCGCAGCGTGGAACCCGGTGGGCAGCTCGATATGCAGCAACTCTTCGCTGCCGCTGCACAGATGCAGAGCCAGCTTATGAGCGCTCAGCAGCGGCTGGCCGAGACCGAGATCGAGGGCAGCGCCGGGGGCGGCCTCGTCAAGGTAACGATCAACGGGCAGGGTGAGCTGGTCGATGTGGCCATCGCCAAGGAAGCCATCGAGCCGGGCGATCCCGAGGAGACCGCGTCGACGCTGGCGGACCTGGTGCTCGCGGCGTGCCGCGACGCCTACCGCGCCCTCGGTGACGTCCAGGCCGAGATGATGGGTCCGCTCGCGGGCGGCTTCGGCGGCGTGCCGGGGAGCGAAGGCGGCGTTCCGGGCATCCCTGGCCTGCCCGGACTGCCTGGCCTGCCCGGACAGCCGCCGCTGCCGGGCACCGCGCTTCCGCAGGACCCGCCTGCGGCCGGCGAGGACTGAGGTGTACGAGGGAGTCGTCCAGGACCTGATCGACGAGCTTGGCCAGCTTCCCGGTGTCGGCCCGAAGGGCGCCCAGCGGATCGCGTTCCACCTGCTGGCGGCCGATCCGGAGGATGTACGCCGCCTCGCGGCGACCCTGATCGAGGTCACCGAGAAGGTGAAGTTCTGCCGCACCTGCTTCAACGTGGCCGAGAATGACGAGTGCAGGATCTGCATGGACGTGCGGCGTGATCTGACGGTGATCTGTGTCGTGGAGGAATCCAAGGACGTGGCGGCGATCGAGAAGATCCGTGAGTTCCGCGGCCGGTATCACGTGCTCGGCGGCGCGATCAGCCCGATGGACGGTGTCGGTCCGGAGAACCTGCGGATCACCGAGCTGATGGGCAGACTCGCGGACGGAGCCGTCAGCGAGCTGATCCTGGCGACCGATCCGAACCTCGAAGGCGAGGCAACGGCCACCTACCTGGCCAGGCTGGTCAAGCCACTTGGGCTCCGCGTGACCAGGCCGGCCAGCGGCCTGCCGGTGGGAGGCGACCTCGAATACGCCGACGAGGTGACGCTGGGGCGCGCGTTCGAAGGACGGCGGACCATCAATGTCTGAGCCGAGCCGCACAGCGGGCCGGACCGCGGGCCGTACCACGAGCCGTCCGGCCAGCCCGGCCTCCGGCGACGGCTTCCGTGAGCAGCCTGGTCCGGGCAGCCCGGCCGCCGAGCCGGGCGAGAGCAGCGGCGACTGGCTGCCGCTCGCTGACCGGATCGCCACGCACGCCACTAACTACCTCGATGCGCTCGCCGCGCTCGGGCGCGGCGAGGGAGGCGATGAAATTGTTCCCCTTCTCCTCCTTGAGGTCGCGCAGGTGATGCTGGCCGGCGCCCAGCTCGGCGCGAGCAGGGACGTCATCCCGTCGGGAAACGCCGAGCCCGATGTCGGCGCCGACCCCGACCTCGACGAGCTGAGGACCGGGCTGGCCGAGCGGCTCGCCCCGTGCGACGAGTACGCCGAGCTGTTCGATCCATACCGGGACAGCAAGCCGACGTCGTTCAGGCTCTCCGACGACCTCGCCGCGGTCGCGGCGGACCTCATCCACGGACTGCGGCACCACCAGGCCGGCCGGACCGCCGAGGCGCTGTGGTGGTGGCAGTACTCCTACGTGAACCAGTGGGGAACGCACGGCGGTGCCGCCCTGCGCGCGCTGCACGCTGTGGTGGCGCACGCCCGGCTGGACGTGGCCGAAGAAGAGATTCCCGCCTGACCTCCCGGCCTGATCTCGCGGCCGATCACCGGTCAGGAAACGCGCTGCTCAGCGCGGGTAGACTCTGGTTCCGCTGATCGAGCTGTCTAAGTTTCGCTTACCGATGTATCGAACCCCGATATAGTAACGGCATGGGATCTCGCGAGGAGCGGCGCGCCTTGAACCTGATCGTGCAGAAGTACGGTGGCTCCTCGCTCGCCGATGCCGACGGCATCAAGCGGGTCGCGCAGCGCATCGTGGCCACTCGCAAGGCAGGTCACGGCGTGGTCGTCGTGGTCTCGGCCATGGGCGACACCACGGACGAACTGCACGACCTGGCCCTGGAGGTCAGCCCGCTGCCGCCCGGGCGCGAACTCGACATGCTGCTGACCGCCGGCGAGCGGATCTCGATGGCGCTCGTGGCGATGGCCATCGCCAACCTTGGCTTCGAGGCGCGGTCCTTCACCGGCTCGCAGGCCGGGGTGATCACTGACTCGGTGCACGGCAAGGCCAGGATCATCGACGTGACGCCTGGCCGGATCTCGAGCGCGCTCGCGGATGGCGCGATCCCGATCGTGGCCGGCTTCCAGGGTGTATCCCAGGACAGCAAGGACATCACGACCCTGGGCCGCGGCGGCTCGGACACCACCGCGGTCGCCCTGGCGGCCGCGCTCGGGGCACAGACGTGCGAGATCTACACCGACGTGGACGGCGTGTTCACCGCCGATCCGAGGATCGTGCCTGGGGCGCGGCGGATCCCGGTGATCAGTTACGACGAGATGCTCGAGATGGCGGCGTCCGGCGCCAAGGTGCTGCACCTGAGGTGCGTCGAGTACGCCAGGCATTACCAGATGGCGATCCACGTCCGGTCGTCGTTCAGCAGCAGGGAAGGTACCTGGGTCACCGAAGCACCCGCCGTGGAGCCTGAGGAGAACGGAATGGACCAGCCGATCATCACCGGGGTAGCCCACGACCGGAGCGAGGCCACGATCACCGTGTCCGGTATCCCCGACAAGGTGGGCGTCGCCGCGAAGATCTTCCGGGTGATAGCGCGGTCCGGCATCAACATCGACATGATCGTGCAGAGCACATCCCGGTCGACCGGGCAGGCGGACATCTCGTTCACCCTGCCCCGGCAGGACGGGCAGACCGCGATGACGGTCCTGCGCGGCGTTCAGGACGAGGTCGGCTTCGACTCGCTCGTCTTCGACGACCGGATCGGGAAGATCTCACTGATCGGCGCCGGAATGCGCTCCCATCCGGGGGTCAGCGCGGACTTCTTCGGTGCACTGGCCGATTCAGGGATCAACATCCGGATGATCTCGACGTCGGAGATCAGGATCTCGGCAGTCGTCGACGCGGCCGACCTGGACTCGGCCGTGGTCGCCACGCACCGCGCGTTCGGGCTCGAAGACGGCCAGTCCGAGGCGGTCGTCTACGGCGGGACCGGCCGGTGACCGGCGCCAGCGGCCGTCCGGTCCTCGCGATCGTCGGGGCGACCGGGGCGGTCGGCACCGTCATGCGGGACGTGGTCTCGGCCAGGGCCGATGTCTGGGGCGAGATCAGGCTGATCGCCTCAGCCCGGTCGGCCGGGCGGATGCTGCCGGTCCGCGGCGAGCAGGTCGTGGTCCGCGAGCTGACCGCCGAGGCGTTCGACGGCGTGGACATCGCCATGTTCGACGTGCCGGATGAGGTCTCCGAGGCATGGGCCCCGGCCGCCGCCGAGCACGGCGTGATCGTCATCGACAAATCCGGCGCCTTCCGGATGGAACCCGACGTGCCGCTGGTCGTCCCCGAGGTGAACCCGGCCGAGGCGTTCAACCGGCCCAGGGGGATCATCTCGGTCCCGAACTGCACGACGCTCTCGCTGATCGTGGTGGTCGGCGTGCTGCACCAGGCGTACCGGCTGCGCGAGATGTTCGCCGCCTCGTACCAGGCCGCCTCGGGCGCGGGGCAGGCCGGCAGTGCGTCACTCTACGACCAGCTGGCGGCGGTGGCCGGGGACCGGACGCTCGGCCAGCGCCGAGGCGACGTGCGGTCGGCGGTCGGTGACAGCGGGCCCTTCCAGGCTCCGCTCGCGCTGAACGTCATCCCGTGGGCCGGCTCGCTGCGCCCCGATGGCTGGTCGTCGGAGGAACTGAAGATCAGGAACGAGACCCGCAAGATTCTCGGCCAGCCTGACCTGCGGATCTCGGCGACCTGCGTCCGGGTTCCGGTCGTGGTCGGGCACTCGCTGGCCCTGCACGCCGTCTTCGAGGCGGAGGTCGACGCCGATACGGCGCGCAAGCTGCTGAGCGAGGCGCCGGGCGTCACGGTCGTTGACCGGCCGGAGGCAGCCGAGTTCCCGATGCCGGTCGACGTGGCCGGGACCGACCCCACCATGGTCGGCAGGATCCGGCCGAGCATGGACGACCCGCACGCGCTTGACCTGTTCGTCTGCGGCGACAACCTGCGCAAGGGCGCCGCTCTGAACGCGGCCCAGATCGCCGAGCTGCTCGTCGCCCAGCGCTAGACCTGACGACCCTGTGAACCCCTGGTGGTGCTATAACGCCACCAGAAGTTCACAGTGTCGGGGCGGAGCGGGCCCGATCACAGGTGACCGGCCAGGAAGGCCAGGGACGCGGGGACCTGCGACAGGAAGAACGAGCCGGTGTGGCAGCCCTTCGAGATGTCGACGACGGCACCGGGCGGGAGCCTTCTGACCAGCGCTTCCACGCCGGGGCGGAACGGATCGCTCTGGCCCGACGCCACCCGGACCGCCACGTTCGTCAGCACGCTCGCGTGGGTGACGGCGTCGGCCGACGCGAACGCCGCGGCCGAGGCGTAGGCGCCCGGATTCACGCTGCGGGCCTGCTCGTAGCTGGTCCAGATCGCCGGGCTGATCGCCGCGGCCGCGCCGAACAGGTCCGGGTGCTTCTCGGCGAGCAGAATCGCGCCATAGCCGCCCATCGAGATGCCGAGGGTGCCGATGCGCCTGGCCCCGAGCCCGAGTCCCTTTCGCTCGCACAACGGGATCAGCTCGTCGATCACCATGCCCATCGGGTCATCGCCCGGATGCGGGTTCCAGTACCCGCCGCCCCCGTCGGCGGCCGCGAGTGCCACGGGCGGCAGCAGGCGGCCGTCCACGTGCAGGCCAAGCCCCCGTGCGGCAGGCTCCCCGGCCAGCACGCTCGCATGGCTGCCGCCGAACGCGTGCAGGCCGATAATCAGCGGGAGCTGGCTCCCTGGCCGGTGGCCGGGCGGGTAGGCGATCGTGTACCCGACCTCGCGGCGTCTCGCGCGGGAGTAAAAGGTGCCGGACAGCGAGGGCCCGGGGCTGGAGGACACCAGCGGCGGCGCGGCTACGGTGCAGGCGCCGTCGATCCAGTCGAGAGCCTGCTTTCCCGGGACCACCCCGCGGGCAACGAGTTCGAGGCCGCCTGCCCCGGCCGCGGCTACGGCGGCGACGCTGCCGATGCCAAGCAGCCGGCGCCGGGTAAAGCCGCCATGTTCACGAGATGTCACCGGCCGAGAGCCTCAGCCAGCCGGGCGAGCCTCGCGCGCCGAGCCGCGGCAGCTCCCGTGATGGCGGCGACCGCGGTCACGGCAAGCCCGGCCCGGTCGATGATGCCGGCGCGGAACAGCGGCGCTGACCCGCCGCTGGACGAGAGCCAGCACAGCGCTGCGCCGAGGAAGGCAGCCAGTCCTGCCCAGGCAAGGCAGGCAACCCAGGTGTGATAACGGAGCGCTCGGGGCGACAGTTCGACGCGGCGCAGGAGTTGCACGGCGCCGGTGACGACACATCCGGTGGCCACCGGGCTCGCCGTCATCCAGGCGAGCTGGGCCGCCGGGAACGCCACGAGCATGCCCGGATGCCCCCAGTACGACGTGATCCACATCGTGGCCGCCCAGCCGAACGCCGCTACCCCGCCGGGCACGAGGCTCTGGTGCACCAGCAGGTGGCCGCCGGTGCCTGGCCAGCCGTTCG
>DATKQH010000359.1:0-2214 GCA_035532775.1 Streptosporangiaceae bacterium
CCCGAGCATCGTGGCCTGCCTACAGATCCGTCCCGAGCCAACGACTACGACAGCTTCGCCGAGGCGTACTCGGCCGAGAACGAGGCCAGTCTCATCAGCGCCTATTACGCCCGACCCGCGATCCTGGCTCTCGCCGGGGACGTGGCCGGGCGGCGGATCCTCGACGCCGGCTGCGGCTCCGGCCCCCTGTTCGCGGCGCTGCGCGACCGGGGCGCCATCATGACCGGCTTCGACGCCAGCACCAAGATGCTGGAGCTGGCGTCGCGGCGGCTCGGCGACGGCGCGGACCTACAACTGGACCGAGGAATGGGCCTTCGGGGGCCAGAGCGCCCTGATGAGTTTCTGGAACCGGCCGCTGCACGCGATGACCGACGCCTTCACCGCAGCTGGCTTCCGGATCTCCGTCATCAGTGAGCCGCATCCTGTGCCGGAAGCCCGCGAGCTGTTCCCTGACGAACTCGCGACCAAACCGAGCTTCCTGTGCTTCCTGTTCTTCGTCCTGCACGCCGACTAACTGCCGCGCGCAGGTGCGACAGCCTCGGAGCTTGACACCCAGGACTGACACCAGACGACCGGCTCCCTGCTACAGTGCGCCCGCTATGGGCCTATTGTTCAGTTCGATAGGCGACTCGCCGTGGGTCCTGGCCGGCTGGCAGACTGCGTGCGCATCGCGTGCCCGGCTCGACGCGGCTGAGCGCGATGGCTGTTCACAGCACATTCCCAGGATCTGAATTGCACACCTTGTCAACCTTCATGCGACTCGCGGCGTCTGCATACCGGCATGAGTTAGCGGAACAGATGAAATTCCGGACGTCACGCGTCGTTCGGATTCAGCTGGCCGATAAGGAGCGATTTCGTGCGGAGATACCTGCTCGTACTAAGTTCGGCGGCCGTCGTTATGGCGCTTGGCATCCCGGCCGCGCAGGCCGGAACGGGCGGCGAGCCGACGCCGGCTGGCGTGGTCTCAGCCACGCCGCCGAGCACCCTGCCGCACCTGCCGGCCTCGACCTCCAAGGTTGAGCAGGTGCGCCAGATCGTGCAGTGCGGCAGCACGATGTACGCAGTGGGCACCTTCTCATCGATCAGGAAAGGCAGCACCACCTACACCCGCAACAACATCTTCAGCTTCAGCGCCAAGTCGCCGTATACCGTGACCAGCTGGGCTCCGGACGTCGTCGGAACCTACGGAACAACATCGAACCCGAGCAACACGCTGAACACGATCGCCTTCGTGGGCGGCAATTGTGCCGACGTTTACATCGGCGGCCATTTCTCCTCGGTCAACGGCACGGCCGTGCAGAACATGGCCGAGATCAGCACCACCACCGGCAACGTGGTCACCTCGTTCAAATCCAAGGCGTCCGGCGCGGTGGAGACCATGGTCGGCGCGGGCAGTCATCTGCTGGTCGGCGGCCGCTTTACCGGCATCAACGGCGACTCGACCGATCCGTACATGGTCAGCCTGAGCCCAACCACCGGCAAGAGCGACGGCTTCCTGCACCTGAGCGTGTCCGGTAATTACCAGTTCCCCGGAGTGTCATCGAACGCCACGCACGTCTACAGCCAGCAGATCAGCCACAGCGGCAAGCTTGACCTGGTCGAGGGTGACTTCACCTCAGTCGGCGGGCAGGCCAGGCAGCAGGCGTTCATCCTCGATGTCAGCGGCTCCAGCGCCAAGGTGACCGGCTGGAACGCACCCGAGCTCAACACCAACTGCGCGACAGTCGAGCCGTTCTACGTGCAGGACGGGGCCTGGAGCCCGGACGACTCGACCGTGTACTTCGGCACCACGGGCTACCACCCGAATGGCCTGCCGACCGGCAGCTACCCGCGGTCCGGGCCCTGCGACGCCGCGCTGGCCTTCCCGTCCACCCAGTCCTCGGTGACGGCCTTGTGGACCAACTACACCGGCTGTGACTCGCTGTACGCAGCGGCCGCCGACGCTAAGGCCGCCTACTTCGGCGGCCACGAGCGGTGGTCGATGAACCCGGTGGGCTGCGACTTCGAGGGCGCCGGCGCCTATACCGCGCCCGGCATCGAAGGACTCGACCCGGCCAACGGTGCTCTGTACCTGAACTCGGGGGGCTCGGCTGGCTACTACAGCCGCGACCGCGGGCTCGGCGCGGATTACATGATGACCACCACCGCCGGGCTGTGGATCGCCAGCGACAACCTCGACCATGCCCAGTACTGCGGCGGCATCTCGACCTCAGG
>DATKQH010000360.1:0-9953 GCA_035532775.1 Streptosporangiaceae bacterium
GACGCTCCTCCATGCTTTCGAGCAACGCCGACTGGGTCTTGGGTGACGCCCGGTTGATCTCGTCACCGAGCACCAGGTTGGCGAAGATCGGCCCTGGCTTGAACTCGAACTCGCGCAGTTCCTGGTTGAACGCGCTGACGCCGGTGATGTCGCTCGGCAGCAGGTCAGGGGTGAACTGGACTCGCCTGACCGAGCAGTCGATGGACCTGGCCAGCGCCTTGGCCAGCAGCGTCTTACCAACCCCGGGAACGTCCTCGATCAGGGCATGGCCCTCGGCGAGCAGGACGGTCATCGCCAGCCGGATGGCTCCGGGCTTGCCGACGACGACCGTGTTGACTGCCTCGGCGATCTGGTGGGCGACGGGGATCAGCTCGTCAAGCGTGCGCTCCGCCTGCTCGGCTTCGGCAGACACCACTCGTCCTCCTTGTCCCGGCTGCGCAGCCAGGTGATGTCCTCGGCGGTAGTGCCGCCCGCGACGTCCATAGCGTTGCGCTCGACAGTACGTGTACCCATGCCTCGATGTAACAACGGATTGGGCATCACTGCATAACGAGCTAGCCCAGTGCCGACATTGCTAGCCAACGCTCAGCGTCCGCCGATCGCATCCTCGGCTTTGGCAAGTCCATTCTCCCCACTCCGCTCCACCCCTGTGACCTCGGGCTTCGGGCAGCCAATCGCCGAATCACGGGCTTCCGATCATTGACGGTGGTGGAATGTGGAGTACAGTGGTGCGCGGTGGGGCGGCTAGGGCCTCACTGGGTAGCCGTTGTGGGGGGCAGTGGAGGTGAGCGCCGGTGTTTCTCGGCACTCACACGCCTCGGCTGGACGACAAGGGTCGGATCTTCCTCCCGGCGAAGTACCGCGACGAGCTGGCGGAGGGACTAGTGCTGACCAAGGGCCAGGAACGCTGCCTGTACGTGTTCCCGCAGGCGGAGTTCGCCCGCATCACCGAGGCGCTGCGCGCGGCGCCGGTGACAGCCAAGGCAGTCCGCGACTACAGCCGCGTGTTCTTCGCGAGCGCTTCGGACGAGATCCCGGACAAGCAGGGCCGGGTGACCATCCCCCAGGCCCTGCGCGAGTACGCGGCGCTGCAGCGCGATTGCGTCGTGATCGGCGCCAACACCCGGCTCGAGATCTGGGACTCGGTCGCCTGGGATGCATACCTGGAACAGCAGGAGGACGCATTCTCTGACGCATCGCAGGAGGTGCTGCCAGGGGTCCTGTGAGCGGTCTCCGCCGATGCGCTCCCGGGGGTCGTCCCCCAGGGCCAGCAGAGCGGAGTCCAGTGCCCGGCGAGGTCGCCGCCCGCGCCGGACGGATATCCGGCTGACGCCACTTCCCCGGCGCCAGGCGGATCGGGTCCGTCCGATGGCGCGGATGGCGACCTGGCCGGGCACGGCGATCAGGCACGGGCAGCAGTCGAGCCGGGAGGAGGGGGCCGCGATGAACACGGCAGCAGCCGCGCATGTGCCAGTAATGCTCGACCGCGTTCGCGGGATCTTCGCTCCCGCGCTCAGTGCGGCGGGCGCCGTGCTCGTCGATGCGACGCTCGGCCGGGCCGGTCACACCCGGGCACTGCTCCGCGATCATCCTGGCCTGACGGTGGTCGGCATCGACGCGGATCAGACGGCGATCGAGGAATCCAGGCGCGCGCTGGCCGCGGAACTGGGCCGGGTCACGCTGGTGCAGGCGGTCTACGACCAGATCCCCGCGATCCTCGCCGACCTCGGGCAGCCGAGTGTGCGGGGCATCCTGTTCGATCTCGGCGTATCGTCGCCGCAGCTTGACGACCCTGGCCGGGGATTCTCCTACTCCCAGGACGCCCCGCTCGACATGCGGATGGACTCCTCGGGGCAGCTGACGGCGGCTGAGGTGGTCAACACCTATCCGGCCGGGCGGCTGGCGCACGTCTTCCGTGACTACGGACAGGAACGGTTCGCCAGGCGGATTGCCGACGCCATCGCCGCTGAGCGAGCGCGGGAGCCGATTACCTCGACCCTCCGGCTCGCCGAGATCATCAGGAACTCGATCCCGGCACCGGCCCGGCGCACCGGCGGCAATCCGGCCAAGCGCACCTTCCAGGCCCTGCGGATCGAGGTGAACGACGAACTCGGCGCGCTCAGCCGGGCGGTGCCCGCCGCGCTCGACGCCGTCGCGGTCGGCGGCCGGATCGTCGTCCTGTCCTACCACTCGCTCGAGGACCGGATCGTCAAGCGAGCCCTCGGCCAGCGATCGGTCGACACGACTCCGCCCGGCCTTCCGGTACCGCTGGCGGCCAGCCGCCCGCAGTTCCGGCTGCTGACGTCGGGTGCCGAGCGACCTGGCGAGCCAGAACTTGCCGCCAACCCGCGGGCCGCCTCGGCCAGGCTCAGGGCGGCGGAACGGGTGCGGGCAGCGGCATGACCTCTCACAGGACGGATGAACGCCGATGAGTACTGACGTCATGACCCCGGGCAGGACCGACGAGGCCGACAGCCGCCGCGGCACCGGCCGGGCGACCGCAGCCGGCACGCAGACCGTGCCGGCCCCCGACGCGCGGCGGCCCGCCAGGCCCGCGCGGCGGCCGCGGACCGACCGCCCGGCCAGCCCGGTGCTCCCGGCCAGCCCGGTCCGGCCGGCTAGCCCGGTCCGCCCGGCCGGCCCCGGCCGGCCAGGCAGGACGATCAGGACCGGCGGCCCGCCGCGGCACGAACATCGCGACGAGCGAGACAGGCGCGACAGCCTGGCCGGCCAGCCTGGCCAGGCTGCCCGCACCGGCGCCGACCAGCGCAGGAACATCGGCCGGATGCGCTTCGTGGTGCTGGTGCTCGGGCTGCTGAGCGGCGGCCTGATCTGCCTGCTCGTGGTGAACACGACGCTTGCGGCCAACTCGTTCGCGATCGCCAACCTGCGGCAGGCCAATGCGGCCAGGATGCAGCGCGTCCAGCAGCTGCAGCAGCTGGTCGCCGCGGACAGCTCGGCGGCGGTGATCGAGAAGAGGGCGCGCATGCTCGGCATGCGGCCGGAACAGCAGCTCACCTTTGTCGATCTGCGCAGCCATTCGATCAGGGTCGGCAAGGGTTCCACTCCGTGAGGTCGGACGGCGGGAACAGAAGCTGGCCCGGGCCAGGCGCCGGCCGCGGCCAGGCACCGGGCAGTCCGCGCCGGCCAGGCGGGCCGCGCCCCGGCGTGCCGCCGTCCGTGGGGCGGGCAGGCGCGGCCAGATCCGGCGCGCCACGGGCAGGTTCGCCGCGGGCCGGCACACCACGGGCCGGAATGCCGCGGGCCGGCGGTTCCCGTCCCGGCGTCTCCCGTCCGGGCATGCCCACGCCCGGTCTGCGCCGTCCCGGTCCTCCCGGGTCCGGCGGCCCCCCGGGCAGACACGCGCCGCGGCGGGAGCCCAAGGAGCGGCAGGTTCCCCGCAGGCCGCCCAGGCGGTCGCGCCCGAGCTGGGCGCGCAGGCCGCTGCGCCGGACGAGCTCGGTCAGGCGCCTGAACGTCACGCTGCTATCCATCGCCTTCGCCATCTCGCTGGTCCTCGGCCGGCTGGTCCAGCTCCAGGGCGTCGACGGGTCCCACTACCGGTACGTCAGCCAGCAGGAGCGGCACGCCACGGCGCAGCAGCCGGCCGTTCGCGGTCAGATCGTCAGCAGCAACGGCACCGTCCTGGCGATGACCATGCAGACCGACCTCGTCTACGCCGACCCGCCCGTACTGAAGATGTCCACCACGCTGGCCACGGCCGCGAGCAAGCTGGCCGGGCCGCTGCGGATGTCGCAGGCCGCCCTGCTGCGTCTGCTCCAGAATCCGACCTCGCCGCAGTACGTCGTCCTCGCGCCGTCGGTCAGCGCCTCGACCGCCGACGCCATCAGCAACCTGGGGCTGGCGCCGGGGATATCGATGACGCCGGCCTACCGGCCCGCCTATCCGGGCGGTGACCTGGCTGCACCGCTGCTCGGCTTCATCGACACCAGCCAGCAGACGGGCGTCATGACCGGCAAGGCGGGCCTCGAGGAGTCCTACAACTCACTCCTGGCGGGCAGGAGCGGCATCGTGGCCTTCGAGAAAGGCGCGAACGAGCAGCCCATCCCGGGAACAGAGTCGACAGTCAGGACCGCGGTGCCGGCCGGCAACCTGCGGCTGACCATCCAGTCCGACATCCAGTGGGAGGCCGAGCACGAGTGCGCGGTCCAGGTCGCGAGGACCAGGGCGAAGAACTGCACGGTCGTGGTCATGCAGCCAAGCACCGGCCGGATCCTGGCCCTGGCCCAGTACCCGACCTTCAACCCGCAGGCGCCGGCCAGCGTGCATGCGACCAGTGACATCGCGCTGGCGAACGTGTTCGCGCCGGGCAGCACCGCCAAGGTCATCACCGCGGCCGCCGCGTTCCAGTACGCCGGGCAGACGCCGCGGACCAGCTACCTGGTGCCCGCCGCGAAGTACTGGCACGGCGCGTGGTACCACGACGCCGAGCCGCATCCGACCCAGCGGTACACGATCGCCGGGATCATCGCGCACTCGCTCAACGACGGGATGATCCAGGTCGCCGACCATGTCACCCCGGCCGACCAGTACGCGATGTTCCGCGCCTTCGGCATCGGCTCGATGTCGGGCCTGAACCTGCCCGGCGAGAGCGCCGGCCTGCTGGCGCGGCCGTCGCAGTGGGTGGGAGGCCAGGCCAACACCCGCTACCAGATCTCGTTCGGCCAGAGCGTCGGCGTCACCGCGCTGCAGATGGCCAGCGTCTACGCGACCATCGCCAACGGCGGCGTCCGGGTCACGCCGTCGATCGTGGCTGGTCACACGACAGCCGCGGGCCGCTACGTGGCCGCGCCCCGGCCGGCTACCCGGCGGGTGATCCTGGCCAAGACCGCTGCCGAGCTGATGCGGATACTCGAGCAGGTACCGGTCGTCTATAACCAGGCCGGGGAGCCGTGGGGCATCATCCCCGGCTATACGGTGGCGGCCAAGACCGGCACCTCGCAGGAGCAGGGGAGTCACGGCAGCAACTACTACGGGTCGAGTTTCATCGGCATCGCCCCGGCCAAGAGCAGCGGGCTGGTCGTCGCGGTCAACCTGCAGGACCCGCGCAACGGGGCGTACTTCGGCATCGACGTCGCCGGCCCGGTCTTCAACGCGGTGATGAAGTTCGCGCTGGCGAGCATGAAGATCCCCCCTGGCGGGGGGCATGTCCCAAACGTCCCACTCACCGTGCCGTGAAGCGAGGTAACCTCAGCCCGTGCCAGCGGCTCTTCGTCCCAGACATGTCCCGGTGCGCCCGCTCACCGGGCTTGCCGCCCTGCTCGGGCTCAGGCAGCCCGACAGTGACTCTTCTTTTATCCATAACAAACTCCGCGGGGTAACCGGGATCACCCATGACTCGGCCACCGTGCAGCCTGGTGACCTGTACGTCGCACTGCCTGGCAGCAGGCATCATGGCGCCGACTTCTGCGGCCAGGCGACCGTGGCCGGCGCGGTCGCCGTGCTCACCGACCCGGCAGGCCGGGACCGGGCGATCCGCAGCGGGCTGCCGGTCTTCGTGGTGGCCGACCCGCGCGCCAGGCTGGGGGAGGTCGCCTCCTGGGTATACGGCGACCCGTCCAGCCGGCTGCTCCTCGTCGGCGTGACCGGAACCAGCGGCAAGACCAGCACCACGTACCTGATCGAGTCGGGGCTGCGGATGTCAGGCCACCTGACCGGGCTGGTCGGCGGCGTGGAGACGAGGGTCGGCACGTTCGTCGAGCCCAGCCGGCTGACCACGCCAGAGGCCACCGACCTGCAGGCGTTCTTCGCGGTGATGGCCGAGCAGAAGGTCAGCGCGGCCGTGATGGAGGTGTCCAGTCACGCTCTCGCGCTCGGCCGGGTGGCGGGAACCTCGTTCGAGGTCGCCGTGTTCACCAACCTGTCGCAGGATCACCTGGACTTCCACCAGGACATGGACAGCTACTTCGCCGCCAAGGCCGAGCTGTTCACGCCGCGTTATGCCAGGTCAGGCGTGGTGAACATCGACGACCCGCGCGGCAGGCAGCTCGCCGCGCAGGCGCCGATCCCGGTCACGACGTTCTCGGCCGCCGGGCGCTCCGATGCCGGCTGGCGCGCGGTAGACGTGCGCTGCGGGGCCGACGGCTCGAGCTTCCAGGTCATCGGGCCCGGCGGGGTCGAGGCCGACGCGTCGATCGCGCTGCCCGGGCCGTTCAACGTGGCGAACGCGCTGGCCGCGATCGTCGCGCTGGTCGAGATCGGGGTCGGCCTCGCAGCGGCCGTCACCGGCGTAGCCGCGTGCCCCGGTGTCCCCGGCCGCCTCGAGCGGGTCGCATCCGATCAGGACCTCACCGTGCTCGTCGACTACTCGCACAAGCCAGCCGCGGTCGAGGCGGTGCTGGGCGCCCTGCGGCCGGTAACCCAGGGGAGCCTGCGGATCGTGCTCGGCTGCGGGGGTGACCGGGACACCGCCAAGCGGCCGCTGATGGGCGCGGCCGCCGCCGAGCTTGCCGACGTCGCGATCTTCACCAACGACAACCCGCGGTCTGAGGACCCGCTCGCCATCCTCGGCGAGATGCTGGCCGGCACGCTCGCGGTGCCGCCGAAGGACCGGGCGCACGTGATCGTCGAGCCCGACCGCGCCGCGGCGATCGGGATGGCTATCGGCGGCGCCGCCAAGGGCGACGTCGTGCTGATCGCCGGCAAGGGTCATGAGCGCGGCCAGTACGTGGCGGATCAGGTCATCCCGTTCGACGACCGCGAGGTGGCTGCTCAGTTCCTAGCTGCCCGCGCTAGGGCCGAACGAGCCGGGGCAGCTTACGCCCTGTCCGAGCTTGCCGGAAACGAGCTCACCGACGGTCTGGAGTTCGAGTGATGCCACTTCCGACGACCCGGGCTCATCCGGCCGGCCGAGCGGAGATCGCGTGATTCCCCTCTCGATCGCCGAGATCGCCCGGATGACCGACGCGTCGCTGGACAACGTCCCCGACCCGGCGGCGATCGTCGCCGGCCCCGTCGTGATCGACTCCCGCCAGGCCGCTCCCGGCTCGCTCTTCGCCGCCCTGCCCGGCGAGCACGCCGACGGGCATGACTTCGCTCCGGCCGCGATCGCGGCCGGAGCTGCCGTCGTGCTCGGGACACGACCGGCGGGCGTGCCCGCGCTGATCGTGGCCGACGTCCCGGCCGCGCTCGGCCGCCTCGCCAGGGCGGTCGTCGACAGGCTGCCCCAGCTGACCATCGCGGCCATCACCGGCTCGGCCGGCAAGACCACGACCAAGGACCTGGCCGCGCAGCTGATCGGCTCGCTCGGCCCGACGGTCTCGCCGCAGAACTCGTTCAACAATGAGATAGGCCACCCGCTCACGGTGCTGCGCGCGGGGGAGGACACGAGGTATCTCGTCGCGGAGCTGTCGGCACGGGGACCAGGGCACATCGCGGCGCTGTGCGAGATCTCGCCGCCGTCGCTGGGCGCGGTGCTGTGCGTGGGGAACGCGCACGCGGGCGAGTTCGGCAGCATGGAGCAGGTCGCGGCGGCCAAGGCCGAGCTGCCGCGGGCCCTGCCAGCCGCCGGGGTCGCGCTGCTGAACGCCGATGACCCCCTGGTCGCCGCGATGGCCGGGGTGACCGCGGCCCGTGTCGTGACGTTCGGCCAGTCGGCAGGCGCCGACGTGCGGGCGGCCAGGCTGAGCCTGGACAAGCTGAGCAGGCCCAGGTTCACCCTCGAGATGCCGGACGGCGCGGCCGCGGTCGAGCTGAAGCTGCACGGCGAGCACAACGTCACGAACGCGCTCGCGGCCGCCGCGCTGGCCGGCCAGCTGGGAATGGACGTCGGCGCGATCGGGGCCGGCCTGTCAGCGGCGACCGCGCAGAGCCGGTGGCGGATGGAGGTCACCGAGCGGCCGGACGGGGTCATCATCATCAACGACGCCTACAACGCCAGCCCCGAGGCGGTCACCGCCGCGCTGGCCGCACTCCGCGTCATAGCCGCAGGCAGGCGTGCCTATGCTGTCCTAGGCCGGATGGCCGAGCTCGGCGACCGGTCAAGGGAATTCCATGAGAAGGCAGGCATGATCGCGGCTCGCTCCGGGCTGGCCGGACTGATCGCGGTCGGCGACGAGGCGGCGCCGATGCTGACCGGAGCCAAGGCCGCCGGCGGGTTCGCCGGCGAGCTGCTCGCGGTGCCCGACGGGCCCGCCGCCGTCGCTGCCCTCGGCGAGCGGCTGGCCCCAGGCGATGTCGTGCTGGTCAAGGCGTCGAGGGCCGCGGGCCTGCAGACGGTCGCGCTGGCGCTCGCCGCCGGGGAGGTCGCCCGATGAGGACGATTATCGTGTCGGCGGGCGTCGCGATGATCCTTGCCCTGTTCGGCACGCCGCTGGCGATCAGGGTCTTCAGCCGGCGCGGGTACGGCCAGCTGATCCGCGAGGAAGGGCCGGCCGCGCACGCCACCAAGCGGGGCACGCCCACGATGGGCGGCACCGTCATCGTCATCGCCTCGCTGATCGGCTACGTCGTCGGGCACGTCCTGACCAGCGACCCGATGTCCATATCCGGCATCCTCGTGCTCGGCCTGATGACCGGGCTGGGACTGGTCGGGTTCGTGGACGACTTCATCAAGATCTACCGGCAGACCAGCCTCGGCCTGCGCAGCGGAGCGAAGCTGGCCGGCCAGTCGGTCGTCGGCGCGATCTTCGCGGTGGAGGTGCTCAGTCACCCCGACGGCTACGCGCTGACCCCAGCCGATCCTTCGCTGTCCTTCCTGCGCGACTTCGGGCCGGCCATCGGGGTCCTGCCGTTCGTGCTGTGGATCGTCGTGATGATCGGCGCGACCTCCAACGCGGTGAACCTGACCGACGGGCTGGACGGGCTCGCCACCGGGGCGGCGATCCTGGTCCTCGCGGCCTACGTCCTGATCGCCAACTGGCAGCTGCGCAACGACTGCACGGTGGTGCTGACGCAGAACTGCTACTTCGTCAGGGACCCGCTGGACCTCGCCGTGGTTGCCGCGGCGGTGCTCGGCGCGTGCTTCGGATTCCTGTGGTGGAACGCGCCGCCCGCGAGGATCTTCATGGGTGACACGGGCTCGCTCGCGCTGGGCGGGGTGCTGGCCGGCCTCGCCGTCTGCACGCGGACTCAGCTGCTCCTGGTGCTGCTCGGCGGCCTCTTCGTGATCATCACGCTGTCGGTGATGATCCAGGTCGGCTCGTTCAAGCTGACCGGCCGGCGAGTGTTCAAGATGGCGCCGCTGCAGCACCACTTCGAGCTGATCGGCTGGGCCGAGACGACCATCGTGATCAGGTTCTGGCTGATCGCCGGCCTGTTCGTCGGACTCGGCCTGGGCATCTTCTACATCGAATGGCTGCCCTCGTAGTGCCTGACTCGGGGCCCGGCACGACGGGCGCTGACTTCGCTGCCAGGCTGGCCGGCCGCCGGGTCTGCGTAGCGGGCCTCGGCGTGTCGGGACCGCCGGCGGCCCGGGTGCTTGCCGCCCGCGGCGCGGTCGTGACCGCGGTGGACTCGCGTGACGATGATGACCGCCGCGGTATCGCCGCTGACCTGGCTGGCTCCGGCGTCCGGGCGCTGCTCGGCGAGACGGCCGCCGCCACGCTGCCGGCCGGCACCGAGCTCGTGGTGACCTCGCCCGGGTGGAAGCCGTCCGCTCCGCTGCTGACCGCCGCGGCGGCCGCTGACGTCGAGGTGATGGGCGACGTGGAGCTGGCCTGGCGGCTGCGGCCCTCGCTGCCCGGCGGCGGCAGGCAGCGATGGCTCGCGGTGACCGGGACGAACGGCAAGACGACCACGGTGCGGATGCTCGCCCTGATGCTCACCGCGGCCGGCTACCGCGCTGTCGCGGCCGGCAATGTCGGGACCTCGCTCGCCGAGGTGGTGACCGAGGCCGAGCCCTACGAGGTCGTGGCGGTCGAGCTGTCCAGCTTCCAGCTGCACTGGAGCTCGACCATCGTGCCGTACGCCGCCGTCGTGCTGAACGTGGCGGC
>DATKQH010000361.1:0-19879 GCA_035532775.1 Streptosporangiaceae bacterium
ACGGAAGGCGCGGTCCGGGGTGGCCAGTGGACCTGACCGGACAGGGCGGCCTGGGATGTATTGCTGCCTATCGGGTCGGGCCTCTTGCCTTGCGTGCTGGCCGGGGACCTGGGCGGGCTGGCTCGTCCGCACCCGGCGCCGAGGTCTGGCGTGCGACCAGGCGAATGGGGACGGGAAAATCCTGCCGCGCCTGCTCGGCAGCAGTCCGCTGCCGGGTCCGCTGGTGCGCTCGGTAATCGCCTGCGGCAGCGTGCAGACGCTCGGCCGCCCTGCGGGCGCTGGCAGCCTGAGCGGCGGGCGTCGGCGATCACGGGCCTGCTGGGTTACCTGGACCTGCGCGGTCAGGTGGTCGACCGCAGGTGAGCCGACAGGCTCGCGGGCCGCGCCGCCGCCGGCAGCGGTCCGGACGAGCCACAGCAGCAGCTCGTAGCTGCCGACGAGGCTGGCGGCGGCCAGGCTGCCACCGCGGCACCGATGGGGCCGTCAGGCCAGCCGTGGGCCACGTTCGCGGCGAGAGTTGCGACGATGCCGAGTCCCAGCAGCCACCGGGCCAGAGCCGGTACGGCGAGCCGGTGCCGGGCCGCGTACAGGACCACCATCGATGACGCGTACACAAGCCCGTCGATCGTGGCAGGCTCCAGGCGCGCCGTCACCCCGTCCTCTCCGTGCGCGCGGACCACCTCGTAGGCGTGCCAGTACGAGACATAGGCGGCGATGCCCGCCACGCCCAGCACGGCCACGGCGGTGGAGACCCGGATCGCCCGGTCGTCGGCACTCACCGGCCAGCCCTCCGTCGGCCGGGATGCCGGCCAGTCACGGCTCTTGGAACGTCAGTACCCATGGACCCTGGGACTATTCACAGGATCAGCGATCGATAGCACATGCCGACACTTGAACCAGTCCAAGATCTTCTGCAAGTGTGCGGCTAACCTGGCGTGGGGATCGCAGGGCGGAGGCGAAATTCGGAGCAATCTCATGGGCGGCCGCGAGGAAGGTCGCCGAGGGCTTCGTAGACATCGACTTAAGCCAACTATCGGACCCTTGTTCTTCGGTTCTTCGGTTCTCCGTGTTTGCAGGAGTGCAATTGAGCAGCGAGAAGGCAACGTCGCCACGCTCGGCCCGCATGCTGCTCGGCTTGCTGGCCAAGGAAGGGATCACCGCCGGGACGGTCACCGACATCATCCGACTGCTGGCTTCAGCTGGGAGGCCCAGCTCGCTGGCCGCGGCCCGCGCCTTGCTGGCCGCAGCCGCGGATGTCGGCGCGCTGACAGTGGACGACCAGACGTTCCAGGTCCTAGGCGGCGACGGCAAGCCCCTCAGTCCGTCGGCCGTTGACCCGCCCGACCTCACAAAGCATGCGAAGGCAGCTGAGGACGCACAGCTGGGACCAGACGTGCACCTCAGGCCGCTGCGGATCGTCGCCCTCGACATTGAAGCAGCCGTGCGCGCCCGTGTTGACGACGGCGGAACCCTGCGGCATGCCATCTGGCAGCTCGGGGCAGCCCGCTTCGGCCCCGACCAGCTGTGGGTCGACGCGTGCCCTCAGTTCAGCCGTTACGTCTGCATGCCCGAAGAGTTCACCATTCCCGCGCACCGTGCCACGTTGCACGCGCAACAGCAAGTCCCGTTCAAGCAGGTCATGGCCGAGTTCGCCGGCTACCTCGCCAACGCAGACATGGTGGTGGCCTATAACGGGACCAGGCTGGACTTTCCCGTGCTGGATGGCGCACTCAGCCAAGCCGGGCAGCCACCTCTTCCCGGAGCTCGCGCTGACGGCCTGTACCTCGCCTACTGCTTGTGGCCCGGCGCTGGGAGTCACCGCCTGTCCGACATAGTGGGGCATGCGGGGCTTGCGTTCGCGGGGACCGCGCATGACGCGGTAGACGATGCTGTGAACCTCGCTGCGCTGATGATGGCCGGCGCCCAGGCGCTGGCAAAGCGTGACCCGGCAGTGCTGACTGTGCTGACCGGGTTGACGCCCAATGCGCACTCGTGGCGGATGCTCCGGTCCCTAGCGGGAATGTCGGGGACCGTCACGGCTCGGACGCCGGCACAGGTAGCAGCGATGCTATGGCGCGCGCTCTCGCCGTTGCCGACCCGCCGCGGCGGGCCTGCCGCCGTCCTCCGGGTGGAGCGTGAAGTACGAGATACAGCTGGCCAGGTGGACCCGGCCATGCTGGCCCGGGCGCTGCACGGTGCAGGTACCGAGCCACGACCGTCGCAGCAGCAAGTGACCCGGATTCTGCGAACCATGGCCGACGATGCCGTACCTGTCCTGGTCGAGGCTCCGACGGGCACCGGCAAGAGCCTGTCAGCGCTGGCGGCAGCGCTGGACTGGCTCGGCCGGGACGTGCGCAACATCGCGATCATCGCGACTCACACCAAGGCGCTGCAGAGCCAGCTGGCGCGCGAGGTCGAGATCTTGTCGGCCGCGGTGCCGGGATTGCTGGAATCGACCGACGTCGTCAAGGGCGCCGGCAACCGGTTGTCGCTGCGTGGCCTGGTCTACACCCTGGCTGACGCGAGTGGGGCGGAGGTCGGAACCGCCGGGCACCTGGTACGGCATACCGACGCCGAAGGCTTCCGCGAGCTGCTGGCGTTCCTGCTGCTGCGCCTGGTCGAGCCTGACACCCGCGCGATTTACCGCTGGGCGGCGGCCAGCGTGGACGTGGCGGACCTGCCGGCTTTCTTCAGCGAATACTGTGGCAAGCCGGTGCACGCCTGGACCCTAGCTTGTCGCAGGCAGCGCACGGTGACTACGGCGGCAGGGCAGCTTCGCCGATCGCCGCCTGGACCGACGAGGTCCGCGAGGCGCTTGCTACCCACCGGCTGATCATCACCAACCACGCGCTGCTGCTCAGCCACGTGGATGATCTGACCGCCGACGCCGGTCGGACCATGCTGATCGTCGACGAGGCGCACAGCCTGGAGGGCGCCGCGACGGACGCGCTTAGCCCGTCGCTGGCGACGTCGGAAATAGGAGAGACGCTTGCCGGCCTGTTCACGCTGGCCCGGGACCTGGCTGGTGCGGCCGAGATCAGCGGCCTGGTCCGTGCGCTGGCGGAACTGCGCGACTGGTGGACCGACGGAAGGCTGCGCCGTCACGTCGCCCGCACCCTGGACCGTGGTGTAGGCGATGTGTCCGTCGGTAGCCGTACCATGACGCTGGCGAGCCCGTTCAGCGGCGCCCAGGCCGGGTCGGACGCCCGGACGGTTGCGAACCTGCTGCACAGCCTGTACGGGCTATGCGGGCGAGTTGCGGGAGCGCTGGGCAAGGTCGGCGAGATGAATGCCGGGCGTCTCGACGTCTTCAGCGAGCAGCGGCTGCTTGCTGCACAGCAGCGGCTCGGGTCGCTCACGACAGTCGCCGAGGAACTCTCGACGACGATCACCGCGCTGCTGAACGCACCGGCAACTGTAGCCGTGCCGGAGCAGGCCAGCGCAGACCTCGCCCGGCCGGCCATCGCTGCCGATGGCGGTGAGGGCGAGGACGGTGAGGACGACCCCGAACTCGCGATAGTGGGCGCCGGTGCGGAGTCCGCCGATGCCGACGATGAGGACGAGGCCACCGGCAACACCGCGCCGATGCCCGACGATATTGGGCCGGATCCGAGCCGCCGCTCCGCAGGCTCAGGCCGCGCTTCCACCGCATCCGACGGCGGCAGCGCGACGCCGGCGTCGGCGGCGGCGAGCGCCGTTCCGGTGCTAGCCGCTGCTCCGGACCGGGTTGTTTTCCTGCGTGAGGACGGCGAACTGGGCCGGGCCGGCCTGGAGGGTTACCGCTTCTCGATCGTATCCAGCCCGATCTTGCTGCCAAATGACACCGACTGGCAAGCGTTCACTGCGACGTTCCGGCGCGTCGGCCTGCTGTCGGCGACGATGCAGGTCCAGACCCCCGGAAAGGACAGTTGGGCGTATGTGCGCGGGCGCCTGGGCTTGGTGGAGGCGCGCACGCACGTCGTGGAGGGCCCGTTCGACTACGACAGTCAGGCACGACTGGTTGTCCTGTCGGACTTCCCGTCCTGGGCAGAGCAGCCCAAGCAGGCGATGCGCACGGTTGCGCATCAGCTATCGGGCTGGGCAGGCCAAGTCATGCACCGCTGCGGCGGGGACGGCCCGTGGATGGGCGGCGCGATGGTGTTGACGACGGCCAAGGCCGCCGCGGCCGGCATCGCAGACGAGGTCGTGCAGCTACTCGCGCGTTCCCCCGACCCGGTGTCGGTGCACAGCCAGGTGCTGCTCGGCACCGGCCGGGCCGTCGCGGAGTTCACCGGCCCCGCTCCGCACCAGGGAGGGTTCCTGGTGGGGACGCGCGGGCTCTGGGCAGGCGTCGACGTGTCTGAACCAGGCCGGATGAACCTGGTCTGGATCAACAAGCTGCCGTTCCCGGTGTTCACCGACCCCGTTGTGGCCGCCCGCCGCGAGCAGGTCCGCCGTGCCGCAGAGGACGCCGGGTCCGACGACCCGGACCTGGTCGCAACCGGAGAGTACTACCTGCCGCTGGCGGCGCTCGACCTGCGTCAGGCCGTCGGACGGCTGCTGCGCAACAGTGGCAGCCGCGGTGTCGTTGTCATCAGCGACCGCAAGCTCTCCGGTGACCTACCGCTGCGCCGGCTATACCGCCAGTTGTTCCTGGGCAGCTTGGATGCCGGCCTGCACGTGGCTGACCCGGATACCGGCGAGGCGACCGGTGGGAACGTGATGCCGATGGCGCGGGCGTGGCAGAACATTTGGGACTTTACAGCTAAAAACGGGCTCATTACCAGCGCACAGCAGCAAGCACTCACCGACCCTGACGCGCTCGAGCGGCACACCGTGCTGCCGGCGACGCTCGCGATCCGCCAGCTCGCCCTTACTCCTGAGCAGGTTAAGCGAATGCGCATGGACGGAACCCTCACCGATGAGGTCCTGGGCCGGTGCGGCCAGGCAGCCATCCTGCTGACTGGCAAGGTAGTGACGTTGAAACCCGAGCAGCAGGCGGCGATCGCCGCCACGGCACAGGGCCGTGACGTGCTCGCGCTGCTGCCGACGGGCGCGGGCAAAAGCTTCTGCTTCCAGCTGCCCGCGCTGGTCCTGCCCGGCCTGACCGTTGTGATCAGCCCGCTCGTCAGCCTCATGCACGACCAGGCTCTTAGCCTCAACCACACCATCGGCGGTGCAGTCCGCGCCCTCGTCGGTAGCCTGCCGGAGTCGTCCTCGCGAGCCGGCAGGACCGAGGTCGTGGAGCAGATGACCGGTACGAACGACCACAAGATCCGGCTGGTCTACGTCAGCCCGGAACGGCTCAGCCAGGCCCGTTTCCGCGATGCGCTCGCCAAGGGTGTGGCTGGCGGGCACATCACGCGCATTGCGATCGACGAGGCGCACACGTACGTGCAGTGGGGTGAGGACTTCCGGCCGTCGTTCCGCCGTGCGGGGGCACTGCTGCGGACGCTGCGGGAGACCTACCCGGGTGTGCTGACGCTAATGACGCTGACCGCGACGGCCACCCCGACAGTTGAGCAGGCGCTCCGCGAGGAAGTCCTGGGAGGCCTGGTCGGGTCAGCTTCCAGCGTTCCCGCCAGCCCTTCAGCCGCCGGAGTAGCCCCTGTGCCTACGGACCTGGAGGTGGTGCGGGTCAATCCGCTGCGACCGGAATTGGCGCTCGTGCGCCGCACCCTCCGGACTCGCGGGCGCGGCCCTGCGAATGCCCTCGCGGAGCAGGTGCTGGACGCCGTCACCGGGCACACCCTCATTTACTGCCTGACGGTGCGCGAGGTCGAGCATGTGCATGCGCACCTGCGCGACTACCTGGCGGGACGCCCGGTGCTGCTCCGCAAGTTCCACGGGCGGATGACCGAGGTGGAGAAGGCAGCGGTCTCTGGCGAGTTCAGTGAAGCAGCCAAGATCGGCCAGGAGGGGTACGTGCCGATGGTCGTGGTCGCTACAAGTGCCTTCGGCCTGGGCGTGTCCCGCGATGACATCCGCAACGTGCTATGCCTGAGCCCGCCCACCGACCTGGCGGCGCTCTACCAGCAGCTCGGCCGCGGTGGCCGCGACAGTGCCGGCGCCGACGTCGTGACGCTGGGGGCGCCAACTTACGCACTCGCGCTGGCGACGAGCAAGTCGCTGGACACCGCGCAATGGCTGGCGAGTCTGGACTTGCCGCTGAGCCTGCTGCGCGAGTTCGCGTCTGCCGTTTTGGCTGCCGCTCCGTCCGGTGTCCTGGACGTGGCCACGACCAGTGACCGGCTGCTGTCCGGGCACGTAGGCTCGGGCCGGTTGTCGGCCGCCGAGGCGCGTGACCGGCGTACCCGCGACGCCTGGCGGGTTGGGCTCACCAGGGCCGTCGCAGCGCTGGCTGACCTGGGAGCGGTTATCGACCACGGGGACGTCCCGGCTAGGATAGCGCTAACTGCTGGCACCCGCACAGCACAGGACGTGCTCGTGCAGAAGATACTAGATGCGATCCTGACGCTTCCGGCGCGCGCCGGAAGCGCAGTCGGCCCGGCGCGCACCTCTGCGGCCCTGTCAGATCTGCTGGCCCGCTGGCACACCGACCCAGCACTGCTAGCTGCCGGGTTCGGTGAGGCCTGCTCGAGCGTAGCCGACCTGTGGCTGTTGCTGTCAGACATGCACGACAGTGGGGTCATCGAGGTCAGTCAGCGCCCGAACACGCACATGCTGGTTGGGCTCGGCGCGTCCGGCGTTGCCGAACGCATCCCGAGCGGGTTCGACGAGCGGGTCAGCGGGAAACTAGGACGGGCCGCGGCGGAGGCAGCGCACCTGCGTGCATTCTTCGCTCCTGGGGCCCAGTGCCTCAATGCCCGGCTAGGCGATTACTTCAGCGTGCCTACCGTGGACGCATGCTGCAGCACCGACTTGGTGCGCTGCAATGTGTGTGCGGTCGGCCCGGCAGGATCAGGCATCGACAGCGATTCGGCTGCCGGAGCACTGGTCTATGGCCGGCTACGTGCGGCCTCCTTCGATCCGAAGGTGCGCGCCGCGCGGGTCGACGACGCGGTCGTACGGATGCTGCGCGGAATGTTCAACGGCGCCACGTTCTTGCAGATACGGCTCGTACTGCGTGGCGAGGACCGCATCTGGTCACGCAAGCACTCTAGCTACCGCAAGCTGACGCCGCGGCTGACCGATAGCTCTATGTTCGGCCACGTTCCGGCCTTGACCGACGCGGAGCTGACCGCGAGCATGCAGCGCCTGGCGACTGCCGGGTCGCTGGTAGCCGACGGTATCTACTGGCGTACCGCGGCTAATTTCTCACGCGGCCCGCGCAGGGTTCGGCCAGGGCGTGACGGTACAGGAGCTCGTCCGAGCACGACCGCATCGGGCGCCACACCGGCCAGTCCGCCGTCCGGTCCAGGGGCCACATCCCCATCGGCCGCGACAGGCCAGCTTTCCTCTCCGACCACAGCAGGACAGCCGTGACCGGCCCCGGCCTACACACGACCGCCCTGACATGTGGGCATCTGCCCGCAGGGTTGGTCACGGACGCCCTCGGCGCAGGCGAGCTGCCAGCGATCCTGGAGTTCCTAGCCGCGGCGGCCGCCCAGCGCGGAGGCTCGCTGTCGGTCCCGGTCGCCTGGAACTGCCTGGCCCTCGGCTACGACCTGCGCACCGGGCAGTACAGCAGCGAGTACCTGGACTGGAAGGCGTTGCCCGTCATCGCACTTGATGACGAGATCGAGGTGCTGCCGACCGGCGCGCTGGCAGCGCTGCGGACCGGGCGAGGTCTGGTTCCGTGTGAGATCGTGCATCGCGAAGGCGACCATCCGCTGCTCAGCCCGGACGGCTCCTGCCCAGCGTGGCTGTCGGGAGCCCCCGCCGGCCTGGACGCTGCGCCCCTTAACCTGCAGGACCTGCCGGACGGTCCAATCCTGGTGCCGGAGAGACTGGTACTGGACGCCTTCGCGCTCGGCAGCGAGCGCCGACAGTCCCTTCGCCGGCTGACCGGCCGATGGCTGGGCCCGTTCGGACACCTTTCGGTCCGGACCCGTTACCCATCCCCGGAGAAAGCTGAGATGCAGGAGGCGCGCCTGTACGCCAGCTACCTGCTGACTCGCCAGAAGTCGCTGCTCGAGGCCATCCTGGCCGGATCGGGTCTCCGGCCCGCAGGCACATCGGACTGGACAGAGTGCGAGCTAGCGGAGGCCTTGCTAGCGTCCCTGAGCCGGGTCGACGACCTGCTGACCCTGGCGGGTCTGGTGCGCTGGCGCGAGCAGGCGATCCATCCGGACCACTACCAGCGCTTCGCCGCTGGCCGGCTGACCCTGACTCCGGATGATGTACGGGCCTTCGCGTTGTCGACCTCCAAGCAGGTGCAGGCAGGAACGAACCGACGCGCACTCCACAAGGTCAGCTCCGCTGCGCACGTCGCGATCGGCCCCTTCCTTCGGGATCGCTGCGGCGGCCGGGCCGAGGACCAGTTCACCGGGCCGGCATACCCGACGACGCTTGCAAGCGCGCAGGCGTGGCTGACCGAATACCTCGAGTCGACCGGCCGGGGCGTCCTGGTCGCAGGGCAGCAGATGCATGTCCGCTTGGACGATGCCTGGCAGGGGGGCGGCATCTGGCGGGCAGAGCCGATTGCAGGCCACAACCTGCAGGCCAAGGCTCTGCAGGCGCAACCAGGCCCAGACTCGGGCCGCCCAGCCGGAAGCGGCCAGGACAAGGTCGACCTGCCGCTGGCACTGGGCTGGCTCGGATTTAGCGACCACCTGGCCCATGCTGACGCTCCCGGTGAGCCGGGGCTGGCCGAGAACCGCACGCCAGACCGCGCACGTCCGGTCGAGCCTGAGGGCGAATCGGCGGCGAGACGATCGGATGACTCGCAGCATCCTCCGAACAATCACGACGGCCCGTGGAACAGTGAGCCATTCGAGGAACTGGAAGATCCTCCTCCGCGAACGACTCGCAGCGACGACACCACGAAGACATGGACGTTCGTCCTCACCGGCCGGGCGCGAACGAGCGGCTCGCTGCCAGTCACTCACTTGGTGCGTGACCTGATGGAGGAACTCGGTCTGCGCGACTGGCCACTGCAGATGACCCTGAGCCATCCGGGGACCGACATCGCTCTCGGGCTGCGACGCCAGGGCGTGGCTCTGGTTGGCAGCAGGCTCGAAGGGATTAGCTGGCCAGGCCAGATGTTCACCGGCCTGCGCCTGACCGCCAGCTGGAGTGTGGACGGCTGCTTCATCGAGGTCCGCTCCACCCCGCTGGCCGAGCCGCTCGAGTGCGACGGGATCCCGCTGGACTACGACTTCGACGAGATGGTTGTGCTGCGCTCATGGGGCTACCCGACCGACCTGGACATCGAGACCGATGACCCTGCCGGTCCGGCCGCGGTGCTGCGCGTGCTGCGGTGGGCGGGGCGCCAAGTTCCGGAGTCCCCACATGCCTGCCTGGTGATGGGAGCGGCTGAACTCGTGCGCTATCTGCCAACCGGTACCACACTCGAGCAGATCGCCGTCGCCGTCGACGCGCTGACGGTCCGATCAAACATGGCAGGAGCGGCCGTCGCGCAATGGGCGACGTGGGAGTGGACGAGCGGCCTTGAAGGAGACTGGCGTGCTCCTGTCGCTACGGGTGCGCGCTGCGATCTGGACGTCGCCGAGCTCGCGATCGTGCTAACTCTGGCGCCGAAGCCGTCAGGACGGCCAAGCCTTCTGCCGACCGTGACCGGTGCTGCCGTCGCGGGCACGTCCAGGCGGGGCTACAACCGCATGCTGGGCTCCGGCACGCCGTCGGCACGCAACAGGCAGAAGGCCCTGGACTTTGCCCAATCACAAGGGATCGACCCGAGCACACTGCATCCGAGAGTCACCTATGTCCGGTCGGCCACGGTGCGCCCGCACCGCCGCGGGTAGCAGCTGCCAACGGATACAGGATCGAAAATGTCAGCGTGATAGCACACGATAACGCGCACAGTAAAATTCAGGTGCCTGACAAGGTGGGCGGTCTAATGACTCGCAACAAGCTGACGGTAAGCCCAGGCAGTCTCGTGGGCGACTTCGTCCGGATACTCCCCGACAGCATCCGCAAAGAACTCGACATCTACGCAGACTCGCTGCCGCCACCGGATCTCGTCGGGGCGCTCAATGCGCTTGACGAAGCCGAACTGCGGGCCGCCCTGCGATCGTGCGCACCCCAGATCGGTGGAGCCCTCACGCGGCTAGGCGTAGACAACAACAAGGGTAGGCCGAGAGTGCCCGGCGTGCTCGTCACGAAGCTCATGCGCGGGCTATCTCGCGGGGAGATGTCGGCCAAGCTCGTTTTGCAACTACTCACCGACGGCGTTTACAAACTGCTGCTGGTGCAAGCGGCTGACCTTGACAGCGAAATTCCGCCCGGCTGGTATCGCAAGGAGCTGGACACCCCGGTGTTGCGGGCGCTTGCCGTGATGGGCGCTCAGCGGCTAAACGACCCGTCCGCCCCGTGGGCGCTTGCTGGCATGGTGCGCGGCGAGGATCCGGCCGTAAAGATCCTGGTCAAGCCCGCCGCCGTCGAACCTCTCAAGATCAGCACCAGGCAGTTCCTGCGGCGGGCAAGGCCGAATCAGCACGAGGTGCTGCGGGACTGGGTGCGGCGGCGTGCGATGCTGCCGGCCCTCCAGGACAACTCGGTGGCCACAGCCGTGCGGGTACCGGTTCAGCAGGCACCCCCAGGCCAACGCCCGAGTTCCTCCTCCCTTCCGGGGATCGGGGGGACACCAGGCTCCGGCGACATGGACCTCCCTGCTGCCGCCTCCTCGCCTCCTCTCTCTTTCTCCCAGGTGGTTGCTTTCTCGGTCACGCCCAGCCCTCGTCCGTCTGTCCCGGCAGGCGAGGGTAACGAACTGGATATCGACGACGCGCTAGGCCTGCTCGGTCAGCAGTACGCGGAGGCAGCCAGCGTTCTGCTGCCTAGCCTGAGCAGGGCGCTTATTGAGTCGTATGCACCCGACGAGCGCGACCTAGCCATGCTCGCGGACTTGCGGGCCCTGCTGCTGCAGACCTCCCACGAGATCGCAGTCCGGACCGGAACGAGCCAGACGACGTCCCTGCCTAGTCTGCAGCAGACCTGGGCTGCCTACCAGAATCAGCGGGATTCGCGCTACACACTGCAGATGCTGGCGACTTGCAGCGGCCCGGAAAGCATTCGCGCCTCCCTGGACTGGGTGCGCAGCAGCGCCAGTCGGCTCGCTGTCGGCTGGGAAGCCCAGGACGCCACGCTGGCCGCCGACTTGCTGTCGCTGGCAGGCCTCGCGATCCGCGCCCAGGCAGACGATGCGGACGACGACGAGCTGATCGCCCAGAGCCTGTACCTGAAGGAACGGTTGCCCGCGGAGGCCGGGAAAGCCGTATCCGCTGCTGCACGCGGCCGTATCCAGGTCGGTGACCCCGCCCAGATCCCGACAGCATCCTTGGCGTCTGGCCACACAGCCACCGCTCCTCTCAGCGCGGAGCCGCCGGGCATCATCACGGACACTGGCCTCTCTTCGGCTCCAGACCGTGCTCAGGAAGCCGACACTGTTGACGCTGTGTGCTCAGGTGCGGAACCCCTGACAACCGGCTGCGGGATAGCTGATTCGCATGGGGAAACGTCTGGGACAGTGGGTGGTGCGACGCCGGGCCTAGCCGGTCCGGACATCGACGACAGCGGCGAGCCCATCAGCGCGCTGGCAGGAGGACATCCCGAGGTCTCCGCGCCAGACGCGCCAGCCGTGACGGCGGAGCCAACGTCACCCCCCGCCTCTGCTCCTGGCGAGGTCGTCGCTCCCTGCGAGTCCGACGACTCGGTCAACGTCGCCGCAGCGCTGATCACGGTCGGCAGGCTCGGGCTCGCACAGCACGTGCTCGCCCACGCGAACCTGATTGACCAGAGCGACGCGGTCGCGCTCGCCGCGCTCGCGCTGCAGTTGCGCGGAGCCGACGGCCCCTGCGGCCTGGAGATTGCCGATCGGCTGGCCGTTATCAGCGAGGAGAGCCTGACCGAGGACATAACCTGCGCCCTGCTCGCGGCCGGTTCGCTCACCACGTTCGCGCTGCTGTCTGGCAGCCCTCACGCGATCGTGTTGCTGGCCAAACTGGCTGATTGCCTCGATCCGGCATGGGGAAAGCTGGCCCGTCTAGCGGGTGAGGTGGCGGCCAGTGGCGCGCTGAGTCGATTTGCTCTAGACGAGGCAACCGATACATCGCACCTTACTCACGCCGCAGAGGATGCCGCCGAACGGTGCGACGAACGCCTGGCCAGCGCCCCCAGCCTGCGAGCGCACCGGGCGAACGAGATCATCACCGTGCTACGCAGCGACAAGCATTCGCTCGGGCAGGTTCTCGGGCGTGCGGCACGCAACAACGTAGGCCAGGCAGCCGACGTGACTAAGGTCGTATCGGACCTGACGCGCCCGCACATGCTTGACCAGGTTCGCGCGATCGAGCGCAGTAACCGCGCAGCCGGGGGCAAGGCCCTTCCCGACGCTATCGTGAACGAGATCGTCGAGGTGCTCTACGCGGACCGGAGCAGCGTCGCCCGCTGGGCGGAAGCTGCTGCATCGCTGGGGGGCCCGCGAACCGGTCAGGACTGGCAGAGTGACCGGCTTGCGGCGCTGCGCTCCTTGCTAACAGAACATGCCGTTGACCTGCGTGGCGCGCTCAACAGCAACAGCGCGCGGGGAGAGCCGCTGCTGACGGCCGCGTGTACCGTCGCTGGGCAGATGCTGGACCGGTTGTCCGGCCTCGCTGTGGGCGGCGCAGCGCTGACTGGCACGGAACCGACCCCTGAGACAGTGCTGGACCTAGAGCTGCTCAAACTTCCGGACACCAGCTTCGACGTCGATCAGGGCACAGTCCGCGATGACAAGCACAGTAAGGATCTGGACTCCCTGATCGCCATCTCCAACGAACCCGACTTCACGCTAGCCCTGCAGCGCCGCCTTGAGCGCGACGATTTTGTCGCGGCAATGCGCATCGCCCGTCAGATGACATCGGCCGACACTCAGCACGTCCGTGAACTGCAAGTACAGCGCGCCGACCAGATGCGCGCCGACATTGACCGTCTGCGAATGCTTGTGGTCTCGGCTCGTAACAATCCTGCTAGAGACGACGACGAGCTGGATACCCTGGACGTCGAGCTCGGCCAGATGGATCTGCTGCTGGAAGCTGACAGCGTCGATCTGGCCAACGTGCGCACCGCCCTAGACGATGCGCAGAACCGAATGGCGGATCTGCGCGTACGCATCGTCGATGGATTCCGCGAACGCCTTGACGCGGTACTCGACCTGGAGGCGGCCGAGTACGCCCGCCTGTGCGCTTGCCTGGAGCGCAATGAGTTCGACCAGGTGGACTTCGAGCTGTCGCTGCTCGACACTACCGAGCCTGGAACCTTGGACATTAAGTCGACCGAGTTGCGAGCTTTCTTCCCGGCGATGGTCGAGCAGATGGGCGACGGAATCACCAGCGCGCTGCTTACTGTCGTGCGCGAGGGTGGCGAGTATGGTCCTGCGAGCTATGCGATGTCGCCCGAGCGCCGAGAGGACAGCGCGAACGGACTGGCAAGGTGGAGCGAGATCGGCGCCCTGATCCGGAGTCGCTCGCCCATCGAGGAGCTGCGGGCCGCGCTGCTGCCAGCACTTCGCGTCCTGGGCTTCAACATCTCCAGCGCGAGCCTGGTGCGCCTAGATTTCCCGTGGGCACGGGCCCGCGATCGCCGGCACCTCGAGCTAAAGGGAGCCCGCCCCATTGGAAATGCGCTCGTCCCAGCCTTCGGCAGCCAGGCTGACGGCACTTACCGGCTGTTGCTGTGCTCCGCCAAGCCCGCCGTTAACGAGCTGACCGACCTACGGGATATCGACGGTGGCACGATGCCGCTCATCATCTGCTACTTCGGCACCCTCGGCGTCACCGAGCGCAAGGAACTCGCGGCCAGCTGGACGGACGCCACGCGCCGGCCGGTGATCATCATCGATGACGCAGTGCTGGCGTGGGCCGCGTCTCGCACCGACCCGTTCCCGGCCGTAATGCGGGTAACACTGCCGTTCACGGCGACGGCTCCGTTTTCATCGGTCAAGACCGCGAACGTACCGATAGAGATGTTCTATGGCCGTGACATCGACGAGCGGCGCATCCTGGACCCGCGAGGCCCCTCGATCGTCTACGGCGGCCGCGGGATGGGAAAGTCAGCTGTAAGTATTCGGTGATCCCGTGGATGTCACTGGGCTTCCGCCGCAAGCCCGCGACGGCGGAGCAGGTGCTTGCCGGGCCGCCGGTGGCCTGGCCGTTCACCAGGGACATGTGCTGCGTGGTCACCGACGGCGGCGGCGCGCTGGTGCTCACCAGTTTCGAGCGGGCCGCCGACCTGGCGGGCGGCAGTCACGCGGTGTACCTGCTCGGCTCCGGCGAGGCGAGCGAGGCGCCGCTGATGTCGCAGATGGACGACGTGGGCTCGTTCGGCGCGGTGGTGAGGACCTGGCGCCAGTGCCGGTGCAGGGGGTATAGGTAAATGTCTTTGACGGGCAGGGCGTGGTGGTGGCGGCGGTCGAGCTTGCCCCTGCCCCGGGTCTGGCCGACGAGGGTCCAGTTGGCGGCACGGTAGCTGGTGCCGGTGAATCTTGGTGTCTCGACGAAGGTCTCGACGAGGACGGGGGCGTAGCCGTAGCGGGCGCGCCAGTCGGCGGGCAGGCGGCGGGTGACGGCGCCGAGCAGCCAGGAGGCCAGGTGGGGGACTGCCACGCCGGGGCGGATGAGGAACCGGGCGTTGCCGCAGATCAGGTTCAGGTTCGCCGCCCGGGTGGCGGGGTCCCAGCCGATCCAGGTGTCGCGGGGGGCGCATGTCCAGGCGCTGGCGGCGAAGGCGAGGGCGGCGATCTGCCCGGCGGCAGGGGCGCTGGCGAGGTAGCGGATCTGGGCTCCGGCGAGCGGGGTGTAGCCGAGGTAGTGGTGGTCGCGGATGAGCTGGTTCCACTGCCGGGAGGCGGCGCGGCCGCCGACGACGGTGATGGTGACCGGGCCGAGATCGGCCAGCGTGGCGGCGGGGCAGGACGGCAGCGGCAAGGTGAGCTGCCCGCTTGCGCCTGCGTGCCGCGGGTGGCGGCCGTTGCCGTTGCCGTTGCGCGGTGGCGGCAAGGTGATCAGCCCGTCGGCGTGCATCCGGCCGAGGGCGACGCGGGCGGTCATGTCTTTTCGCGCGCCGTCGGCGCGGCGCCAGGGCAGGGCGTCGCAGACGGCGTCGGCGATCGCCCGGCGGGTGGGCAGCGTCGCGGCGAGGCCGCGGATGAGGTCGAGCTCGGCGGGGGTGAAGTCCCGGCCGCAGTAGATGGCGCTTCCGGGGTGGTGGCCGGTCACGTTCCTGGTCACGGTGGCTTTCCCGTGCTGCCGGGGGGCTGGCCGGGGATGGTGATGTTCCAGGGCAGCAGGGCCTCCAGCGCCTGGCCTGCGGGCGGCTGGCCGCCGTTGGCGGCGCAGGCGCCCAGGTAGGCGTGCAGGTAGGTGCGGGGGTTGTGCCCGGCCATGGTGGCGGTGCCCGGGATCGTCCAGGCGCGGCCGGCCAGGTCGGCTGACCACCGCGAGCCGGAGCCGTTGTAGTTCTTGCGGCCGACGACCGGGGTGCGGATCGCCCGCTCGGCAGTGTTGTTGTCCAGCGGCAGATCAGGGAACTCGCGGTGTGCGGCCAGCCCGTCCCATTCGCGGTCCAAGGTGGCCAGCACCCTGGCTGCGGCCGGGTGCAGCAGGTCCGGGCGGGCGCCCTGGATCCGGCGGTGCGCGTCGATCTCATCCAGCGCCGCGTGGAACTTCCGCAGCGCATCAGCATGCCCGGGGGTGCCGTCCGCGGCGGCGGCCAGCCGCCGGTGCGCCACGTACAAGGTGCCGATCCGGGCAGCCCAGGCATCCGCCCACGGCCCCAGGTTCTTGCGGTGGGCATCGCCGGCCCGGATGAACCGCCGCCGGATATGCGCCCAGCACCACAGCGGCGTGACCCCGTCCAGCTGCGAGAACGACTGGTACACCGAGTAGAAGTCCGAGGACAAGATCAGCGGGCCGCGGCACTCGGGCAGCTTCCCGGCCTGCACGCCGTAATGCTCTTCGATCACCTTCAGCGACCTCGACGGCGCGATCGTGTACACCACCGAATCCGGCGCGGTGAAAACCCAGAGCCACCAGCGGCTTCCCCCGCAGTCGGCGGGCTGGCCGAACACCCGCCACGACGTCTCGTCGGCATGCGCGTGCCCGGCAGCGGCGTTCCGCGCCGCGATCGCGGCCGCCAGCGGCGCCAGCAGCACGCCGAGCCGCCGCGCCACCCCGGCCAGCGTCCCCGGCGCCACCTGCAGGCCCTGCATCTCCAGCATCGCGATCACCCGGTTAAACGGCAGCCCCAGCGCGTACCTGGCGATCAGCAGGTTAACGCAGAACTCGGTGGTGAACAGGCCCCTGCCGGTCAGCTTCGGCGGGGGCGGCGCGGTCACCACCGCCGGCACCGGGCACCGGCACGCCCGTGCGTACTTGCGCCGCCGGTGCACCACCCGCCACACCCGGACCCGCCAGGAGACCTCCTCGGCGACATCCTCCCCCAGCAGCTCATACGGCCGGCCACACCGCGGGCAGCGCCGCTGATCCTCCGGCAGATCGTGGAGCTGCTCCTCGGCCTCCAGGTGCTCATGCCGGCGCCGGCCATGCCCCGCTGACCCCGGCCGCTGGCCCCGGCGCCGCCCGCCCGCCGGGCGGCCAGTCCCGCCCGTGTTGTCAGCCCCGCCGCCGGTTCCCGTGTTACCGGCATCGCCCTTCTCGCTCGACTTGCCGAACAGCATCCGGTTCAGCGTCACCAGTCGCTGCTTCAGCGCGGCGATCTGCTCCCGCTGCGCGGCCACCGTCCCGGCCAGCGTCACGTTCTCCGCCGCCAGCCGGCGCGCCTCACCCTCCCAGTACTCCGCCCGCGCGCGGCAAGACGCCGCCTGACCGGCGTCGCCGGCAAGCGACGGAGCAGAACAAGCTGACGCGGCCACAACGCCCGGGCTGCACGACAGTCCCGCCTGTGTCCAGCACCACCGCTCCCGGCCTAGGCGCGTGTCGCGCCCGGACGAGCACCGCTCAGGCCGACGGGATCACCGAATACTTACAGTCAGCTCTGCTGAGCGTCATCCAGCGGCGCAGCCGGCGCGCAAACGCCGAGAATCTGAAAGTCGTCTGGCTCGAGATGGACCGCAGCCGGGAGTTCGACACCCCCGAAATCATCTGGTCGAAGCTCGCTGACGAACTCGTGCGCCAGGGCGTGACCAGCCCAGCCCGCAATCAATTGCAGATGAAGCCGCAAAACCGGTGCGAACGAATCTTGAACGACTGGCTCGCGGCCAATACGGACGGCCGAGTACTGATCCTGGTCGATGAGGCCGATGCGTTTTTCGCGGCCGACTCGCGGCGTGAGTTCCGCGTCACCGGCCACCTGTTCGCGCTGGTGACCAAGTATTCGCGGACCAAGGTAGTGTTCGCTGGCCTGCACGGCGTGGTGCACCACCACGGGGTTGGCAACAACCCGTTCAGCCCGTCTGGGGCGCTCCCCATCGGACCCTTGGAACGGCGCCATGCCTACCGGCTTCTGACGGTGCCACTGGAAGCACTGGGCTTCCACGTCCGCCCGGACGAAGCCAACCGGATACTCATGCACTGCAACGTGCAGCCGTACCTCCTGCAGATGTTCGCCGACAACCTGCTCGACCGTCTCCTTGCCTCACGCCGGAAGGGTGCTGCAACCTTGCCGACGGTGGTCAGTCGGGCGGCCGTGGACGCCGTCTACGACGATCCACAACTGCGGGAGCAGATCCATCGCGCCTTTAAGATCACTCTGGAGCTGGACGCCCGGTTCTCCGTGATCGCGAACCTGCTTGCGTTGCATGCCCACCGTAACGGCACCCGCACCCCTCTGACCGAGTCCGAGCTGCTTGAGGGATGCAGGCAGGCATGGCCTGAGGGATTTGCCGATACCGCACTGGCGAGTTTCCGCGAGCTTCTCAACGAGTTGGAGCAGCTCGGCATACTCAGCCAGGCCGACCTGCGTCGCGGCGGCCGGACGCTGCGCAGCCATGCGGTGCTGCAGTCGCTAGGGCCACGGACACAGCTTGAGCTAGCGCTGCGCGAGGTCCGCAATCTGAGCCTTCCCGAAGAGGCCGTCCGCCAGCAGTACCGGCCGACCGTCGGCATTCACAGCAGCCCGGGGCCACTCACGACCGCGCAGATCGCCGACCTCGCTGGCCGCAAGGGCAACCGCCTCCGGATCGTCGTCGGATCGCAGGCCCTGGGCCTGGAACGGGTTGCTGATGCGCTGTCAGACCCCACGCATGAACCGGTGCTGCGTGACGTGAGGGTAGTCAAGGGCAAGGAGGAGTATCGGCACTTGCTGCGTACCGGAGTTAGCGGCGAGACGCGGCTGACGATCGTCTCTCAGCTATGGCAGTTGACTACAAGCCGCGAGTCGTGCGGGACATCACTAAACGAAGCGCTGCAACTGCTGCCGAGCGACCTGAGCTATTCTCGCGCCGTTGTCTTGATCGCCGGCCCTGGCAATGCCACCTGGCTGCGAGAACTACCAACACAGGATGAATCCGCCGAGTGGATCGTTCCGCTGGAACGGCTTACCTTGCGCAGCCTGCCTTTGCACTGGCGCGATAACCGCATCCTTCAAGAGCTTGGTTCAGTCGCGCTTGCGCGACGGGTGCTACAGGTCACCGGCGGCTGGCCCGGTCTGGTTGACGAGCTAGCGGATCTCGCGCGCAGCGCTGGTGCCGTTCGCGCTCTGGAGCAGCTTGAGAAGCGGCAGGACGAGCCGGGGTGGGCCCGCAGCTGGCTGGAGCAGACGGGAGTCCTTGACGATCAGCTGACCGAGCTGGCGCAACTAGTGCGACAACTGGAGGATCTGGGCGACGCATGTCGCCAGCAAGACCTGCTAGAACTCGCCGCGGGTACTGACGTTGACAGCACCACCATCACGCTCGCTGATTGGTTCGGCATCATCGATCGGCTTCCAGACGACCGCGTACAGCTCGCGCCACTCATCGCTACCGCTTGGCGTTCGTGGAAGTCTGCCACCGATTAACGCTGAGGTGTACTAAGGATCTTGGACAGTGAATCTCAACTGAGAGGATCTGTTCATGACGGAAGGTCGCCGGGAGTTCAGTCCGCAGTTCAAGGCTGAGGCGGCAGATGGTGATCGAGACCGCAAGCAGCCGCGCGTTGGCGGTTGTGCGGCATGAGTGCTGGGCCGGTGAGGCGCGCTGGGCTTAGTACCGGATGGAACATACCTGACACCATCCGCGCCCCACCGATGGCAACGGTAAGAGGCGGCCAGCATGTCGCCCAATCACGGCGGCCAGGCTATTTTTAGCACGTATGGTGCAGCGCTTTATACAGCTTGTCGGCGGTCACGTTACGTGATCACAGCAAGCCCCTCACTGCTCAATTTCATGATCGCTGACACTACGACTGGCTGGTCCGCCATGCGTGTGTTGGCATGAGCGCCGGATAAGCAACGCGGCTTGACGCAGACGTTCGCGTTGCGCGTCGGCTGGCTCAGAACAGCGTGGCAGGGATGGCGGAGGCGGCCGGGTCGGAAACTGGCAGGCTAGGCGGAGGCTTGAGCGTGAAGCCCGCGGTGAGTGCCGAGTGATCCGACAGGCCGTCCTCGCGGGGCTCCTGCACGTACTGGCAGCTGGTGATGAGCGGGGCGAGGCTGGCGGAGCAGAAGATGTGGTCGTAGCGGTACCCGTCGCCAGCGCGCCCGACCCAGCTGTACTCCGCCGCGTCGGGGTGCTGGTGGCGGAATGCGTCGGTGAAGCCGTGCTCGGTGCCGAGGGCGCGGTAGAAGTCGTACTCGAACGGCACGAAGAACGGGTACCGGGGCTGGTGGTCGGGCTCCAGGA
>DATKQH010000362.1:0-24675 GCA_035532775.1 Streptosporangiaceae bacterium
GCCAGCCCCGCCAGCCCGGCCAGCCCCGCCAGCCCGGCCGGCCCGGCCAGCCCCGCCGTGACCGCCGAGGAGGTCAAGCGCGTCAGGCTCGTCCGCCCCGCCAGCGTCCCGGGACCGGCCGGCCTGATCGGACCCGCCGTCGTTCAGCTCACCGGTGCCGTCGGCGCCCTGCCCCTCATGACCGGACTCGGCGGCGATCCGCGCCTCGATCTCGGCGAGCTGGTTCCTGCTCTTCTCGGCCGAACGGTCCGCCGCGGCGATCGCGGCCATCAGGCGGCCCGCCTCGTCCTGCGCTGCCCTGGCCGCCCCGGCGAGGGCTCCGAGCCTGCCCGAGATCTCCGCCGCGGCGGCGTCGACCTCCTGCATCCCGGCCTGCGTCTGCGCCAGCACCTGCCTGGCGTGTTCCTCTTCCTCGGCCGCGTCGGCGAGCTCGCGTTCCGCCCGCTGCGCGGCCAGCTCGGCCGCGGCGAGCTGCCCGGCCGCCTGCTGGGCGGCGGCCCGCAGGCCGAGCAGGCTCTGGCCGTCGGCGGAGCCACCCCGCGCCCAGTGCGCTCCGAGCAGGTCACCGTCGGTCGTCACGACGGCCACCGACGGATCGGCCCGGACGAGATCAAGTCCGGTCGCGAGGTCGGGCACGACAAGAACCCCGGCCAGCAGCCGCTCGACCGCCGCGGCCAGCTCGCCCGGCGCCTTCACGAGGTCAATTGCAGGTATAACGGAGCGCAGCCGCTGACCGTCCTGATCATGGCCGGTCCCGGCGCGTGGCGGGCCGGGCTGCCCAGGATCGCCGTCCGTCCCGGCCCCACCCGCACCGTTGTCACCAGCATCGCTGTCCGCGATCAGGAGGTCGGCGCGGCCGGCCTGGCTGTCGCGCAGCATGCGCAGGATCTCGGCAGCGGACTCGATGTCATGGACCGCGATCGCGGCGGCCGACCGGCCGAGCGCTGCCGCGATCGCCTCCGACGCACCGTCGGCGACGGTCAGGAGCTCGGCGACCGGGCCGAGCACGCCGGGGAACCCGCTGCCGTCAGCCAGCAGCACGGCGGAGGCGTCGGCGCCCCGGCGCACGGCCTCCTCCAGCGCGGCGGCCCTGGCCCGCAGCCCCGCCCGGCGGTCGCTGATCTCGTGCTCTGCCTTCCGGAGCATGGCCAGCTGGGACGCCGCCGCCTTGACCGCCGCGGCTGCGTGCTCGCTGGCGGCCACCAGCTCGGCCCGGTCCTCGTCCCGGCCGCCGAAGTGATCTTGCAGTTCGCCGTACTGCTGCTGTGCCTGCTCGGCGCGAGCCCTGGCCGAGGCGAGAACCGAGGCCAGCCTGCCAGCCTCGTCCTGAGCCGCGGCAAGCCTGCTCCTGGCCGCTCCGGCCTGGCCACGCAGCCTGGCCAGCCGCTCGGCGCGCTCGGCAGCCTCCCTGGCGTCGGCGGCGATTTTGCGCTCGGTCTCGGCGAGCGCGGCCTCCGCCGCCGTCCGTGCCGACACGGCCAGTGCCAGCTGCTCGCGGGCGGAGCCGAGCCGGTCGCTCAGCGCGTGCTCCTGCTCGCGGAGCTCAGCCGCTTCCCGGTCAAGCTCGTCAGGGTCGCGGCCAGGCCTGGCCGGCTCGGGCGGAGCCGACAGATGCCTGTGCCGCTCGGAGGCGAGGTCAGCTACCGCGCGCAGCCGCTCCGCCAGCCCGCCAAGCGCGAAGTAGGTCTCCTGCGCGACCGCCAGCCGGGGCGCGTGCTGCTGCGCGGCGGCCTCGAGGTCGGATTCCTGCAGCCGCGCCGTCATCAGCACGGCCTCGAGCTCCGCCCGCAGCGCGGCGGCGGCCGTCTCGTCGGCCTCGTCACGCGCGAGCTCAGCGGAGAGCGTGATGTAGTCGTCAGCAAGCAGCCTGAGCCGCGCGTCCCGGAGGTCGGCCTGGATCACGGCGGCCTTGCGGGCAAGCTGCGCCTGGCGGCCGAGCGGCTTCAGCTGCCGGCCAAGCTCGGTGGTGAGGTCGACCAGCCTGGTCATGTTGGCCTGCATCGCCTCGAGCTTGCGCAGCGCCTTCTCCTTGCGCCTGCGGTGCTTGAGTACGCCGGCCGCCTCCTCGATCAGCGCCCTGCGCGCCTCGGGGCCGGCGTTAAGAATGTCGTCGAGGTGCCCCTGGCCCACGATCACGTGCATCTCGCGGCCCAGGCCGGTATCGGAGAGCAGCTCCTGTACGTCGAGCAGCCGGCACTGATTCCCGTTGATGGCGTACTCACTCTGGCCGGTACGGAACAGCAGGCGGCTGATGGTGACCTCGGCGTACTCGATCGGCAGCGCGCCGTCGGTGTTGTCGATGGTCAGGGTGACCTCGGCCCGGCCCAGGGCCGACCGGCCCGAGGTGCCGGCGAAGACGACGTCTTCCATCTTGCCGCCGCGCAGCGGCTTGACGCCCTGCTGGCCCATCACCCAGGAGAACGCGTCGACCACGTTGGACTTGCCCGACCCGTTCGGGCCGACCACGCAGGTGATCCCCGGCTCGAAGCGCAGCGTCGTCGCGGAGGCAAAGGACTTGAATCCCCGCAGCGTGAGGGTCTTCAGGTACACGGCCTGTTCTCCTCACCAGCCTGTGCTTGTCGTCAGTCTCTGCCGGGTTCCACCGAACACTACCGTGCGACACGCCGGCCGCTGGCTGTTCGGCTGACCGCGCCAGCCTTTAACGACCGGTATGTCGCGGCTGAACGGTCGCCAAATTGCCCGCGTGTCGACCGCTAAACGCAAGCGCGCCGAACGCGGGCACGGTGAGATGCCAGCAGCCGGACACCGGTGCAGCACTGACGGCGTCGCGGTTTATTCGCGGGCCGTGCCCGGGGTTGATCAGGCGCGAGCAGCTTGCTCAGGTGAGCGCGGGTTCGCGGTCGTCGAGCAGCAACTCATGACCGACTCCGGCAGCGAGTACGTCGTTGACCTCTTGAAGCCGGGCTAGCTCAGCTTCCAGGTCACGTACTCGTCGCTGCAGTCGGCGCATCTCAGAAACCATGCGGGGATCCGGCCCGCCAACATGGCCAAGCAGAGCCTTCGCCATTGCTTGAGGTCCTCCACACTGAGTGACCAGAGTGGTCGCGCACGCAGAAACGCAACAAACGCGCCAGTTGCGCGCAGGTAACGCCTCCATGGTCCCACCCACTACCCCATCCGGTCAAGTTGGCGTCTACCCAGGTCACCGGCATTGTCCCAGGCCACAGGCCCAGATCGGTTACCGCTCGACAAATCCGGCGAGGCCGCCGCGCGCCTCGTCCCAGCGATGCGTGACCTGGACGACGTGCCCGGGTGCGCCCGGCGCCTCAAGCCGCTCGAGCAGCACCATGCAGCTGTCCCTGTTGCCCTCGACCACGACCTTCACCCGGCCGTCGATAAGGTTCTCCGCGACTCCGAGCAGACCGAGTTCCAGCCCCATGCTGCGGACCCACCAGCGGAAGCCGACGCCCTGCACCCTTCCCCGCACCCAGGCGGTCAGCCTGGCCTGCCTGCTCAGCGGGTCGGCGACCTGGCCGGAGCGCTCGGTACCGCCATCGGCATCGGTGTCACCGGATCCGGTCACCAGCGCCCCCGCCTGGGCCGGGGCTGGCATTTCGGGCAGCTGAAGGACGACCGGTTCATGAACTTGTCCCGCCGGACGGCCGCGCCGCAGCGCGGGCAGGGCTGCCCAGCCCTGCCGTAGACGGCCAGCGACCGGTCGAAGTACCCGCTCTCCCCGTTGACGCGCACGTACAGGCTGTCGAAGGACGTGCCGCCCGCTCTGATCGCCTCGGCGAATACCTCGCGGACGGCACCGAGCAGGCGGAACACGTCGCCGCGGCGGAGCGCGTCCGTACCCCTGGCCCAGTGCAGGCCCGCCCGCCAGAGCGACTCGTCGGCGTAGATGTTGCCGACCCCGCTGATGAGTGACTGATCGAGCAGCGCGCGCTTGATGCCGGTCCGTCTCGTCATGAGCCGGGCTGCGAACCGGTCGTCGTCGAAGGCAGGCTCAAGCGGGTCGGGCGCGATGTGCGCGATGGCCGACGGGAGCTCGGCCCCGCCGGGAGAGAACGACAGGTGCCCGAACGTGCGCTGGTCGACGAAGCGAAGATCGGGGCCGCCGTCGGTGAACGAGAACCTGGCCCGGACATGCGGCGTGAGCGCCCGGTCCGCTTCGCCGATCACGAGCTGGCCGCTCATGCCGAGGTGGGCGATCAGGGCATCGGCATCGACGGGCAGCCACAGGTACTTGCCACGACGGCGGACAGCACCGACGGTGCCGCCGGTCAGCGCGGCGGCGAAGTCGTCAGGACCGGCCAGGTGCCGCCGGGCCGCACGCGGGTGCAGCACCTGCACGGTGGCGAAGGTGCGTCCGCTGACATGCCGCTGCAGCCCGTCCCTGACGGTCTCCACCTCTGGCAGCTCGGGCAACGGTGACCGTCCGGCATTTCCCGCTAGGCCCGGCGCTGCTTGCTGTCGGATGCCTGTGGATCTGCGGCCAGGCCGGCTGCGGTGTCGCCGTAACCAAGCTCCGCCGCGTCGATGTCGCCGGCCGCCGAGCTCACCCTGGCGCTGATCGCTGTCCAGGCCGCTTCGGCGGCCTGCTGCTCGGCTTCCTTCTTGGTGCGCCCTTCGCCCTCGCCCCAGACCTGACCGCCGACCTTCGCGCCGGCGCGGAACGACTTCTGGTGGTCAGGACCGCTCTCGTCGACGACGTACTCCGGTCCGCCGAGGTCCTCGGCCGCCATGAGCTCCTGCAGCGATGTCTTCCAGTCAAGGCCGGCGCCGAGGCGGGCGGACCTGGCGATGACCGGGTCGAAGAGCCGGTGAATGAGCGGGTCGGCGGCTTCCATGCCGCCGTCGAGGTAGACGGCGCCGATCACGGCCTCCAGCGTGTCGGCCAGGATGGAGGACTTGTCCCGGCCGCCGGTGCTCTCCTCGCCCTTGCCCAGCCTGACATACGAGCCCAGCCGCAGGCCGCGGGCCACGCCTGCCAGGGCACGGCTGTTGACCACCGCGGCCCGCAGTTTCGCGAGGTTCCCCTCAGGCAGGTCAGGGTGCTTGCGGAACAGCGTGTCGGTGACGATCAGGCCGAGGACCGAGTCGCCGAGGAACTCGAGCCGCTCGTTGGTCGGCAGCCCGCCGTTCTCGTAGGCGAAGGACCGGTGCATCAGCGCGCGGTCCAGCAGCTCCCCGCTGACCTGGACCTGAAGCTTGCTCAGGAGGACGGCGATGTCGGCATCAGCCGCCCGCCCGTCTGCCGCCGCCACGCTCACCGCTTCCCCTCCCTCCCGTGACTACGGGTATCCCGCCAGCAAGCAGCCTCAGGAAGGAGTGATGACCTGGCGCCGGTTGTACGTTCCGCAGGTGGGGCACGCCGTGTGCGGCAGCTTCGGGTCATGGCACTGCGGGCAGCGCACGAGGCTGGGTGCCGTCGCCTTCCACCGGGCGCGGCGTGACCTGGTGTTGCTACGCGACATCTTCCGTTTGGGTACTGCCACCTCAGCGCTCCTTCGAACCGGCGGGACGGGATGTCCCTGTCGACGATGTGTTCTGCTGCCGGCCATTACTGGCCGGTCCGTTCTCAGTGGCCGGCGCACGCCGGCGCTCCGCCTCAGTCTCAGCCCTGCCCTCAGCCTCCCCGGCTTGGTCGGCCCCGCCGGCTTCGTCGGCCGGGAACAAGTCCTTCAGCACCGCCCAGACGCCGCCGTCATCGGGATGGCGGTGATCGGGCTCCGCGTCTGCGAGCCGGATGCCGCACTTGCTGCAGAGCCCCGCACAGTCAGGACTGCAGAGCGGTGACAGCGGCAGCTCCAGTACCAGCGCGTCCCTCAGAGCCGGCTCAAGGTCCAGCAGGTCCCCGTCCAGAAGATACCCGTCGTCGCCTGAGCCGCCGGCCTCGACGGCGAACAACTCCTGGAAACTGACCTGCGTGCTCGACGTGAACTCATCGAGACACCGTGCGCATTCACTGGCGAGCGCGGCCGTCACGCTCGCCGTGACGAGCACGCCGCCGGTGACGTCCTCAAGCTGGACCTCGAGTTCGAGATCGCTGCCCTCGGGCACGCGCACCAGTCCTGAGCCAAGCGCCGCGGGCGCCGGCACCGTACGCGTTTCCGAGCGCGCTGACGCCGACCCGAGCGTCCGGATGTCATAGACAAGCGGTCCGCGCGGATCCAACCGCTGAGATCTCTTAAGTTTCGCGTTTGGCATGGCTGGCGCAGAGGGTGAGTTGGTACTGGGCGGTCAGCTTACCTGTCGGCCAGCGGAATCCCCAACTTGCGGTCCGTTCATGATCACCGATGTTTCTCAGCCGCTACGACTGAGAGTAATCCGTGATCATGAACTGGACTGGCGTCACCCGCGGTCGAGCCGCTCGGTCAGCCGCCGCAGCACTGGCTCAGGCACCAGGCTGGCCACGTCCCCGCCGTAACTGGCGAACTCCTTGACCAGGCTGGAGGACAGGAAGGCGTAGAGCGGGTTCGTGGTCATGAACAGGGTCTCGATGCCAGCCTGGTTGTAGTTCATCTGGGCCATCTGCATCTCGTAGTCGAAGTCGGTGACCGCCCGCAGGCCCTTCACGATCGCGGACACGTCGTTGGCGCGGCAGAAGTCCACGATCAGGCCGTTGAACTTAGCGACCGTGACGTTTCCGAGCTCCTTGCTGACCTCGCGCAGCAGCTCGACCCGCTCGTCGGCGGTGAACAGGGACGACTTGGACGGATTGCGCAGCACGGCGACGATCACCTCGTCGTGGAGCTTCGCCGCGCGGCTGATGATGTCCAGATGGCCATTGGTAACCGGATCGAACGACCCAGGGCAGACCACGCGAATCACGCAGACTCACGCTCCCGTCGGTGCGGCCGGTTCCGAAGAAACGGGCGAAGCTCCTGACGCGCGACCGTACCAGAGCACCGTCTCGCCGTAGCGCCTGGACCGGTCCTTCGCATATCCGGCTGGCCAGAGCGGCTCTCCTGACCTGGCATCTCGCTCCAGTATTACCAGGGCATCCCGCGCCAGCCAGCCTTGTCCGGCCAGCGTAGCCAGCACCTTGCCGAGCTCGTCGTCGGCCGCCGAGTAGGGCGGGTCGGCGAAGACGAGATCGCGCGGCGCGGCCGCTCCCGGGCCGCGGCGCAGCGCTCGGTCGACCCGGTCCTGCACCAGCCGTGCGCCGGGCAGACCCACGGTCTCGATGTTCCGCCTGATGACCTGGGCCGCGCCCGGATCGGACTCGATCAGCAGCACATCGGCCGCGCCGCGGGACAGCGCCTCGAGGCCCACCGCCCCCGAGCCCGCGTACAAGTCGAGCACGGCCGCGCCGTCCAGGCCGCCCAGCATCGCCAGCACCGCCGCGAACAGGCCCTCTCTGGCGCGGTCGCTGGTCGGCCTGGTGGACCGGCCAGCGGGCACAGCCAGGCGGCGGCCGCCAGCGGCCCCGGCGATGATCCTGGTCACCCGGTCAGGCTTTCTCGAGGAACTCGGCGCGCTCCGCGTCGAGCATCACGGCGATCGCGGCGGCAAGGGCCGGCTGCCCGGCGAGAGCCGGGTCGGCGCCGACCAGTTCCTCGGCCTCCTGCCTGGCGAGGCCGATCAGTTCCTCGTCCTTCAGCAAGGTGAGCAGCTTCAGGCTCGACCTGCGGCCGGCCTGGGCGGCACCGAGGACGTCGCCCTCCCTGCGCTGCTCGAGATCGAGCCTGGACAGGGCAAAGCCGTCCTGGGTCGCGGCCACGGCGTCGAGCCGGTCCCGTGCTGGTCCCACCGAGGCCTCGGTGACCAGCAGGCACAGCCCGGGATCACCGCCCCTGCCGACCCGGCCGCGCAGCTGGTGCAGTTGCGAGACACCGAACCGGTCCGCGTCCATGATCACCATCGTCGTGGCGTTGGGCACGTCGACGCCGACCTCCACGACCGTCGTCGTCACCAGGACGTCGATCTGACCGTCGGCGAACGCCAGCATGATCTTGTCCTTCTCGTCAGGCGCCAGGCGTCCGTGCAGCACGGCCAGCCTGAGGTCGGCGAGGGGGCCCCGCTGGAGGTGAGCCGCGACGTCCATGACCGCCAGGGCCGGGCGGCGTTGCTCGGCCTCCTCGTCGGCGACGTCGAATCCGCCGTCATCGGCGATCCCGAAGCCGCCCTCGTCGTCCTGGGCCGGCGCTGCCCGGCCGGCCCGGCGGTCACCCGGCCCGGACTCGATCTGCCCGGCTCCGGCCTGCCCGGCCCCGGCCGGTCCGGCCCTGTCCGGCCCCGCTCCGGCGGAGGAGTCACCAGTCTCTCCGCCGATCCGGGGGCAGACGATGTAAGCCTGCCGGCCATGGGCCACCTCCTCCTTCACCCGCTCCCAGCTGCGGTCAAGGTAGTGCGGCTTCTCGGCGGCCGGCACCACGTGGGTGGCGATCGGCGACCGCCCAGCGGGCAGTTCGGTGAGTTCGGTGACCTCGAGGTCACCGAACACGGTCATCGCAACCGTCCTCGGAATCGGCGTCGCGGTCATCACCAGAACGTGCGGCCTGCCGTCGACGGCCTTGCCGCGCAGCGCCTCCCGCTGCTCCACGCCGAATCTGTGCTGCTCGTCGATCACGATCAGCCCGAGGTCGGCGAACTGCACGTGCTCTTCGAGCAGGGCGTGGGTGCCGATGACGATCCCAGCCTCGCCGGAGGCCGCCGCCAGCAGCGACCGGCGGCGCGCCGCGGTACCCTGCGACCCGGTCAGCAGCGCGACCCTGGTGGCATGCTCGGCGCCGCCCAGCTGACCGGCCATCGCCAGCGGGCCGAGCAGCTGGCTGATCGACCGGTGATGCTGCTGCGCGAGCACCTCGGTGGGCGCGAGCAGCGCCGCCTGGCCGGCCGCGTCCGCGACCTGGAGCATCGCCCGGAGCGCGACTATCGTCTTGCCCGACCCGACCTCGCCCTGGAGCAGCCGGTGCATCGGATGCTCCTGCGCGAGATCGGCTGAGATCGTCTCCCCGGCCTGCTGCTGACCGGACGTGAGGGCGAACGGCAGGCCATGGTCGAACTCGGCGAGCAGGCCACCGTCGATCCTGGGCCTCGGCAGCGAGACGTACTCGGTGGAGAGGCGCCGGCGCTGGGCGAGCACCACCTGCAGCATGAGCGCCTCGTCCCATTTCAGCCGCCTGACCGCGCGGTTCTTGTCCTGATCGTCAACGGGCCGGTGGATGGAGTTCAGCGCGCGGGCGTAGCCGTAGAGGCCGAAGCGCTCCCTGACCTGCGCGGGCAGCGGATCATCGTCGAGCTCGACGGCGGCCAGCGCGAGCCGCACCGAGTCCGCGATCTGCCAGGACGCGATGTCCTTGCTTGCCGGGTAGATCGGGATGAGCTCGGAGGCGAACTCGACCGCACGGGCCGAGCCCTCGGGCCCGGCTCCGATCAGCTCATACTCCGGATGCGACAGCTGGCGCTTGCCGCGGAAGCTCGATACCTGCCCCGAGAACAGGCCGTGCAGGCCGGGCGCGAGCTGGCGTTCCCGCCAGTCCTGCCGCCCCTTCCCGAAGAACGTCAGCGTCAGCTGGCCGCGCCCGTCGGTGACGACCGCCTCGAAAATGGACCCCCGCCTGTTCCGCATCGGCCTGGTGGACACCGACGCGATCATCGCCTGCACGGTGACGTGCTCGCCGTCGCGGAGCCCGGCGAGGTCGGTCAGCTCGCCCCTGGTCTCGTACCGGCGCGGGTAGTAGCTCAGCAGGTCACCGACGGTCCGCAGGCCGGGGCCGAGCGTGGCGAGCCGTTTCGCGGCCTTCTCGCCGACGACGCCGCGCAGCGGATCAGTGAGTTTGGGCATGGCTTACTCCGCCCCGATGAGCAGCACGGCACTGGCCATACCGCCGTCATAGCAGACAACCTCGACCGCCGGAGCGACGGCTGCGATGTGATCGGCCGCCAGCCGGCCCGCACCTGGGCCCGTTCCCTGGCCGGTGACCAGGGTGAGCAGTTCCTTTTCGGGGCCGAGCAGCCGGTCGATCACGGCGGCCGCCACCGCGGGCAGCTCGGGGCCGCTTGCGACGATCCGGCCGGCGATCCGGCCGACAAGCGGCTCGCTGGCCGGGTCACCGGCGCCATCGGGGGCCGGCCCGGTGATGGCGGTCCAGCGCATCCCGTCCGCGGCCAGCCGCATGGCAGCGAGATCGGCATGCTGGTCGCCTCCGGGGGCGTGGACGGCCAGCGCCGCCAGCGACTGAACCAGGCTGCCGACCTCGATGACCGGCCAGCCGGGCGGCCAACGCTGAGCCAGCCGGCCAGGCGGCGCGACCAGGACCGCGGGCCCGTGCGACCTGGCGAGCTCGTCCCGCGCGGCGGCAGGGTCGGCGCCCGCCGAACAGTCCACCACCTCCGCGCCGGCTCCGCGGAGGAGCTCGCGCAGGCCAGGGCCGTCGGCGACCGCGACAATCCGGCTGGCCGGCGCCGGCCAGCCAGCCGGGGTGCTCGCCTGCGCTCCGTTGAGGTAAGTGACCGTGACCTTGCTTGGCCGGCCAGCCGCGAGCCCGGCCTCGATCGCCGCGGCGGCGTCGGCGACGTGCGCGTGCCCGTGCAGCAGCGGTTCGCGGCCAGAGACGACCAGCGAGTCACCGAGCAGGTCAAGCTGTTCCCGCAGGGCCACGACCGCCTGCTCGGCCGCCTCGAGCAGGAAGGTGACCTCGTACCCGAACGGCGACGCAGCCGCCGCGCCAGCCGATGTCGCGGGTGCGGCGGGCAGGGCGGTGCCTTCGACCGGCCGGTGCACCGCCGCCGTCGCGACCACCTGGCCATCGCACGGCGAGGCAGGCCCGCAGATGTCGGCGAGTCCGCGCAGCAGCTGGCTGACGATGATGCCGGAGTTACCGCAGGCTCCGCGCAGCGCGGCGGTCGTGCCGGCTTGCCAGATGTCGGCCGGGCTGGCATGCGCCGGGAGGTCGGCCATGGCGTCAGCAGCGCAGGCGATCGTCCGGTGCAGGTTCGTCCCCGTGTCCGCGCCCGGCACGGGAAACACATTGAGCATGTCGATCGCTGTCCGGGTCCGGCCGAGCGCGTCGGCCGCGAGTCGGAACCATAGCCGCACGACATCGCCGTCCAGGGCGTCAGTTGCCGGCATGCCTTGCAGGCTACTTCGCCGGTCTGTCGGCCGTCTGCACGCTGCAGAAACGCCGGCCGCCTCGCGAGCGTGCCGCGGCTGCTTCGGGGCGTGACCCAGCCGCCTCGCCGGCCCTACCCGGGTAGGCTCCGAGGCCTCATCCCGGTCGGCTTCCCGGGCCTGCCCCCGGCTCCTTCCCGGGTCCCGGGCGGGCCGGCGGACGGCCCGGATGACGACCGAGTCGCGCTCATGGCCGCCGGTCGGATATTCTTGTCCGGCCGGGCAGGCCTAGGCCGGCCCGATGACCCATCTGACTACCAATCAATGGAGCGATCCCGTGGCTTCCGTCTGCGACGTGTGCGGCAAGGGGCCGGGCTTCGGCAATAACGTGTCGTACTCGCACCGCCGCACCCCGCGCCGCTGGAACCCCAACATTCAGCGCGTCCGCGTCAAGATCGGGAAGACGCCCCGTCGGCTGAACGTGTGCACCTCCTGCATCAAGGCAGGCAAGGTCACTCGCTGACGTCGCGGTTCGCCTGACGTTGCCGGCTAACTAGCTAGCGCTGCGGCCTGGCTGACGTCGGTCGGTCGGCCGCCGGATCAAAATCCCCGCCATGGTCGGCCTTGCTAGCTGACCGGCTGGCGGATCCGCCAGCCGTGGTCGACCGGCCCGATGCCGGCGCCAAGCGGGAAACCACCGTCGATCGCGCCCGTGACGTATTCCTTGGCCGACTCGACCGCCGTCGGCACGTCCGCGCCCATCGCGAGATGCGAGGCGATCGCCGACGCCAGCGTGCAGCCGGTTCCGTGCGTGTGGCGGCTGTCGATCCTGTGGCCGGGAAGGCGGATCACCTGGCCGTCGCCGAAGAGCAGGTCCACCGGGTTACCTGGCAGGTGACCGCCCTTGACGAGGACCCAGCGGGGACCGCGCGAGGCGATCTGCCGTGCGGCCGCGAGCATGGCCTTCTCGTCCGTGATCGTCATGCCGGTCAGCAGTTCGGCTTCGAGCAGGTTGGGTGTCACGACCGTTGCCAGCGGCAGGAGGTCAGTCTTGAGCGCGTCCAGCGCACCGGGCGACAGCAGGCTGTCACCGTGCTTGGAGACAGCGACCGGATCGATGACCACCGGCGCGTCGACGGCGGACAGCCGGTCGCTGACAGCCAGGACGATCTCTGCCGAGGCGAGCATCCCCGTCTTGATGGCCTGCGCGCCGATATCGCCGAGGACGGAGTCTAGTTGCGCGCGAACGGCTTCCGGCGGAAGCTCCCAGTAACCCTGGACGCCGACCGAGTTCTGCGCGGTGACGGCGCACACCACCGTCATGCCGTGCACGCCCAGGGCGAGCATCGTCTTCAGGTCGGCCTGGATTCCTGCCCCGCCACCGGAGTCTGATCCTGCGATGGCGAGCACCCGCGGCGGAGTATCGTTCATGCCAGCCAGGGTAGGCCGAGATCAGCACAGGCCGGTACCCGCCCGGGCGTCCCATCGCCCGGCTCGCCCGGCGTCGGCGCCTAGCTTCCTGGCAGCCGGTGCCTAGTTCCTGGCAGCCGGTGCCTAGTTCCTGACCCGGGCCGGTCGCCGACTGGCCACCTCGCGCGCCGGTGCGGCCAGCCAGACGGATCATGCTGGTTACCGCCGCTGAGCGCGAGGAACCTGCAGCTTCCGCCGTCAAAGGCACAGCCCGTCGGCCACCCAGGTGATCCCGCGCCGAAGACCACGATCCTCGCCTCGTTCGCTCCCGACCTCGGCCAGGGCAGTGGGGAGCCGCTGACGAGGACGCCATGTGACCCTTCTGGTTGCCACCTGGCCCACATGATGGACTCGATCTGGGCTCCCGGGAGGGCGAATTTCAGGCTCCACTTACCGAGCGCCTTGCGGCCGACGATGATGATCACGGCCATGAAACGGCCATCCTGCCTCGGCAGGAGTTCGTACTCGAGCTTGACGCCCGCCGACCGGACGCTGACATTGGCGGCTCGCTGCTGCGTCGCTGGCAGCCTGACCTCATGCTTGATCGCGGGGCGCGGGGCCGAGGGCGGCGGGGAGGCCGACGCGCAGCCCGCGTCGACGCAACGGCCGCTCTGACTCGGCGGGAAGGTAAGCGCCGGGTGCGGGGTCGCGAACGTGAGCGATGTCGCGATCACGATTCCTACGCTGACGGCGAACCACGGCGTCAGCATGGCACCGCGCACGATGCGCCCGTACTCCGGGCGCGGGCTTCTCCTCGTCCGCCGCGCGGCAGGCATCGCGAATGTCGTGGCCGAGGTCATCGCGCGACCCTGATCGGCCTGAACCTGGGTAGCATCCAGCCGGACGCTACGTTCAGGCCAGAATCCCTGACGCTTCGCCCTGTGTCGAGGACGGCCCTCCAGCCGGTGACGGGGCATCAGTGTGGTTATATCAAGCAATTGGCCAGCAGGGCGAGTGACATTAAGAATTTGATCGGACACGGCGCGTAACCGAGAGCGGAAATGCTCCCAGCCACCCGCCTCGTTCCAGCGCCTGCCGTCCACCAGAACCCCGTCCCCGCGCGTCACCTGCCCGATGACCGCCCAGCGCTCAGGCAGGACAGTACCTGGCGGGAACGTCGCAACCAGCGCGTGATCGTCGCCGCCCGCGAGCACCCACCGCAGCCAGTCGGTGCCTGGGAGCAGCGCGGCCGCCTGCGCGAGCGAACCCGGGCGGACGACAGGCTCGGCCGTGATCAGGGCCGACTCCACCTCGAGCCGGACCCCGCTGCCGGCGGCGATGTGGCCGACGTCGGCGATCAGACCGTCGCTGATGTCGATCATCGACGTCGCCCCGAGCGCGGCTGCCTGCGGTCCGGCGTCGTAGGGAGGTTCGGGCCGCCGGTGCGCTCTGGTCAGGTACTCCAGGCCAGCGCCGGGCGAGGTCAGCCCGGCACTCAGCAGCGCCAGCCCGGCCGCAGCGCTGCCGAGCGTCCCGGCGATCGCTACCACGTCGCCCGGCCTGGCGGCGCGGCGGGTCACCGGCTCCCGGCCGCCGAGGTCTCCCAGGGCGGTGATGGCCAGCATGACCACGTCAGCACTGCTGGTGTCTCCGCCCGCCACGCACGCCCCGGCAGCCGCGGCCTCCTCCGCGATACCCTCCGCTAGCTCCAGAACCCAGGCCACCTCCAGGTCGCCAGGGCCGGCGAAGCTGACCAGCAGAGCGGTCGGCCTGGCCCCCATGGCAGCGATATCGGCGAGATTCCTGGCTGCGGCCTTGCCGCCGATATCGCGGGCCGCCGACCATTCGCGACGGAAGTGCCTGCCCTCGATCAGCATGTCCGTCGTGGCGACTACCCGGCCGTCGGCGGCACGGAGCACCGCTGCGTCATCACCGATCCCGACGATCAGTGCGGGGCTGCCGGGAAATCGCTCCCCGATGGCTGCGATCAAGGCGAATTCGCCGAATTCCGCGATGGTGATGTGTGCCTCCCCGCACCGTTGCAGAGCCGACCATCCTGCTGCGCCCGCGACTGCTGCCTACGGTAGCGTTGCGATCACACTGACGACCGGAGGCGGCGACATGGTCCAGGCTTATATCCTCGTCCAGACTGAGGTCGGGAAGGCTGCCGACGTGGCAACGTCTATCGGGCAGATCACCGGCGTGACCCAGGCTGACGATGTGACTGGTCCCTACGACGTTATCGTCCGCGCGGAAGCGGACAATGTCGATGACCTCGGCCGCCTCGTAGTTGCGCAGATCCAGGGAGTACCCGGCATCACCAGGACGCTGACCTGCCCGATCGTCCATATCTAAGCGGACCCTGCAGCTGACCCTGCAGCTGAGCGGCCGCCGCATCTAAGCGGACGCTTCATCTAAGCGGACCCCGACCTGATCAATTCGCGCACGGACAGCGTCTTCCTGCCGAGCCCGATCCGCGCCGCCTTACGCAGGTCGGCGAGCGTGTCGACGTCGCGCCTGAGCCCGGGAATGTCGGGCAGGTCGAGTTCGACGGCCCCTGCCTCGCGATGCCGCATGCGCGACTGCGGGCCGAACCGCGGGCTGAAGGCCACCCCTGGCATTGCCGTGTACAGCGTGGTCCCTGAGCCGGCGGCATCAGCCACGAAGGCCTGCGCGACCGCCGAAGCCGCTGCCAGCGCGGCAGTCAGCTCGCTGGCGGACAGCGCGGGCAGGTCGGCGGTGAGCGCGGCCAGACCGCGGTCCGACCAGCGCGCGGCCGCGTGTTCCGCCCCGGCGGCCAGCGCCTGGTTCAGGCCTGCCCCTGGCCGGTCGGCGATGACGTCGGCGCCGAGGCCCTCGACCTCGGCCCGCACGGCCGCGTCGTCGCTGACCACGATCACGTGCCCGACAGCCGGGCAGGCGACGGCCGCCGCCACCGTATCGGCCGCCATGGCGAGCGCCACGGCTTCGCGGTCGGTGTCGGCCAGGTCGGCCAGCCGGGACTTGGCCAGGGCAAGTACTTTGACGGGGATTACCACTGACCAGGTCAGCGGGGTATTGGTTCCCATAGTATCCGATCTTGCCTCGACACTGAGTCAGGCGAACAGGAAGACTTGCACCATGAGGTGCGGGAGAGTGTGAATATGAGCAAGCGCGCAGACGGCAGCTACTCCAACGCATGGCGCGGAGTATCGAAGATCATTCTGCGGCCGACCATCCGCGCGCTGATGAAACATGACTGGCAGGGCCAGGAGCATTTCAGCCCGACCGGGGGCATGATCGTAGCCGCGAATCATCTCTCCTACGCCGACGTGCTCGCGCTCGCGCTCTTCTGCGATCAGGCCGGGCGCTACCCGACCTTCCTCGCTAAATCCTCGATCTTCAAGATCCCGGTCCTCGGGCGGATCATCGTCAAGCTCGGGCAGCTTCCCGTCTACCGCGGGCAGGCCGACGTCGGCCTCGTGCTGCGCGATGCCGAGCAGGGCGTCAAGGACGGCGCGTGCGTTGTCTTCTACCCGGAAGGGACGGTGACCCGGGACCCAGCGCTCTGGCCGATGCACTCCAAGACCGGCGTCGCCAGGCTGGCGCTTGCCACCGGTGCGCCGGTGGTCCCGGTCGCCCACTGGGGAGCGCAGGATGTCCTCGCCTACGGGAGCTTCACGCCGCATGTGATCCCCCGCCGGACCGTGCACGTCATCGCTGGTCCCCCGGTCGACTTGTCGGAGTTTGCCGGACTGCCGCTCGACACCCCGACGCTGCGTGCTGCCACCGACAAGATCATGACAGAGGTGTCGGCTCTCGTCGGCAAGCTGCGCGGCGAGGACCCGCCCGCCCAGCCGTACCATCCGGCGGTCGCCCGGCGGCGACAGCGTGCCGAACTGCGCCAGCTCGCCGAGCAGAGCGCGGGGGACGCCGGCCCTGCTGCCGATCCCAGTCCTGATACGGTCTCTGCTCCGGATGACGCGGCCAGTCCGGATAACGCGGCCAGTCCGGATAACGCGGCCAGTCCGGATACTGCGGTTCCGGATGCCGCGGCGGGGAACGCGGCCAGCGAGGTCCCCGGCCCGTGACCGCGGCCGTGATGGGCGGCGGTTCCTGGGGAACAACATTCGCCCAGGTACTGTGCGACGCCGGGACCGAGACAGTGCTGTGGTGCCGCCGCCCCGACGTCGCTAAGACCATCAATACGACCAACCGCAATCAGGACTACCTCCCCGACGTCGACCTGCCAGCTGCTCTCCGGGCGACCGCCGACCCGGCGGAGGCACTGGCCGGGGCAGAGGTCGTCGTGCTCGCCGTTCCCGCCCAGACGCTGAGGCAGAACCTGGCCGGCTGGGTCGGCAGGATCCCGCAGGGCGCGATCCTGGTCAGCTTGATGAAGGGCATCGAACTCCATACCGGCAAGCGGATGACCGAGGTCATCGCCGAGGTCGCTGGCTGGCCGTCCGAGCAGATCGCGGTGGTGACCGGTCCGAACCTGGCGCACGAGATCGCCGAGCGCCAGTACGCGGCGACGGTGGTGGCCTGCACCGATCAGCAGACCGCCGAGAACCTGCAGAAGGCATGTCACACCAGCTACTTCCGCCCGTACACCAACCCGGACGTGATCGGCTGCGAACTCGCCGGCGCCGTGAAGAACCCGATCGCCCTCGCCGTCGGTATCGCGGTTGGAATGGGCCTGGGCGACAACACGAGGGCCATGCTGATCACCCGCGGCCTGGCCGAGATCGCCCGGCTCGGCGTGACGCTCGGAGCCGACCAGCACACCTTCGCCGGGCTTGCCGGAATGGGCGATCTGGTCGCTACCTGCTCATCTCCTCTGTCTCGTAACAGGACCTTCGGCGAGAAACTCGGACGCGGCATGCCGCTCGACGACGTCATGGCCAACACGAATCAGGTGGCTGAAGGCGTCACGACGTCGAAATCCGTCCTGGAGCTGGCCAGGAAGCACTCCGTGGAGATGCCCATCACGCAGGTAGTCGCCGCGGTGGTTTACGAGGGCCTGGACATCGGCCAGGCCGCCCTGATGCTCGCCAGCCGAACGGCGAAACCAGAGCGCTATGGCGTCTGACAAGTGGCCAAGGCCGCCGCGGGATCCGCGCGACCTTGATGATCCGGGCCAGCCGGGCCGGCGGGGCCAGCCGGGCCGGCGGGGCCAGCCGGGTCAGCGGGGTCAGCGGTCCGCTGGGGGTTATCCGCGCGGCGCTGGTCCGACCGAGAGCCGCCGGGTCGCCGATCCGCGACTCGCCGACCCGGACCGTCCCGACCCGGGCCGTCCCGATCCACGCCGCGCCGATCCACGCCGCGCGGAACCGCAACACGCCGAGCCGCTGCGCGGCGAATGGCTGAACGGCGGTCCGCGGTACAGCGCCGGGCGCGGCGGCGAACCTCAGTACGACGATCAGCGGCCAGACGATACCGGGCGCGGCGAGCCACAGCTGGGCGGCGATCCTCGGCGGGCCATAGGTCCGGCCGCCAGTTACGAGCCCCGTCCGTTTGCGGATCCCCGGCTGGGCACCGATCCCTGGTTCGGCACGGACCCGCGGCGTGGGCCAGACCCGCGGCGCGGGCCAGACCCACGGCGTGGGCCAGACCCGCGGCGCGGGCCAGACCCACGGCTCGGCCCTGACGCCCGGCTCGGGCCAGATTCGGTCCGGGCCGACCCGCGATACGCCGACCCACGGCTCGCGCCAGACCCACGGCTCGCAGCAGACCCCCGGCTCGGCGCTGACCCACGGCTCGGAGGCGACCCCCGGCTGGGCGGTCCCTGGCCTGGCGCGGACCCCCGGATGACGGCCGACCCCCGGATGACGGCCGACCCCCGGATGACGGGTCCTGGGATGCTCGCCGACGGCGGCAGCGACCCGTGGGGCCTGTCGAGACCCGCCGGATCCGTTGCTCCCGGGCGGCTCGCGGGCTCGCCTCGGGCCATCGAAACACCTCGTCTGGCCATCGAGGCTCCGCAGCCCGTCGACCAGGCCGCCGACCCGCACGGCCTGGCGCGGCGCCAGTCTGAGCCGCTGCGCCACACGGACCCGCTCGGCCTGACGGACCCTCTGGGCCACGCTGACTCGCCAGGTCAGTCAGACCCGCTACGCCGCACTGACCCGCTCGGGCTCGCCCTCGGGCCGGGTAATCCGGGAGAGCGGTCCGACCCGCTTCGCCGCACGGACCCGCTACCCCGCACCGACCCGCAGGTAGTGGCCGAACTGCCGCGAGCGGCCGATCAGCAACGCCGCTATGGCGAGAACACCCGCTCCGTGCATCTGCCCGTTCCCGCGCCCCCCGTGCAGCAGCCACTGGCCACGCCGATCTACCGCACCGCGGCCTTCACTTTCGGTACCGCCGCCGAGTATGCGTCGGTCCTGGCTGACGCGGCGCCCGGCTTCAGCTACAGCAGGATCGACAATCCGACCGTGGAGGCGTTCTGCTCGGCGGTCGCCGCGCTGGAGGGCGTCAACCTGAGCTATCAGGCGGCCTCGCAGGCGTTCGCCTCGGGCATGGCTGCGATCTCCGCTATCTTCTGGGCCTTGACCAGGGCGGGAGCCCATGTCGTCGCGCCGAGCGCGATCTACGGCGGCAGCTATAGCTTCCTGCGGAACGTCGCGTCCAGATTCGGCGTCCAGACAGACTTCGTCGACATGACCGATCTGGCCCGGGTCAGGGCGGCGCTCCGACCCGGTACGCCGATCGTCTACGCCGAGACGCTCGCGAATCCCACGGTCGCCGTGGCGGACCTGGCCGGCCTCGCCAGGCTGGCGCACGAGGCCGGGGCCATGCTTGTCGTCGACTCGACGCTCGCGCCGCCGGTTGTCTGCCGCCCGCTCGAGCACGGGGCAGACCTCGTCCTGCACTCAGCGACGAAGTACTTCGGCGGCCACTCAGACGTCACGGGCGGCGTGATCACCGGGCATCCGGAGCTGATCAGGCGGATCCGCAACATCCGGATCGACACGGGCGGCTCGCTGGGCCCCGACGATTCCTACCTGCTGCGCCGCGGGCTCGAGACTCTGCCGCTCCGCGTCCGCAGGCAGTGCGCGACGGCCCAGCTGCTGGCTGCCGGGCTGGTCAGGCATCCGGCCGTCCGGACCGTCTGCTACCCGGGGCTGACCCAGCACGCGGGTCACGAGCTTGCCCGCCGCCAGTTCGACGCCGGTCCGGAGGGAACGAGATTCGGGGCGATCGTGACCGTCGCGCCGTACGGTGGGCATGAAGCCGGGATGCTCTTCGCCGACCGGCTGCGGCTGGCCAAGCTGGCGACATCGCTGGGCGGCACGCATACCAAGGTCAGCCATGTAGCGTCCACGACGCACCGGCAGATGGATGGCGCGGCGCTGGCCGCGGCCGGGATTGACCCCGGGTCGGTGCGGTTCTCGATCGGCCTCGAGGACGGCGAGGACCTGCTGGCCGACGCGATGGCCGCACTCGACTCGCTGGGCAGGAGGTAGCTGGAGGCAGAACATGCGGGACGCCTCCCAGGCAGCCCGCGGGGTGGCGGGATGCCTGGTAATCGAGTTTCGTCAGATCCGGCTTAAGCGACAATAAGGTTATACGGGAGGAACAGTGGAGGGCGGACGCAGGATCAGGGTCGCTGTGGTGTTCGGCGGCAGGGGACCCGAGCACGCGATCTCCTGCCTCGGCGGCGGCAACGTGCTGCGGGTGATCGACCGGGACAGGTACGAGGTAATCCCCATCGGCATCACGACCGAGGGCACCTGGCTGCAGGTCGCGGACGACCCGGCCAAGCTCGCGATCGCCGACGGCGAACTGCCCACCGTCGAGTCGGTCGCCAAGCCTGATGCCCATGTCGTGCCGTGGGCATACCAGGGCGACTCGGCCGTCGTGGCCAGCGCGCCCGGCCACATCCCGCACGTGCTCGGAGACGTCGACCTCGTCCTGCCGGTGCTGCACGGCCCCTATGGCGAGGACGGGACGATCCAGGGCCTGCTCGAGCTGGCTGGCGTGCCCTACGTCGGCGCCGGGGTGCTGGCCAGCGCGGTCAGCATGGACAAGGAGTACATGAAGCTGATCTTCCGGGCCCGGGGGCTGCCGGTCGGTCCGCACGTGGTCGTGCGCGACCGCGACTGGCCGGCCTCGCCGCGTCCGACCCCGGGCCAGCTCCAGGTGGCAGCGAAGATCGAGGCACTCGGCTGGCCCCTGTTCGTGAAGCCGGCCAGAGGCGGCTCCAGCCTCGGCACATCCAAGGCCAGCGATCCAGGTCAGCTTGCCGAGGCGATCGCCCTGGCGCGGGAGTTCGACCCGAAGGTTCTCGTTGAGGCGGCCATCGATGCCAGGGAGATCGAGGTTGCCGTGCTCGAGGGCCTCGACCGGACCCCGCCGGACACCAGCCTTCCCGGCGAGCTTCGGCTGGAGGGCGGCGAGGAGTTCTACGACTTCGAGGCCAAGTACCTGGACCAGGCGAGCGGCATGCTGATCCCGGCGGCGATCCCGGCCGCGGACGCCGAGCAGATTCGTGCGATGGCCGCAGCCGCTTTCGAAGCGGTATCGGCGGAGGGCCTGGCCCGGGTGGACTTCTTCTACACGCCGGACGGCCAGATCCTGGTCAACGAGATCAATACCTTCCCTGGGATGTCGCCAACGTCGTACTTCCAGAAGATGTGGGAGGCGACCGGGCTGTCCTTCCCCCAGGTCATCGACCGGCTGCTGCAGACGGCCCTGGCCCGCCGCCCCGGCCTGCGCTGATGGCGGGCGGCAACGCTCTGCCGCCCGCCATCAGCCTGGCAGCTGCTACTTCCTGCCCGCAGCGACCTTCTTCTTGTCGCCGTTGACAAGGGCCTTGAAGTCGGCACCGGGCCGGAACTTGGGCACCGACGACTTGGGCACCTTGATGGACGCACCAGTCGCTGGATTCCGTGCGGTACGAGCCGGCCGGTCGGTCTTCTCGAACACGCCGAACCCGGTAATTGCTACCTTGTCGCCTTTGGCGACTGCGAGCTGGATGGTGTCGAGAACTGCGTTCACGGCTTCAGTTGCGGTTTTCTTATCCCCCAACCGTCCGGAAATCGCATCGATCAGGTCACGCTTGTTCATGTCGTCACTCCTGCGGTCCCCCAACGGGAGGTCGCGGACCTCATGGCCTCTCTGACCGCGGTGTTCACGACCTCTGACCTGCCTGAAAGTAGGCGATGCAACGGCGCCGCACAATCATCTGCGCAACGAACGAGGCGTGTCGTTACTGAAACTACGTGCAATTCAGTAATAAAAGGTGCCAGTCGTCGGGCAGATTTTATGGCTACCCGCCGCTCGCTCAGCAAGACAGCGCTGGGCTTTACGAGACACCGCCTACTCGGACTTCTGCCTAGCTGTACCCCCCTGAATCGCCGCCTCGCGCACGCTCGGCGTCCGCCATGAGCTGTTCCAACCGCTGGGCACCGCGGATCCGGTTCGCGGCGGGCATCTTCAGTGCCGTGCAGATAGCCATGAACCGAAGATGCAGCCTCATCCGGACTTCCGGATCGACGTTCAGCGCACACAAAGCGCGCTGCGCAGCGAGCAGCCTCGCCGCTAGAGCGTCATCGCCGTCGGCCTGCGAACCCAGTCCTGACTGGGCCGACTCGGACTCAGTCATCCACCCACTCTGCCAAATCCCCTGGCCAGGCCCGACACCGAGGCCGCCGGACCGCAATGCAGGCTGGGACCTTCGCCTCGGCAGTCCGAGCCGAAGGGCCATACCGCCGCGTCCCTGTCGGCCGCGAGGATCATCCAGACGGTAAGGTCCATACTTGGGAAGCTGCGGCTGACCCGGCACCTGAAAGACCAGGCACCTGGCAGAGCCGCCGCGTCGCGCGAGCCCGTCTAGTGAGGTCCCCCATGAAGGTTGCCGTGGTCAAGGAGACCGGGCCGACCGAGCGCAGAGTCGCGCTCGTGCCGGAAGCGGTCGCCAAGCTGCACTCCGCCGGGCATGAGATTCTCGTGCAGACGGGCGCTGGCGCTGGCGCCTTCCTGCCCGACGAGTCGTACTCGGAGGCGGGCGCGAGCGTCGTCCCCGCCGATCAGCTCGCCTCCGCCGACGCCATCCTGCTGGTCGGCCGACCGGATGCCGCGCAGATCGCCAGGCTCCGATCCGGTCAGGCGGTACTCGGCATGCTCGCTCCGCTGACCGATCCCGAGCTTGCCGCACAGCTTGCCGAGACCGGGGCGACGGCCATCAGCCTCGACCTGATCCCGCGGACGCTGTCCCGGGCCCAGCCGATGGACGCGCTGTCGTCGCAGGCAAACATCGCCGGTTACAAGGCCGCCCTGCTGGCGGCGGCCGCCTACGGGCGCTTCTTTCCGCTGCTGATCACGGCCGCGGGCACCGCCAGGCCCGCCAAGGTGCTCGTACTCGGCACAGGCGTGGCCGGCTTGCAGGCCATCGGGACCGCGAGGCGGCTCGGCGCTGTCGTCAGCGCCTACGACGTCCGTCCGGCGACCAGGACCGAGGTCGAGTCGCTGGGCGCCACGTTCATCGAGCTGACATCGGTGGGACCGGCTGCCGGTACCGGCGGCTACGCCCGGGCGCTCACCGACGCCGAGCGCGCCGCCCAGCAGGCAGAGCTTGCCGACCAAATCGCCAGGCACGACGTCGTGATCACCACAGCTCAGGTGCCTGGCCGCAGGCCTCCGCTGCTGGTCACCGGCGAGGCGCTGAAGTCGATGGCGCCAGGCTCGGTCCTGGTGGACATGGGCGCGAGCGCGCTCGGCGGCAACGTCGAAGGCTCCGTACCGGGCGAGACCATCGTCGCCGATAACGGCATCACCATCATCGGCGCCGACAACCTGCCGTCGACGATGGCCGCCGCGGCGTCGACGATGTACGCGCGCAACATCAGCTCACTGCTGCTCTACATGGTCAAGGACGGCCAGTTCACCGTCGACCTGGACGACGAGCTGGTGGCCGGAGTCGTGATCACGCACGAGGGCAAGGTCGTGCACCCCGCGCTATCCGCGCAGCCCGCGGCCGACTGATCTGGAGGTAGGTCCATGCTGCTAACGGACTTCATCATCTTCGTGCTGAGCCTGTGGGTGGGCTTCGAGGTCATCAGCAAGGTGCCTGCCACCCTGCATACGCCGCTGATGTCCGCGGCGAACTCGATCCACGGAATCGTACTGGCCGGCGGGATCGTGATTGCCGCGACGGCGCACAATCTCGTCGGTTACATCCTGGCGTTCGTGGCCGTGGCATTCGCTGCCATGAACGTCGTCGGCGGCTATGTGGTCACCGGCCGGATGCTGAAGATGTTCAAGCGCCGGATTGCCCCGGTGCCCGCATCGCCCGCTGTCGAGGCGAGCCCGAATGGCAAGGCGGCGGCGTGAGCGGCACGTTCAACACCGTTATCCAGCTGATCTATGTCGCGGCCGCCTCCTGCTTCGTGCTCGGCCTGCACATGATGAACAACCCGGCCACGGCCAGGCGCGGCAACCAGGTCTCGGTGGCCGGCATGGTCGCCGCCATCGTGGCGACCGGCGCCCTCGTCATCCACGGCGGGCTGATCGACGCCACCGGCTGGATCGTGATCGCGGCCGGCATCCTCGTCGGAGGCGGCCTCGGCCTTTACACGGCCAGGACCGTCAAGATGACGGCGATGCCGCAGCTGGTGAGCATCTTCAACGCCGTGGGCGGTGGCGCGGCAGCGCTCGTCGCTATCCGTGACTTCATGACGATCGGCGGCGGCGTCGGTGCCTCGACGTCGGTGCCGACCCTGCTCGACGTGATCATCGGGTCGGTCACGTTCTCCGGGTCGATCATCGCGGCCGGGAAGCTGCAGGGCGTGGTCACCTCGGCGCCGGTCAGCTTCCCCGGTGCCCGGATCGTCAACCTGCTGCTCGCGGTGATCGCGGTCGGCTTCGGCGCGTACGTGATCGCGAGTCCGAGTATGGTCGGCCTCGGCGTGGTCATCGCCGCCGCGCTTATCTTCGGCGTGTCGATGGTGATGCCGATCGGCGGCGCAGACATGCCGGTCGTGATCTCGCTGCTGAACGCCTTCACGGGCACCGCCGTGGCCATGGCCGGATTCGTGATCAACAACACCGGGCTGATCATCGCCGGCGCGCTCGTCGGCGCGTCAGGAGGCATCCTGACCAAGCTGATGGCCGACGCGATGAACCGCTCGATCGGCAACATCATGATCGGCGGCTTCGGCTCAGGCGACGCTATCGTCGCGGCCGTGGGGGTGGCAGGCGCCGGCGTCCAGTCGATCGCCGCCGACGACGCGGCCATCCAGCTTGCCTACGCCTCCAAG
>DATKQH010000363.1:0-5663 GCA_035532775.1 Streptosporangiaceae bacterium
CACCCCTGCATGAGAAAATCATCCCAGAGAATCGAACACACTGCCGGCAGAAACGCCGGTCCAGGGACTCACAGGTTATTCAGCGGGGCTCCTAGGGCTGAGCCGAGGACGCCGGTCAGGCCGAGTACCAGTGCCGTACCCGTGGCGGCGCCGGCCACGGACAGGCCGGCGACTGCGGAGAGCCGGTGCGCGCGGCCCCTGGCCGTGATCGCCTCCAGCCGTGGCCGCTGGGGCATGGCTACGCTGGCCAGGGAGTCGCGTAGTTCGCGCAGCACCGTGCTGTCGCTCAGCTGATCGTTGTCGTGCATGGGTCGACCTCCGGGGTCTTGGCAGGGGCAAGTTCGTTGCGAAGGGCCGTGACGGCCCGGGACAGGTGGGCGCGGACCGTTCCCGGCGCGATCCCCAGCTGCCTGGCGGTTGTCTCGATATCCAGATCGAGGAAGACGCGCAGCACGAGTACCTCGCGCTGCCGGGCCGGCAGGCGCCGCATGGCGGTCAGCATGGCGGTGTCCAGACCGGCCTCCTGGCTACCGGGCGCCGCGACGTCATGATCGGCCAGCGGCACCTCGTGGCCGCGCCGGCGCCACCACGACGCCCCGGTATTGAGCGCGGTGCGCACCACCCACGCCCGCGGGGCCGGATGGGCGCTGACTTTCCGCCAGGACAGCCCGGCTCGGGCGAACGCCTCGGCGACCTGGTCCTCGGCCGCCAGCACGTTGCCGGTGGTGGCGGCAACCGCCCTCAGGCAGGGATCCCAGCTCGCCTGGAAGAACTCGGCGAACTCCGTCTCGTCATGGCTCACAACCGGTTAACCCGCCACAGAGTCGAAGCGCTTACCTCGGGGCCCGCACATCTACGTCACTGTTCACGACCGCGGCGCCCGTCGTGAAGTGGGCGTGAACGTAGCGCCGCGGCGATGGCCGGCCATCGTCAGCGCGGCGGATCCTCCCCGGTGAGACCGTCCACCGACTCTCGGATGAGGTCGGCATGGCCCACGTGCCGCGCGTACTCCTCGATCAAGTCGATCAGGACGCGCCGCAGACTGGGTGACTCGCCACGTTCGTTGGTGATCCCTGTAGCCAGCCGATCCAGGTCGCCATCGGCCAGCGCCTCAGCGGCTGTCGAGCGGGACCGGGCCACGGCGTCCTGCCAGAGCGTGATGAGCTGCTCGGGCGAGTCCCCGGCGGCCGAGCGCCACTCCCAGTTGGGGTCGGCGTCCCAGTCCACCGCGTTCCACGGCGGCCCCGGATCCCGCCCGAACAGCTTCTGGGAGAAGTAGTAGTCCTCGACGAGAGCCAAGTGCTTGAGCAGCCCGCCCAGGGTCATCGTCGAGGCACCGACCGTCGCCATCAGGCCGGCGGCATCCAGCCCGCCGCATTTCCACGCCAGGGTCGCGCGCTGGCGCTCCAGGGAGCCCAGGAGGGTGGCGGTCTCGTCGCCCGCGATGGGAGGTTCCTGGTGCGTCATGGGCGGTGAGTCTACCGGCGGGGCCGCCGCTGGCAACGCGGCGATCCGGATGCAGCCAGCGGCGCAAGAACCCTCGTTCCTCAGTCGTCTGATCGGATGGAGCGGCAGAACGCCGTGAGCTGAACCGATCGGCGGTGAGGTCCCAGCTAGGTGTCACTGGCTCAGCGTCTCAACCCAGACAGCGGTCTCGTGATGGTTCGTCAGCCGCAGGATCTTCCCGTCCGCGATCGTGAAGACGTGAACGAACGGAGCGTTCATCGACCGCCCGCTACCCTTCGCAACCGCCCGCACTCGCCCGCGCACGATCACGGTTTGTCCGTCCGCAAGGAAGTCTCCCGGAACGATCGTGAACTCCGTGTCCGCCAATGCTGGTCAGGAGCTTCCGCCACCCCCGCCGAGTCCTGGTGCCTTGCTTGAGGAAGCCGTGCGAGTTGACCTGGCACGAGAGCTGGAAGCCCGAGATAACTCGCGCCGTTGGACGGCCCGGCAGGGGGCCTTCGTGACCGACTACAGTCAGTACAGCGGCGTGTAGCAGCGGCAGGCCGTTAACCGTGGGCACATCTTCGAGGCCGATCACGACGTCAGGCTTGATGAGGTAATCCTGGCCGATGGTAACTGACAACGTTGGGTTGTCGATCACCAGCTGATTAAGGTGCAGGAGGTGGACGTGGACCATTCGCTCCGACCGAGTGCAGAACATCCGGCACGAGAATAATCAGATGGTGCGTCACCGCCGTGGTCGGCAGCCCCACTTGGTCGCTGTCACAGCCGAGTCGCTGCCGAGCCGTCTAGCCGCGATCGCCCGGCACCGGCGAGGTCGACGCGGTGTATCACATCGCCTACGACGAGCTCCACGCAGCGGTTCAGGCATCGAGTAACGGCGGGCAGCAAGCGGCATGGGCGGAGATCACCGGTCAAGGCCGGATGCTCAACTACATACAACATGCTCGGCAAACACCTCGCCTCCTGGTAGTAGTTGCCGTGCGTTGCTCTGGGCTGACACCCGCTTGCCGGCTACCTTCCGAATCGTGGTTGACTCACCGGGTCTGCCGGAACCAGATAGTGAACAGATCGCTGCACTTGTCGGATCGACGATCCAGATAAGGCTGCTCTATGGCTTGCTGTATCGGCGGTACGACAATCCGCCCACAATGGTCGAGCTGCGGTTCTTCGTTGCCAACGCGCTTGGTGAGGACCAACCCCAGACTGATCACCGCGTCCGCGGGCTACGACGGTACTTGGAGATCGAAGCGGTGCGGATCAACAACGGGAGCCGATACGCCCTGCGGGGCTGGTCGGCAACGCGGCCCTCCAGCGCAGGCGTCGCGATCAGCCTGCGACGCCGCGCCGATTGCTGGCGCCGCAACAGAGGCCATGCGAAAGGCACGAAAGACGCAGCCGTCAGCTGGCCCGGACTAGGCGAAGCGGCTTAGATCGCGCGCCATCGAGCGCTACCTTGATCTGTACTCCGATTGCCTGTGCGACTGGGGGCGGGAACGCGTTACCAATCTGGCGATACTTCGCAGTCTTGCGCCCTGTGAATTCCCAGCCGGCATCGAAGCCCTGAACGCGGGCCACCATCTCGCAGGTGAGACGCGGAAGGTAGTCAATGGGCGCATCAGCAGGAGGCGCATCCTCGGCGATACTGCGGCCCTCCACGCCGAGACGGAGCCAGTCCGCCCGGGCCCGGGTCGGCCCGAGATCGGGGCCCCCGTGTTTGTGCGAGCCACCTACGATCGTCGGCGCGATGGCGTCGGCCCGTTTGGCCCACGCTTTGGCACCGGGCCAGCCGTTGGCGGCCATCAGCGGGTACAGAACCTCACCCACCGTTGGAGGGGCGCTCGTTGGCGCCGGCCACGTGAAGTGCGCAGCGTACCGACGTTTGATCGCGACAAGCACGAACCTCGGCCGTAGTTGCGATACGCCATACTCGCAAGCGTTAAGCACCTGCCAATGAATCTCGTAGCCGAGGCGTTCAAGCTCGACGATCACAGCTTGGCGATAGTCGGCGAACTTACGCTCAGCGAGCCCTTTGACGTTCTCCAGCATGACGGCCGCCGGGCCGGCTTCCCGCACGAGCCGAAGTGCTTCGGGGAAAAGGTCCCGCTCGTCGGCAGCACCGAGCTGACCGCCTGCCACGGAGAACGGCGGGCACGGGACCCCGCCCGCCAGGAGATCAACGCCGTGGAACTGTGCGCCATCCAGGTTCCGGACGTCGTCCTCAACAACGTTCCAGTCAGGCCGGTTCAGGCGCAGCGTCTCGGCCGCATCCGAGTCGATCTCGAGCGCTACTGCATGGCCGAAACCAGCGAGCTCCAGACCGCGCGACTGGCCACCAGCACCAGCACAAATCTCAAGACACGTCAGCTCGGACACGCCCTCGCTCCTTGCGACCTAGCGCTGAAAGACTCCGACTGCTTCGAACAGGTGTGCGAGAACTGATCTTGGCACATATTCATCGCCAAGGCCAAGAAGCACGACGACCACAAATCGTAGCGTATCGGCTCCGGGCGACAGTGCTGGGAGCCGCACCGAAGCCTAGGCGATCAGATTTGGGCGTGTCCGACGGACCCTAGGCGGGGCGTGAAGCAGGCTGAAGACGACGTGATCCGGCCGCGCCCGGCCGCGGCTGACGCTGACCGGCCCGGGCAGGATTGCCCGCTCCCCGGCCGCCGCGGCCGCGGGCAGCGCATCGAGGACCGGATACGGCCTCAGCTCGACCCCGCCGGCAATGACCCCGCCGGCACCAGCGCCGACGCCGCCATCAGACTCCCGCGGCATCCCGCTCGGCGGCAGGAGCGCGACGCCGGCTGCCCGCGCCTCGTCAGCGAAAGCCGCGACCGCCGCGTTGTGGGCGGCTGCCAGCTCCCCGAACCTGGCTGTTGCGGCGCGGATTGCGTCCAGGCATTCCTCCAGCGGCGCGGTGCTCACAGCGGACGCATAGCTCTCGATCCTGCTCCGGAGATCAGCGAGCCTGGCCACGCGCTCCGCGACCGCCTCCCGCTCGCCGCGCCTCGCCGCCGCCTTAGCCCGCCACCGCAGCCCGCGTGCCCGCTCCCGGTGCCCCTCCACGTCGGCCAGGCCGATGTCCGCGCCGCGATCCAGCGCCGCGGCCTCAAGCCCGGCAGCGTCCGCCTCAGCCGCCTCAGCCGCCGCAGCCAGCGCCGCGGCCTCCCGCCGCGCCTCCCGGCCCTCAGGGTCATATCCGTACGCCAGCAGCCGGTCCACCGACTCCGCCCGGATACGCACCGCCCGCGGCCCGACCTGCACCTCCTCCAGCACGCCGAACCGCGACAGGCGGCGCACCGAGGAATCAGACAGCCGGAGCTTCGCGGACGTCTCCGCGTAGGTGAGAAGATCCGAATCGGTCATCGGCGCTCCAAGGGACAGATCAACGACTGAGAGTCGTCGGTCCCGAGCGCCTGGCCCGGCTTAACCGGCAGCACCAACTCTAGCGCCACTGGCCCCGTGAGCGTCAGCCCTGCGAGTCCAGCCATTCAGCGAAACGCCGCCACCTCGCCAGCACCGGCGCCACGTCCGTGCCCGTGGCCGCCGCGAGATCCGCGTACGCCTCCGCCAGATGCATGGCGATCTCCAGCGTCGGGCAGTGCTCCGCCGTGTGATACTCCCCGTACGCGGTCACCGCGATCACACCGCGCTTCGCCACGTCGCCGTCAGCGAACCCCTCCACCAGCGCAGCGGCATTCCTCACCGGATCACCCGCAGGCTCAGGCCGAGGCATCATCCGCCTCCTCCAGCGCCAGCAACGCCAGATCCGGCCGCCCCGACCCCTCCAGCGCCCGAGCGAACCGGGCCGCCGACGCAGGCGTCAAACCCAGCGCGGACAGCGCAGCCAGCGCCGTCTGATCCTGCATCCGCGCGATCTCCGCCGGCGCCGACGACCCCGCCTTAACCGGCGTCATCGCCACCTCAACCGGCAGCGACGCAACCCACTCACCAATCCGCGCCGCCTGCTCCGCTCTGGTAAGAGACTCCCCTTGCGGGGTGGTTACCATGTGGCCGTGGTGGTAGCCGCCGGCCCGGGTGACGGCTGAACTAGATCGTTGACCGGGGATTCGGTGCAGTTCGCTGGCGCGTGGCGACGCGCCGGGATTGGTTCGTGACTGAGAAGTGAAGAGTGTCCAGGATCGGCGTGTCTACACACGTCTGACCCTGGAGCCTTCCGTGATCGCCGA
>DATKQH010000364.1:0-2187 GCA_035532775.1 Streptosporangiaceae bacterium
TCATTAGCAGATCTTTGCCTGGCCCCGCGTCTTTCGTGATCTTGGCCTGATGGCCTGCGGCCGTATAGCCTGGCAGCCGGGCGAGCTTGCTGGCCAGTTCCCGTACGGTCGGCGCGGTTACCAGCCCGCTGCGGCCGGCCAGCGCCCACCATTGCAGGGTGGAGCGGCCGAACCATGCCTGTACCCCACCGAAACGCCGGGCAAGGCCAGCCTGGCCGTCGCGGATGGCGGCTTCATAGGGGTCGGGGACCGGTACGGGAGACACCGCCCCGGCACCGTCCCAGGGCACATCGGCCCACACCAGACGGCCGCGGGCGTCGCCCACCACCCCCGTGCGTGCCGACAGGCCGCGCACCACGACCAGGCCCCGGCCGTGCTCGGCAGCGGGATCGTCCACTAGCACGGGGCCGGTCGGCGCGCCGCAGTCGGCGACGGCGACCCGCACGACCACGCAGTACCAGGTGATCTCGGTGATGAACCAGCCGCCCTGGCCGCTGGCCGTGTGGCGGATCGCGTTGGTCCCCAGCTCCGTCGCCACGCATGCGACGTCGTCCCGGGCCGGGCACTCCGGGAGCAGCAAGGCGATCCAGCGCCGCAGCAGGCCTAACTGCCGTTCCTCGCCCGGGAACGCCCGCCGCCACCGGAATTCGGCCGCGGGCCTGGTCGGCGGAGCGGGGATGGCCGGTTGGGGACGCTGATCCATGAGACGTTCACCCCTTGCTGGTGTTGAGGCGTTGCGGCCTTGCAGCGGCGCACAGCGCTGCAGGCGGACCGCCCGGCCTGTTGGTGCCGTGCAGGTTCGCTGCGCTTCGGTTCTGATCTCTGGCAGCCACATACTGTGACAGCATCATGGATGACCGATGTCACTTTTGCAATCCTCATTACTGAGATATGCCATAGAAGCTATTGGCTGATACGATCTGTGCCCCGACGACCGATCACGGGTAACCAGGCAGGAGACGTGCTGTGATGGACGTTCACCCGTCCCAGGACATGGGGAGCCGACAGCCCATGGATCACAGCCCGACCGTGCGCGGCCGGCGCTTGACGCGCGAACTGAAGCGCCTGCGCGAAGCGTCGGGGATGTCCTCCGACGAGGCTGCGCAGCGGCTGGACTTCAGCAAGAGCAAGCTCTACCGGATCGAGAATGGCCGAACCCGCGTTGATGCCGACGACCTGGAAGACATGCTCGACCTCTATGACGTGCGGTCGCCAGAACGTGACGCGCTCATCCGGCTTGGCCGCGACTCACGCCGCCGCGGCTGGTGGACCAGCTACCGGGACGTGTTCACTGGCTCGTACGTTGGCCTGGAGTCCGAGGCGGCCAATATCCGGGCCAACGCCCACATTGTGCCCGGCATCTTCCAGACGCCCGACTACGCACGCGCCATCATCGCCGCTACCGGGCCGTGGCTCGACTCCGATGAGACCGAACGCCGGGTGGTGGCACGACTTGCCCGGCAAAGGGCTGTCCTTGAGCGAGCGGATCCTCCGGAGATCCACATCGTGTTCGACGAAGTAGCGCTACGCCGTCAGGTCGGCGGTGCGGAAGTGATGAGCGAGCAGCTCGCAGCGCTTGTCCAGGCCGGCCAGGCTGCCAACGTCACCTTCCAGGTGCTGCCGTTCAGTGCTGGCGCATGCGCGGGAATCGATGGTGAGTTCTTCATCCTCGTGTTCCCCGACCCTGAAGACCCTCCCATCGCCTACGCCGAAGGGCTGTTCGGAGACGTATACCTAGAATCGAAGGAGGAGGTGGACCGGTATGGCGTGGCCTGGAGCCACTTGCTGGACCAGGCCCTCTCGCCGGCCGAGTCCGCCGCCTTGCTCGCCGAACTCGCCCAGGAGACCCATTGAACGCCAAACATGCGCCCGACGTCGCTTCCCTGCACTGGCGCAAATCCAGTTACAGCAACGCCGGGAACAACTGCGTCGAGGTCGGGGACTCGGGAACCGCCTGCGCCGTACGCGACTCCAAGAACCGTGACGGCGGCCACCTGAGCTTCAGCGCGGAGGCTTGGCAGGCGTTCATCACCGACGTCAAGCTTGGCAAGTACAGCCTGTGATCTGAGCTGGGTAAGAGCGGCGCTGGCCGTGGCGTCCATGTGGGCTCGGGCTCAGGTCTGGCTCAGGCACGCAGCCAGTTCTCGCGCAGGTTCTCCGGGTGGCGGGCCCACCAGTCTGCGAAGG
>DATKQH010000365.1:0-4015 GCA_035532775.1 Streptosporangiaceae bacterium
GAGCTCTGCCAGCATGGCCGTCGAGACATCACTCGCGACCAGCAGCGACCCGTCCGGCAGCAGCCCGCGCAGCAGCCGAGAGTACCGTCCCGTCCCGCAGCCGATATCGAGGCCGGTGACGGGGCGGTCAGGCAAGAGCTGACCGATCCTGCGCACCGGTGCCTCGTCGGTGGTGCGCAGCGACTCGTAGACAGCGGCTACCCGCTCGAAATGGTCGCCCACGATCACGTTCGGCACCTCCCGCGCTGAGCCTGTTGGACCATCATGCGCTCATCTTGCTCAGTTCACAGCCGCCGCATCGCCGGGCCCGTCACCGTTGCTCATCTCGCGTATTTTCCCGTCAGGTGCTCCGACGGCTGCGCAACCGGCCGCAGCAGCTACTGCTGCGACACCAGCCACCGCGAGCAGCGGACTGGAAAATTGGCTATCACATGGGCAGATCCATTGGCAGCCACCCTGGCCCTGACGTCCCCGCCGCGCTATGAATGCCCCGCTCACGCCGGTGATGCCGACCCGGTCGGATTCCCCAGCAGCCGGCATCCCAAGACCCCGACCACGCGGCTGAGCGGGCTCCTTCTGGCCCAGCCCGTGCCCGGTCCTCACACACCAGGCACGCAGCGCGGCTGGCTGAGCTTCCAGAATCGTCCGGTACCGCCACGCGAGCAACCTGCCAGCGGGCGTAAGGCGTGCTCCGAAGACTCCCGTGTCGATGACAACCGGCCCACCGGCTCCGCTCTCGCCCCAGGGCTGTCCCCTTCACATCTGGCCTGCGTGCACCTGGCTCCGACATCGCCACCTCCTCCCGCTCAATAAGGCTACACGGGCTCGAGATTTCCGGCGCGAGCCCCGGCAGGCGGCAACACATCATCGCGAACTAACGTAGCGCTACGCATATGACTGGATCCGGCTCATCGGGCACCAGATCACGACCGTTCCAGGTTTTTTGCCGTGGTCACGGCATCATCGCCGTCGCTACCGGTGACGAGCTGGTGGATACCGAGGCCGCCGAGCTCGGCATATATGCATCATTCATGGTCAGACGTCAGCATCAGATCAAGTTCAAGCGCTGACAGCCCGGACAGCGCTCCGTGCAGCTTTCTGGTCAGCAATTGCCAGCCGGCGCCATTGGAACGGTCGATCTTGACCACGAACTGGTGCCAGGCGGTGTAGTCGAATACCCGTTCAAGGTGCTGTCGGCGAGATGGCGGCGGGTGTCGCCGGTCAGCGTCCAGTCAGCATCAAGCGATCCGATCCGCACCCTACTGACCGGTTGTCCAGACGAGAGCCTGTCGTGGACTGCTTTCCAGAGCAAGGCGAGATCCTGCGGCAGTTTCGCGACGAGACTCACCACGGCGAAGCATAGACGAGCGCGGCGGTCTAGGATTATGAGCCTGACGCATCGCCTCCCGCACAGCGATCGTCGATCTGCTTACGCGCCCGCCTCATGGCGGGTCGTGGCCCGCCGGGAACACGAAAGCCGACGAACACGCGGCCACGCGGTTCCTCGACGAGCAGCACCCGAGCTCGGCGTGGTCTGACTCGGACAGCCGGGTCTCAGCTCCGTGGCGGAGGCTACCTGGCTCCGCGATCGCGCTGGCACCTGCTGCAGCGCCCAGGTGTTGCCATCAGGTTCACTGAAGGTGACGAACGAAGGTCACCGTCTCGTGCTCAGGCACCCGGAGATCCTGATTACGAGCCGATCGAGCGGCGGAACTCGGCGCGCCAGCGGCGCGGCCACGGCATCTGCGGGTCCGTGATGTCCTCGATCCTGACCGGCTCCAGGCCGCCATCGGCTAGGGCGTCGACCTCCGTCCGGCTCAGCGCCCACGGCGGTCCCTGGACCGTCTGGCCCGGGTCGCGGGCCCGGGCGATGACGATCAGCGTTCCGCGAGCCGCGACGAGGCCGCCGAGCCTGGCGATGGCATCGCGCCGGGGCGGGTCGGGCAGGGCCTGCAGGGTCAGGCTCTCGACGACCAGGTCGAACGCCTGGTGCCACGCCGGCGGCGGGTCGAGCAGGTCGGCGGTCTGGTACCGCGCGGCCGAGCCGGGAAACCGGCGTCGGGCGGTGGCGATCGCGGTGGGCGAGATGTCGAAGGCAACGGTGTCGAAGCCGAGGCCGGCGACGAACTCCGCGTCGTCGCCGAGCCCGCAGCCGACGACCACCGCGCGCTTACCCGCGCCGACCAGGGCGGAGGCCGCTGCCCACTGGGTGAGGTAGCTGCTCGGTGCGCCCCGGTCCCACGGCACCGCAGTCTCGCCCGCCTCGGCAGCCGCGTACAGCCGCTCGAACCACCCGGTCGGATCGCCGGCCGCGATCGATTCTGCCGCCAGCCGGCCGGCGATCTCCTCGGCATCCTCGGGACGCATCACGTCCTCGATGGTAAACGCCGCGGCGTGCTCGCCGAAGGGCAGCAGGGTGACCGTCATCGTCGCCGGACTCGTCTTGCCTGATGTGCCGGCAGATCCGGATTTCGACATCGTCTGGACCGGCTAGGAACCGACCCGTTTCCCAGGCAGCATTATGCGGCCGGCAGTATAAGCCGCGAGCACGCCGCGCCTCCTCGCCGTCAGGGGCGCCCGACCAACCGTCGCAAGCCTGGCAAGCCGATCAGCGGCGCCCGCCATTAAGCGCTGACGCTGTCCGTCGAGCCCTGCTGGCTGCTCTTATGGATGCGGCGAGTGCGGATAGTCCGGCGAGCGGTGCTGGAAGGACAGGATGCGCGGGTTCTGGATAACGCCGGCTCGGATCTCGATCGCCCGCCGGATGGTCTCGTTCGCGTCCCAGGCCTGGGGGCCGGCAAGCACAGGGCGCAGGTGCGGTAGCAGGGCCTCGCTGATCTCCCACGTCGCGGAGTCCCACAGGTAAGACGGGCTGTGGTCCACGCCGTAATAGTGGACATTATCGCCGACCATGAGCATCGGCTCAGCGAAGGTTGTCGGGCGTGCCCAGCTGAAACCCATGCCCTCGTCGCAGGACACGTCCACGATGAGGCTGCCGGGCCTGAAGTCGTGCAGGTCGTCGGTGGTGACGAACGTCAGCGGCGCATCGGTGTCCTGAAGCACGCAGTTCACGACGATGTCGTGCTCGGCCAGGAACGCCGCCATCGGAACCCGGCCGTCTTCGCACAGCGCATGACACCGGCTCGGGTCGGCGGCGTCCTGCTCGAAATGCACCATGCGGGCCGAGTGGATCGGCGAGGCCACCGCGTTGATGTCACGATGGGTCAGAACGTCGACGTCGTTCACGCCGTGCGCGTTAAGGGCCGTAACCGCGCCCCGGCCTGCCGCACCGAAGCTGATGACGGCTGCTCGCAGCCTCCGGCCATATCCGCCAGTCGTGCCGATGAGCTCCAAGGCATGCAGGACCGAACAGTAACCGGCCATTTCGTTGTTCTTATGAAAGACGTGCAGGCTGAAGGAACCGTCGGCCGACCAGTAATTCATCGCTTCGAAGGCGATCAGCGTGAGCCGTCGCTCGATGCTCAGCTGGGTGATCCCTTCGTCCTGGACACAATGCGGCCAGCCCCACAGGACCTGCCCCTCTCGCATCTCCCCGAGGTCCTGTGACTGCGGCTTCGGCAGCACGATGACATCGCATTCTGCAAGGAGCTCCTCGCGGGTCAGGAGCCCTGCCACCCATGGCCCGAACCTGTCGTCGGGCATGCCGAAGCGCTCGCCGAAGCCGCGCTCAAGGTAGATCCGCGCGCGCAGGTCAGCGGCTATTCGCCTGACGTGCAGCGGATGGATCGGCAGCCGCCGCTCGTTCTCCTTCCGCGGCCGCGCAATCACTCCCAGGGTGAGCTGATCCACGTGCGCTCCCCTTTCCTCGGATCCGTGTGTAACAAGAACTGCATCCAGGCTAGGGAACCCGTCAATCCCACTACCGCCATGCCATCGCTGAAGACTCCGATCCGGGCATGCCGGAAGACCGTTATCAGGCCGGCAGAGATGGCTGGGCGAATGACGCCCTTCCCAGCGACCGCCGAAAGCCGGCGGCATGGCCCGACTTTCGCCG
>DATKQH010000366.1:0-2240 GCA_035532775.1 Streptosporangiaceae bacterium
CGGTCGAACAGTCCGGCCGCCACCGGGGAGGCCTGGGACATGTCCCCGAACCCGGCGACGATCCAGTCCCGATCGGTCAGGTGCGGGTTGCGCTCGAAGAACTCCTGCTGGCGTTCGGAGGCGATCGCGAGCCGTTCACCCGGTCCGGCCAGGTAGGGCACGTCGATGAGGCCGTTGTCCTCGCAGAACCGGAGGAACACGGTGCCGAGCACCCAGGCGACCGCCGCCTGGGTGACCTCGGCGTCCAGCCAGGTCTCGTAGGTCGCCGCCGTCCGCTCCGCCTGGTGAGCGTGCTCCCACTCGGCCCGCAGGGGTGTCGCGAACTCCGGTTCCTGCACAGCGCGCTGGCGCAGATCCGCCTCCAGTATCTTGACCTGGGATTTGAGGTCGGCGAGCAAGGCGGCCTTGCCGATCACGAGGCTCTCCGTTCGGCGCGAGATGGGGCTATGGGGCGGATGACGACCTGCTCGCCGTCGCCGAGTGCCCCCACGATGTGCCCGTCCAGCAGTGCGGGATGGCGGGGGTCCTCCATGGGGCATAGCAGCCACAGGCCGTGCGGCCTCTCGTCGGCCTGCCGCCCGGCCGAGGCGAGCCGTGCCAGCAGTTCCATGCCACCGGGGTAACGAGCGAGAGGGGTGGCGTCGTGCAGGAGCACGACCCCCGGCTGGTCACGGACATGGGCGCCGATCCGCTCCCACGCGGTGTCCACCAGCTTGCCGAAACCCACCTGCGCGGTCGGGGCCGCGTCCGCCGAGTCGGCGGCGAGCACGCTCTCCCAGCGGGGCTTGCCGCGCTGCGTCACGAGGTCGCGCAGCGCGGACACGAACAGGCGGGCCACCGGCACCGGCGTGACCCCGTCCATCCGGCCTAGTTCGGTGGTCACCGCGACCGCTTCGTTCACGCGGCTCTTGACCACCAGGAAGCCGCCGCGCTCAATGGCGGTCAGCAGCCGTAGCCGGGCCTCGGCGTCCTGCCCGGCGTCCCCGTCCCGGCTGAGCGAGGCCGGTCCCCTGGTGCTCGACCAGGCGGGGACCAGTGTCCCGCCCGGGGCGCGGTACCGCTGCCTGCCATCGGCACCGGTCGTCACGTCGACGCGGTGACCCAGGCCGATCAGAATCCTCCGCAGTTCGCCCGGCTCCGGCAGGCCAGTGAGTTCAGGGAAGCGGGCGAGCACCCGCTCCCGCAACTGGTCCGGCTCGATGCCGGGGTCGGCGAGGTAGCTGGCGGCCTGGGACAGCTGCAGTGCCCGGGCGGCGCTGAGGCTGCGTGGATACAGCTCCAGCCGGGCGGTCATCGCCGCATCCTTGGATGCGCCCACGGCGAGTGCCACCAGGTCGGTATCGGCCAGGGCAGGCATGCCGGCCGGGCGTTCGACGTCGGCCAGCCGTTGCCGGGCGGCCGCGCCGCCCGGCAACGGCTCACCGTCCGCGAGATCCACGAGTTGGTCAGCGGTCACGCCGAGGTTGATCGCGTAGTCGAACAGTTCTTCCTCGGTCGGCAGGCTCGGGTCGCCTTCCACCACCGAGGCGATCAGCACGTTTCCATGGGGGCTGCGGCGCTGGGTCAGCCGCGGGTTCTCCAGGTGTTCCTCGGTAGTGATCGCGGCGCGCAGGCACGCCTGCGCCACGGCAAGCCGGGCGGCGGCGTCGCCGAGCGCACAGCCACGTTCGGCCAGCAGGGCGGCGGCCAGATGCCCGGACTCCATGACCCGGCCGTGCTGGTCCAGGATCTCCCGCACCGTCTTCCGCAGTGCGGTCACCGCCGGGAGGCTCTTGGTCCAGCGTTCCCGCGCCTTGGCGAGCAGGCTGGCGACATGCGGCGGGCTGAACGCTGCCTGCGCGGCGATCACGGACTGCGGCGCCCAGGCGGGGACGGGGGCGGGCTGCCCATCGGCGTCCGGCAAGGCCAGCGCCAGCCGGATCACCCGCACCTCCGCTGAGTTGCTGCCGGTTTCTCTGGGGACGAACTGGACTGCTATCTCATCGAGGCTGAGCGTGGCCGGGTCCACCTCGGCCGACGTGGTCTTGGGTGCCTGCGGGGAGCGCTCGGCAACCTGAAGCTGCTGCCGCCATTCCCGTGCCCGCTTGAGCAACTCGTTGCGCGGGCCCAGCCCCACCCCGCGCAGCCGCTGCACGCGGGCGGCCGGAACCTTGACCAGTTCCCCGACCGTGGACACCGTGAGCTGGTCTTCCGCCGCCGACAGCGCCCGCGACGACAGGCCCGCCGCCACCAGCGGGGTA
>DATKQH010000367.1:0-4457 GCA_035532775.1 Streptosporangiaceae bacterium
CGACCTGCACGACGTCGTCGTAGCTGGCGATGACCTTCTCGATCTCCGGCGGATAGACGTTGTAGCCGCCCGACTTGTACATCTCCTTGATGCGGCCGACCAGGTGCAGGTCGCCCGTGGCGTTGACGACCGCGATGTCACCGGTGTGCAGCCATCCGCCGGCGTCGATGCTATGAGCCGTCGCATCGGGCCGGTTCAGGTAACCAAGGAAGACGGTGGAGTCGCGGACCAGCAACTCCCCGGCCTGTCCAGCCGGGACATCCTGCCCCGTCAGGTCGGCAATACGCAGCTCGACGCCGGGTACCGGCCGCCCGATGGATCCGGCCACCTCCTGCAGGCTGGCCGCGTTGCCGGTGACGGTTACGGCCCCCCCATGAGCCTCAGTCAGGCCGTAGCTGACGCAGAAGATCGCATCGGACCGCTCGCGGAACTGCCGCAGGATCTCCACCTCGGGAGCGGTCCCGAGTGCGATGCGTCGCAGGCTGCGCAGGTCGCAAGTGTGCCAGTCAGGGCTCTGCATAGCCAGCCGCAGCATCGTCGGGAACGCCACCCAGAGGTTGAGGGCGTGCCTGTCTATCAGGCGCAGGGTCGCCCCGCCGTCGAAACGCTCCTTGAAGTACAGCGAGCCGCCGGCGACCAGCCCGGCCACGCACTCGCAGACCAGCCAGCCGACGTGGTTGACCGGATGCTGCACCACGGTTCTGACCGGCTCTATGCCGCCGTACCAGTAGCGCCAGCTCAGCCGGGCGCTGCGGACCGCGCCGTGCTCGTGCAGCAGCGCACCTTTGGGCTGGCCAGTCGAGCCGGATGTGTAGACGATGGCGCACGGCCGCCGCAGCGACCGCTCGTCGCTGCCGATCCGGCGGTCAGGCGACGCGCGTTCCACGAGGGTGTCCAGATCCAGATGCGGCGTGGCGAAGTCTGCGCCGTCACTGATCACCACGACGGTCGTCGGCGGCAGGTTTACGGTGAGCTCACCGATGGCCGTCATGACCTCTGGTCCCATCGAGGCGTCGGGCAAGACGAACACCAGACCAGGCCGGGCATCGGCACAGACGAACTCCAGCTCTGGCAGCCTGTACTTCGGGTTGAGCCCCAGGTAAAGCGCTCCAGTCCGGCAGCAGGCAAGGAAGACGACGAGGCACTCAGGTCGCGAGTTGGCGAAGACCGCGATGACATCGCCTGGTCCGATTCCCTGATCGGTGATGAGGCTGGCGTAGCGGGCCACCTGATGCTCGAGCTCGCCGTAGGTCCAGGTGAACCTGCTGCACCAGACCGCAACGATCTCCGGTCGCGTCGCTGCGTAGTACGCCAGGTGCTGGTCGATGCTCGAGTCGTCGGTGGGCGCCACGGCCGGCGTCATCGTGCGCCGAACTCGGTCCTGATGGCCTCGGCCAGGCGCCCGGTGCTCGCCTCGAGGAACCGCTTGCCGGCCTCCTCGTTCGCGTCCGTGGGCTTCATCAGCACGCCACTTCGCGGAATGAACTCATCCGGGGCGGGCACGACATCCCAGCTTGGCGCCCTGGCCGCCCGGTCGTCCGCAATCAGGCCGCGACGCACCAGTTCCGGCCGCAGGACGAACATGATCGAGGTCTCCAGGTGCGAGGCATGCTCGAAGTTCCAGCCGGTGAACCCGTTGGGGAACAGCTCCCCGAGCTCATGCGGCGAGAACTCCGGCATCGGATGTTCCATGACCAGCACCCGGATGTCGTCGCGGGCGCCGGCGGCGAGGTCCGCGGCCTCCCACAGGTAGGCCGCGTTCTCGTAGTGCCAGTTGAACAGGCAGAGGTTCGAGAACCCGCTCTTGGCGAGCCCCAGCAGAGCCTCGCGGATGGTAGCGATCAGGGTCGCGGCCCGCAGTGAGAGGGTGCCGGGGAAGCGCTCACCGCCGCCGATCAGCGGGCGGGACATCGCTCCGTAATGGATCGCCGGGGCGACCACCATCGGCGTGAGCTGGGCTGCCGCCAGCGCGATCTCTGTCGGGATCACCGCGTCGGTGTTCAGCGGCAGATGCGGGCCGTGCTGCTCGGTCGAGCCGATCGGGAGCACGGCGGGCAGGCCCGCGGCCGCGGCGTCGCGGACTTCCATCCAGGTCATTTCCTCCATCAAGAACGGGCGGGGTCCTGGCATGAGAGCTCCCTTCACGAGCTAGTCCGGTAGAGCGTCTTGCAGTCGGCGGCCAAGGCAGCGACGTCTTCTCCCTCGGCTTCCATCAGATGCCTGGTGGTGACCAAATAGTCGCCGCGTCGCCGTGCCTGCACATCGAGAAGCTGCACGTGGTCGCGCAGTCTCGTCCCGGCCAGGACGGAGCCGTGCCAGCGGGCTCGGTCGACGCCGTAGTTGAACGCCATCATCGACTCGTCGGTGAGCACCGGCAGCCCGACCAGCGGTGAGAAGTAGGCACGCAGGGCGAGCAGTTGCAACGGCGGGATGCAAGTGCCCAGGAAGGGATGCGCGCGCGCCCGCAGGTCGGCGCCGGGACGCGCGCCGTCGTCGCCGGCGAGCAGCGCGAACGCATGCGCTTCGCGATCGCTGATCGAGGTCCACGGCGTGCTCCCCAGCCACTGGCCACGCCGCTCTGCGAGCCTGTCGTAGAACGCACCGTCGTGATGAGGCGAGGGCGCGACCGGTTTCCCTCCGGGCACGTCACGCAGCAGAGTGGGAGCCTCGCCGGCCTGATCCCGGAGGGACTGCGGCAGCCCCGCAGGCGGGTCATCGTCGGCGGCAGTTAGGACGCTGTGGAGTTCCGCAACCATTACTGGATTGGGTACGCCGTCGATGCCGTAGCGATGCGTGCTAGTGAGCGCGAGTACTGATCCGTGGCGGGTGACGTCGGTCACGGTGATTTCGGCGCGGGCGGTCGCGCCGACGGGGAAAGGCGATGGGAAGCGGACGTTGCCGAGCCCTGCCGTGCGGGTGCGCACGGCTTCGGCCGCCTCAGCCAGCAGGGCGCAGGTCCGCAGGTCGTTCTCGATCCGCGCGAGCGTATGGAACCCCAGCACGATGGGCCCGTCGCCGGCCATCGTGCGCCACGCCGGGTCGTTATGCATCGGATCCCAGTCCCCGATGAGGGCCGCGAACGCGTCTTCGGCGGCCTGGCTAATCCGCAGACTTCCCGGTACCGCGATCACGGCGCCGCGGGCTTCGCCCAGACGTCGCTCCAGTTCGGCCAGCACGTCTTTGCCGCTGCCTGGCCTGACCTGATCAGCGAGCATGACGGTAGGCATGGCCCGACACGCAGAGGTTGAGCATCTCGGCCACGACGTGCGGCTGATCGCCCCGGCGCTCGGTCAGGTAAGTAGTTGTCGTTCGCACCAGCTCCCGGCCTTCCTTCCTGGTCGTGATGTCCGTCACCCGCATCCGGGCCTGGATCCGGTCCCCGATGCGCACCGGCTCGATGAACCTGACCCGGTCGAGCCCGTAATTGATGACGTATTCGTCGTCCGATGCCAGCGTCGGAAATCCGGCCTGCCCGTGGAAATGCGCCAGCAAGGACAGCAAGAAGAACCCGTGCGCGATGGTGCCGCCCCACGGGCCCTTGTCCGCCGCCCACTGCGGGTCGTTGTGCATGTAGTCCCAGTCCCTGGTCAGGACCGAGAACGCGTCGACGTCATCCTGCGTGATCTCGAACCAGTCGGAGACGAATATCTCCGCCCCAGCCTGGTCCCTGATCTTGTCCGCGAACCGGCCCATCACGGCTCCTTCCCTGCGCTCACGCGGCCGTCCAGCCGCCGTCAACCACGAGCGTGCTGCCGACGACGAAGCTCGACATGTCCGAGACGAGGTACAGGACCGCCATCGCGACCTCGCGCGGCTTGCCGAACCGGCCGAGCGGCGTCCGCTCCTGGATGCCACGAAAGGTGGCTTGGTCGTCCTTGAGCGGCTCGACGTCCCGTTCGATATAGCCGGGCACGACGCAGTTGACGCGCACGCCGCGGCCCGCCCACTCGATCGCCAGCGTCCTGGTGAGCGAGACGACGCCGGCCTTCGCGGCGTTGTAGGCGGCCATGCGCGGCAGGCTCTCGACACCGGCGATCGACGAGACGGTCACGATCCGCCCTGAACCGCGTTCCAGCATCATGCGGCCCGCCGCCCGGCAGCAGGCCCAGAGCCCGCGCAGGTCCACGGCCATGACCCGGTCCCACTCGTCAAGCGGCAGGTCTTCAGACGGCATCCACTGCTGGAAGATCCCCGCGTTAGCGACAAGGATGTCGGGCGTCCCGATCGTCTTGGCGCAGTGGCCGATCGCCGACTCGACGGCCGCGACATCTGAGATATCGCACGCAAGCGGCAGGGCAGGCTTGCTGGCGGGCAAGGCCGAGATCTCGCGGCTGACAGCGTCGAGTGCCCTGGTGTCGCGGCCGACCAGCGCGACCGTCGCTCCTGCTTCGGCCAGGGCAACAGACACCGCGCGGCCGATGCTTCGGCTCGCGCCAGTAACGACGGCCACCGCGCCG
>DATKQH010000368.1:0-17460 GCA_035532775.1 Streptosporangiaceae bacterium
GACGGTGAGCAGCGGTGCTCCGGGGAGTGCGCGCAAGAGCAGGTCTGTGGCGGAGTTAGCTCTGACCGGGCCGAGTTTTGCCCGCCATTCCCCCTCAAGCAGCTGTGCTCGTTTCTCGAAGTCAGATGCATCGGCGGCTGCACGGAGGCTGGCTGCGGCAAATCTGGCCACCCAGAGGTTGATCCCGCTCTGCGCCGCAGATGACGATGCCGAGCCCCGGTACCTGGTTGCCTGCAGTCCGTCGACATAATCTTTGGCCCACGTCGCCAGGACCAGCGATATAGGCGGTAGCACTCGGGTAGCCAAACCTCGCCTGCGCAGTATGAAATGGATCAGGGCGCGGCCCGTCCGGCCATTACCGTCAGCGAATGGGTGGATGGTCTCGAACTGTGCGTGCGCCACAGCCGCCTGCGCAACGGCTGGCAACTCGTCGTCGTTGCAGAAGCTGCACAGATCCTCAAGCAGGTCACTGACGTACTCCGGCGGCGGCGGGGTGAAAGTCGCAGAACAAGGGTTGTGGTCACTTCCCCCGATCCAGTTCTGTTCTGTTCTCATGCGCCCGGCGTAGGCCTCAGGGCGTGTACCGGAGAGAAGCCGCTTGTGGAAGTCAAGCAGGAGGCCGACGGTGACTGGATCTCCCGAGTTGATGTGCTTGATCGCAGATGCCATCGCTTCGATGTTCCCCAGCACTTCGGCCGCCGTGACGTCGGCTGCTTCCTCGCCCAAGTCGATCGCCGCTTCAACTCTGAGCAGGCGCCGTGCGCCGACCTCTAGGCCCTCGATGCGGGAGGAAGCTACGCATTCCGCGCGAAGCAATATCCGCGCAAGGGCCTCTGTGTCAACGAGCGTGGAAGCCTGAGCGTCCAACACGGCGATAGCACGCTCCGCGTCGGCGATGTCAGCTGCGGTGCTTCCCTCGAAGACGAGCCTCCGGCCAGCCAGGAGGTCGGGCATGTATGCTTCGTAGTCGCAGGATCGCCGGTCGCGTCGGGCCACCCCAGGGCTGGCTTCGGTGATCCAGTGTCTGCGGACGACCGTGGCCATGGCAGCTCCTTATTGCAGGTTAGTTTACAACCTAGAATAAGATTGTAGTTCGTTACAAGCTTGCGAACATGCTTGGGATGACCGTCCCGTTCTAGTTGGAGCTACCCCTCGGGTGTTCGATCGCAGTGAGCCTACGGTGGATCACTGCAGTTCACAGAGGTTCTGCGCAAGTTGTTAGCCGCTCGGAAGCTACCTGCGACCGTCCTCCACTGGTCTTGAATGTCAGCGTGACGCGGTCCACCCGCGAGACGGACATGGCGCCAACGAGTCGAGCAAGCTCGGCTGAGATATATGTGTCTGGGCGGCATCGCGTGGGCGGCCCCGGTGGTGCGACCTGTGCGAGTGACGACACTGAAATGCGCTCGCGGCAGCTTCGCAGACCTCACCACGTCGCTAGCGGCTGGCTGCCCTGCAGGCAGGCACGTTTCCTGCTTATGAACCTGGGCCTTTGCCGGCGGCGTGGGCTGGCTGGTGACCTTCATGGGGTTATGGCCGATGCCCGGGGGCGAGTCACACCCCCATGGCCGTGATCTGCGGCTTTGCACCTTAAACATAGTGCAAATTGCCTGGTCAGAGCATGATCATCTGTGTCCGAGGGGGGATCGACCCCGTATCCCCGTATTGCTCTATAAGCTATGGTGCTGAGATGAGTACATAGAAGGCCTGCGCTCTTGGCCGGCGGCAACCGTGAAGCCAATCGCTAGGCCGAAGTAGGAGTTGCCTTCGCAGTTCCGGGCGGTCGCGACGTTGAGGACGACGTAGGCGAGGGCGAAGGTGAAGAGCAGCTCGACGGCCAGGATCTGCCAGGTGCCCGTGGTCGTGTCGGGGCTGTCGCGTCCGACGACGGCGCAGGTGGCAAGGCCGCCGGCCGCACCGGCGGCGAGCTGGGTCGCGATGTAGCGCGGGACGCGGCAGCGGCTTCGACCTCGATGTCATCGGGGAGGTCGCCGCTGGTCGTGATGCCGATGATCTTCACCGTCCATCCGGTTCGTCCCTTGATGCCGAGCGACTAGGTCCGGCGAGGCTGGTAGGAGACCATCGTCAGCTCGCCAGAGGTGCTCATCTCACAGCTCCAAGCTGCTCATGGAGAGCCGCCACTGCTCGGCAGCGCGCCGGGAAGAGCGCCAGAGCCAGTGTGGCGCATGCACGCGAGTCCGGTGGTGAGCCGCTGCAGTGGCATGACGAAACGGACGCATCCAGGCGCCGTCCGGGCTAAGCGGGGTCCTCATCTGCCTCAGCGCACGTCGGCCACCAGGCTCGCCGAAAGCTGTGCGCCTGCGCAGCCGAGATCACGACGGCTGCTCATCGAGATGCCAGCGGACGATCCGGAAGCCGTGCCGCACCGCGGCCTGGAGGCGCTCGCGGTCCAGGCGCCCATCGGGTCCTCGTGGGATGCCCACGAAGGCCATGACCCGTGGGTTCACGTCCGCCATCACGGTGAGCAGTCGCTCTACTTCATCGACATCGGCTACCAGTTCGGGTCGTGCGAGCACGTCGCGCCCTCGCAGCCGCAGCCGCACTGGACGGCCGTCTTGGAGGTTCAGCTTCCAGTTGCCTCCACCGGGCGTCAGCAGCGTGCTGTCCTGCCGCACATAACTGACCGGTCTGCCGGTAGACCTTCCCGGTCTTGCGCCCGGTGATCCGGGCCAGCATCAGCCGCCCGGCCAGCGGAGTCGCAAAGGGAAGCCCCAGGATGACCCGCATCGGAACGTTGATTACACGCATGAAGCGGGCCTGCGCTCGCCGAGCGATGGGACGCTCCGGGTGCTCAGGCATGACTACCCTCGCTTGCGCAGGGCCCGCACCCTCAGGCGCGAGGCATTGCCGGGTTCTCCCCGGGAGCCCGGGCGCGAGCCGGCGAAGTCAAGGACCGCAGCAGTCACCGGGGGCATCCTTCCCTGAGGTAATATTCATCCAGACAGTATGTATGAGTAAAGTGCTGCCCGCCGCTCCTGTCAACTTCAACGAGCTTCCGGCTCTGAAACGAGGCGGCGATCCCGGCCAAGCATGCGACGGTGCCTGCCGCACCCCCGGAGAGGTCATCAGGGCTGCAACGCTGCTTCGGCGAGGTGGAGGACGACGGGGACAACGGCGGTGAGTTCCTGGTCCGGGCGGGCCAGCGCGTCGAAGGTCTCGAAGCTGGTGAGGGCCATGAGCACGCGGACAGCGTGGCCGGGTTCGGCGGCGGTGAGATGTGCTTCGCGGAGCCGGCCGACCAGCACCTCGAGCCCATCCCGCCGCCGCTGGTCCCTGGCGGAGATGACCGCACCCACGTCGGGGTCGAGGGCGGCGAGGGCGCGCAGGCGGCGCATGGCCAGGCGGTCGGCGGACCAGAAGCGGCCGAAGCAGGCGATGAAGCGGCGCAGCGCCTCCAGCGGGTCCGGGTCAGCGAACGCGCCGGCCAGGTCGGACATCTGGCCGGCCTCGGCGAGGGCGTCGCACAGCGCTTCCAGCAGGCCCGCTTTCGAGCCGAACTGGTAGTACACCGTTGCCCGGGCCACGTCGGCCTGCCTGGCCACGGCATCGACGGTGAAGGCGGTGTAGCTGGCTGTCCCGGCCAGCAGGGACCGGGCCGCGCCGAGAACCTGCTGGCGGCTCTGGTCGATCTGACCCCGGCGCTTGCCGAGGTCGTAGGGGCGGGGGCTCACCGGATTGACAGCTCCTCCCCCGACCGTTTTAATCAGACAGTCCGTTTAAACAAATAATACCCTGGGAAGCGCCTGGTGACGACTCCAGTCATAGCAGTGACCGGGCTGCGCAAAGCCTACGGGCAGGTCGTGGCCCTCGACGAGGTGAGCTTTACGGCGCCGGCCGGCTCGGTGCTCGGCCTGCTGGGCCACCCAATGGGTCCGGCAAGACCACCACGGTCTCGATCCTGTCCACCACCCTCCGCCCAGAATCTGGCGCTCATCGGGCGGCTGTCCAGGCTTCCCCGCCGCGCCGCCCGCGGCCGGGCCGCCGAGCTCCTCGACCGTTTCGGGCTGACAGCTGCTGCGGACCGGCTGGTGCGTACCTACTCAGGGGGAATGCGCCGGCGGCTCGACGCCGCCGCCGCGCTGGCGCACCGGCCGCCAGTGCTGGGGGGCAGGATGCGCGCCGGAGCGGCGCGGCACGGTGATCAGCACATCCTCCGCCACCGGCTCGGGCGCGATCGTTGGGGTGCTCCGCGCTCTGCAGGGGCGGGCGCCCGACCCGGACTCGGCAACGGTGCGCGAGCCGACCCTCGACGATGTGTTCCTCGCCCTTACCGGAGACACGTCGGCATCACCACCGGGCCAGCCTGTCTCTACACGGCGAGGCGCCGGATGAGCGCGGTCACCGTCCCGGCCCGGTGTCCGGGCCGGGCAGCGATGGCGGTCACGGACACCCTCGATGTCGCGGGCCGCAACCCGCGCAGCCTGTGGCGCACGCCGCTGGCCCTGGTCTTTGCCGCCGTCCAGCCGGTCATCTTCGTGCTGCTGTTCCGCTATGCCTTCGGCGGCGTGATCCACGTCCCCGGCATCCCCCATGTGGACTACCTGATGCCGGGCATCTTCGCCCAGGCCGTGGCTTTCGGTGCCATCGGCACCGCTGTCGGGCTCTCCGCCGACCTGCGCTCGGGAATTCTGACCCGGTTCCGCACCCTCCCGATGTCGCTCACCGCCGTGCTCGGCGGACGTACTGTGGCCGACCTCGCTCGCAACGTGGTCGTCGTGGCCGTCATGACCGGAGTCGGCTTCGCGGTCGGGTTCCGCCCGAGCAACGGCGCAGCCGGACTGCTGGCCGCGCTGGGGCTGGTCACGGTCTTCGCCTACGCCCTGTCCTGGGCGTTCGTCGCCCTCGGCCTGCACATGAGCGACCCCGAAGCCGCCCAGGCAGCTGGCGTGCCCGTCATGTTCCTGCTTGTCTTCACCTCCGATGCGTTCGTGCCCTTGCAATCCATGCCGGGCTGGCTCCAGGCAGCCGGCGCCCATCAGCCTGTCACGGCCCTCGTCAACGCCGAGCGGGACCTCATCCTGGGCGGCCCGGCGGCCGGAGCCGTGGCGGCCTCCCTGGCCTGGAGCGTCGGGATCCTGGCCCTCTTTGCCGCTATCGCCGCCCTCACCTACTGGCATATGGACCGCTGACCCGACAAATAACACCGGCGATGCCCTCGAAGCCGCCGGGGAAAGGCAGTGCCGTGAGCGGTACGGATCTGCACGGTGCCTCCGGCACCGCAGCGGGAGCAAGCGGGTTGCGCGCCAACTCGTTCGCTGCCGTGGTCATGCTGCTTATCGAGTACGCCCTGGGCACCTGGGTGAACCTCTATGCCCGGCTGCCGGCATCAGATCACGGGCAGGGATCCCTGGCGGCATTCGGAAGCGCCGTGGCGAACGGGCCGGCCGTTCTCGCCGTTCACGCGCTGCTCGGCACCCTGCTGCTCATTACCGGCATCGCGGCGGTCGTCCGCGCCGCCATGGCCCGCAGGGCCGCCTGGGTTGCGCTGGGAACTGCCGCGTTCCTGGCGATCATTGTTGCCTGGTTCTCTGGCACCAACTTCGTGGGCGACGCCAGCAACAGCGCTTCCTTCAGCATGGCCGTGGCCACTGCAGTGGCCATCTTGGGCTACGTGACCATCTTGTTCGTATCCGCATCGGGCAGCACCGCCGACACCCGCCGGGTGCCATCCGCACGCGGCGGGAGCGACCTGTGACCGGGAGCGGCAGCACCGGACCACCTGCGGAACCGGGCGCCTCGCCCGCGGGTAGCAAGATCGCGCTGGTGACGGGCGCGACCTCCGGGGCGGGGCGGCCGGTCCTTCCCGGGTCTGGTTTATTTTATCCAGGCTGATCACTCAACCGTCGGAGTGAACCAGCGCCTCGGGGAGGTCGTAGCCGGTCACCTTGAGCGATACGGGCATGGTCAGCGAATCGATGTGCTGGTCAACAACGTCGGCGTGATCTTTGCCACCAGGACGCTGACCGCCGATGGCTATGAGGCCACGCTGGCCGTGAACTTCCTCGCCCCTGCGGTGCTGACACGCTCGCTGCTCCCGCTGCTGCGCGCCAGCCAGTCAGCCCGGTGCGTGAACGTCCACCTCCAGCCTCGCCTGGCTGGCCCGGCAGGTGCATGTCGGCCTGCCGGATGACCTGCAGAGCACTCGCGGCTACGTGGGCATCCAGGCGCACGCGCGGGCCAGGCTGCTGACCGCAGCGTGGACCGTCGCCCTAGCCCGCGAGATAAGCAGCACCGGGATCGCGGTGACCACCGTCAATCCCGGCATGGCCTGGACCGCCATGACGCAAGCACTCACCCCTGAAGTGGTTCCTGCCTGGCGCTACGTCTACCCACTGGTGCGTTTCTTCCAGAAGCGTGCCGACCCGGCTAAGGCAGCGCAGGTCTGCGTCCGGCTGGCCTGGGATGCAAGCCCGGCCGAGATCAACGGCCGGTACTTCACCGAGCGAGGCAAGCCAGGCAAACTCCCGGCACCTGTACTCGACCGGGCCCTCCAAAGCAAGCAAAGTGCTCAAAACGGTGGAAGACCTCGCGCACGACGTCCCGACGGCGGTCCTCTAGGCGGCCCCGAATACGGGCTGGCTCAAGGCGGGGAGCGCTGACCAAGCCGGTCGTGCGGCGCGGTATGCGGCCGGTTCACGCTGCTCCGGGCGACCGCGATCGCGAAGGACCTGGGAATCGGGGCGCGGGCGTCCGAGGATGCGCTCGAGCGGCTCGCCAGGCAGGGCAAGGAGATCATCACGCGGCGCGAGCTCGATGCAGGCGGCTAGGCATCAGGCTCGGGCCAGTGGACGCCGTCAGGGAAACTTGGGCCGATCTGCCGCATGAACCGCTGCCGGTCTTGCTCGGTCCAGTCGCGCACCGTGAGAGCGGCCATCTCGTGTAGTTCAGGTGGCCAGGGCCAGTAGACCAGCAGGTACGCGAAGCTAGCCGCGGTGTCCGGAAGGCCGTCCCATGCGCTCGGGTCCAGTGGCGGCGAGCCGGTCACAGCAGCGATCTCGAGCGGGTCTGTGCCGAGCGGATCTGCTTCGTACCGCCGTAGCAGGTCTTTCAGGCTTTCCTTGCGCGCCTCCGCCGTCCGGTATACGAGCTGCAGTTCGGCGACCGTGGCGCTGTCGGCCAGCGCCTGCTCCTCAGCCGTGAGGGGGTGCTCAGCTGCCTTGAAAAGCAGGTCCACCACCTCGGCGCGGATCTCGGGCTCGGTCATCGCCGCGTGCCTCCGTCACTTGCCACCCGCTCCACCGCGGCGTACGCGCCGGCCAGGATCGCCCTTCCCTCGCAGCTCGCCGAGCAGTACCACTGGTTCCCGCCAGCCGGGGTGAACTTGTACCCGCAGCCCTGGCAGGTGCGCGGTGGGCGCTGTGCAGCCATGACACCTAGTGTGCCGCCCTAGCCGTCATAGAGCGCGCTGTCGCGGTACCTACTGGCCTGTCCGCGACCGGCGAGCTGCCCATGCCAGAACTGGCCCGCCTTCGAGGAAGCCCGGGTACTTCAATCTCTCGACTGCCGCGCCGACCTGTTCGTTTTTTTCGTTTGGGGTTATTCTTGTCAAGACAGTTAGGGAAGGAATAGCGATGAGCGCGCAGGCGGCTGGCAACGAGGCTATGACGTACCTGCTCGAAGGGCACGAGCTTGCCGAGGTCGTTGATTTCGTTGCGGCACTGGAGCGGAAGGGCGTGGCCGCCCCGAAGCCGCAGCCCGCGCTTGTCGGACCTGACGGCACCCGGCTGGAGGTACCAGGGCCCGTATATGACGCCCTCGTTCAGGTCGCGACAGCCATGGCTCATGGGCAAGGGGTTACTGTCATCCCCCGCAGCGCCTTGCTGACCACCCAGGAGGCCGCAGACCTGCTCGGGATCTCCCGGCCGACCCTTGTGCGGTTGCTTGAAGCGGGACAGATGCCGTACGAGCAGCGCGGGCGCCATCGCCGGATCATGCTCGCCGACTTGCTGAAGTACCAGGAGGACATGCGGCGTGAGCGCCGGGAGTCGCTCGGCCGGATGGCCCGTGAGGGGCAGGAAGCAGGGATCTACGAAGCCACGGCCGGACCGCCGCCGCGAACGCGCTGATGACGACGTTCCCCGCGTTCCTCGTCTCGCCGTCATGCCGGGTAGCGTGCTTGGCGGACGAGTGGACGGCCTTCAGGGAGAACCGCGATGCACGACGACAACGGGCGCCATGTTGATCGCCAGGGCGGGCGGTCGCGCCGCTCGCTGATCGCCGGGGCCGGCGGTGCGCTCGGCGCGCTGGCCGCGGCAACCCTGGCGAACGCCCCTGGAGCGCAGGCGGCCCGGGGTCAGGCTGTGATCGAAGGTGCAGACAACACCGGAGCGACCTCCCGCACGGCGGTATTCACCACGGGCAACTTCGAGTGGGGCTTTCTCGCCGAACTCAGCGAGTCCCACCGGCCCGCGCCGCATCTGCATGGGGTTATGGTGCGGGTCCGGGGGCGAGTCCAACCCCCATGCCCGTGACCTGCAGTTTCGCGGACCTAAGATGAGGAGATTAGAACGAATCCCCTGGTCAAAGCATGATCACCGGTGTCCGAGGGGCGAGTCGACCCATAACCCCATGCGGCCTGGCTGGCGAGTTCGCGGTCGGAACCGCGGCGTTACTGCCCGGCCGCGCAGGGTTGTGCATTCGAGGGGCAGTGGCCACCAGGTGCTGAGATGCAGGGCCGCTGGCTGCATCTCGACCTTGGTACGAGCCGCCGCACGGCCCAGCAGTGCGTGACCCGCCGTGACGGCTGCCCCGGCTGGCCAGCACTGATGCACCCAGCATCGGGCATGGCCACAGGCAGTACGTCCTACACCTGCCAAACAGCGAACTCGCCGACGCGCTCACGTTTCTGTTCGCCGAAGACCTGCGGGCTGACAGCACGAAGAGGCGACCGGTCATCATCGTGGACTCGTACGAGGCCCTAGTGCCGACGCCGGCCTACTCAGGTCGGACGCAGCATGCCGACGAATGGCTGCGGGACCTGACCGGGCAACTGGATCGTGGCCTGACCGTCATCGCGAGCCGGGAGCCGCTGCGGTGGGAGATCACGGACCCCGAATGGGCGGACGACATCACGACCGTAGCGGTGGACGGCCTGCCGATGGCGTCGCGGCTGGAACTTCTGGAGGCGGGCGGGTTCTCAGACCCGGCGACCCGGCAGGCCGTGGCGGAGGCGAGCGCGGGTCTGCCTTTCTACCTGCATCTGGCGGTCGATTCCCAGCAGAAGGCCGGCGGGAGCATGGGTGGCGTCATTGTCTCCCAGAACGAGATCCTGGCGCGCTTCCTGCAGCACGTGGCCCCGGAGGAGGTCCGCACGCTGGACATCCTGGCTCCGGCCCGGATCTTCGACTATGAGATCTTCCGGCAGCTGACGGCCGCGTTCGAGCTGCCGGGCAGCCGGCTCGCATGGGACTCCCTGACCGCGTACTCGTTCGTTTACCCGGCTGGTGACGGCTTGCGGCTGCACCAGCTCATCAGGGTCGCGATCATCGACCGGCTCCCCGCTCCTACCCTGGCGCAGATCCACGCGACGCTCAGCGGGCTGTGGGAGGATCTCGCCCGGCGGCGCAGCGGGACCGGGGCAGCCCGCGCGTACCGGGAGGCCGCTTATCATGGCCTGCACGCCGGCACGGTCGGAGCGCCCGGCTTGCTGCGGTTCGCCGACCTTGCGATCCGTCAGGGCGGGCACGGTGCCGCCGGAGGCATCGCGCAGGACCTTGAGGAATGGCTGGCCGGCCAGCCCGGTGATGAGGCTGGCACCGATAGTGATACCGCCCTAGCGGTGCGCTGCCTGCGAGCCGAGGCAGCTGATCCGGTCAGCGCGCGCTTGGCCGTGGCAGCGGGCAATGGCCAGCGCATCGCCGGGAACACCCGGGCTGCGCTGGAGATCTTTACCCGAGTCTGGGATATAGCGGGCGGCCCGCCGAAGCTGACCGCTGGCCTGTGGGCTTGTGACCTGCTCATGTGCCAGGGCAAATTCCGCGAAGCTGAGGAGCTCGCGGCCAAGCTTGAGGCGCTGGTTCCGGAAGACGAGGTCGAGTTCAGAGGTGACGTCGCGCGGATGCGTCATCTGTCGCGCAGGTTCGCGTTCGACTACGGCGCCGCGGAGCGCTACCTCGACGATGCCGCCTGCTTCTATCAGGCGGCTGACAGCGTTCTCGGGCTCGCGAACATCAGCACGAACCGCGCCGAGCTGCTCGCTCTGACCAGGCCGGGTGAGGCTATCGCCGAGGCGGGCCGCGCGATCGAGACCCAGCGGGAGATCGGCGCGCACCACGAGATCGGCAAGGCGTACACGGCACTTGGGGTCGCGCAGTTGCGGCTCGGCGAGCTGGACCGGGCCGAGGCGGCGCTGAGGTCGGCGTTCGCCTCCCTGGACCAGGCCGGCTACCGGTCCGGGCGCGCTCGGGCTGAGCTGTACATGGCCGCCGTGCATGGCCGCCGTGCATGGCCGCCGCGGCAGGCTCGACGAGGCGCTCACATCGCTCCGCCTGGCCGTCGCCGAGCTGGAAGCCGCTGACGTCTACCCGACGCTGATCGTCTGCGCCGTGCGCCTGCTCTCCATCCTCGGCATCGTCGATGACAGCATCACGTCATCAGCGGACCGGGCGATGAGCCGGATCCAGCCACTCGGCACGCCGGATGAGCTAGACGCCAGGATTACTGGGCTTGCTGGCGATCTCCTCAGCGTAGGCTCCGGCCCGACGCCGGATGACCTGTACCGGGAAGCCGCCGCCCGCGCCGATTCCGCCTCCGGCTTCTACAACTACAACGTCAAGCTGCCGGGTCAGGCCGGACCTGTGATCGTGCGCATGCCAATCCCCGGATCTGATCTCATGGACCTGGCGATCTGGCCGGAAGCCAGCGTGTTGCGGACCCTACGCGGCATGGTCAGCCACGCTCCTCGTCTGCTCTACGCCGCTGATCGGCCACCTTTCCTGATATTGGAGTTCATCGACGGCGACCTGCTGGACGATCTGGCCCCGCGTGGTGTCCCGGTGCCCGGCCACGTCATCGGCGACGTGGCGGACTTGCTCGCCCAGCTTGCCTCGATCCCGCGGGAGAGCGTGCCCCAGCTCCCTGGGGACTGGCCGGGCGATGGCCAGTCTGCGGACTTCGCCCGGCGGCTGTCCGGCATCACGGCCGGTGTCTACTCGCAGTTTCGGCCCGAATTTGGCGCCTTGTTCGCCGCGCTCGGGATTCCCGCCGAGCCACTCGCGGCCGTGCTGGAGCGCTGGGCCACGCTCACGGCGCGGCCCTTCAGGATGCTGCACACCGATGTCCACCGCAAGAACATGCTCATTGCCGACGAGCGGACGTACTTCATAGACTGGGAACTGGCGCTATGGGGCGATCCGGTCTATGACCTTGCCGTCCACCTCCCACAAGATGGGGTACTCGCCGACAGAGCACGAGGCCATGAAAGCCGCCTGGCTGGCTGCCATGCCGGGCCTGGTATCTGCCGGGTGGGAAGCCGATCTGGCCTGCTACTTGTCTCATGAGCGGGTGAAGTCCGCGATCGTCGACACCGTCCGCTACACCAAGCTCATAACTGCGGATACTGGGACCGCAGGGCGCGCTGAGGAACTGGCCGGGAAGCTTGCCGCGAAGCTTGCTGCCGCGTATGCCACAGGCGGGACCTGGCCAGGTCGTGAACCGCCGGGCGCGGATGAAATCTTGCGACTGATCCGTCGGTGGGCACGAGCGGACCTGGCGTGATCCCTCATTGGTGCCATATCTGACATCTAACCAATCATTTTTTCGCCATTCCGGATGACTCAGAACTCGTCGTGTCTTCTGTCTGTCAAAGTGGCTTGGCGCTATACCACTGTGCCTGCGGTCCTCTGTTCGGGGGGACTGTCTTTATAGATACTGTCTTTAGAGCTAGGCTTAAAGTTCTGGCCGTGGCGCTAGTGGGAATTAGAGATGTCGCCGACATGCTCGGCGTATCACGCACGCGCGCTGATCAACTCTCCAGACGGCCGAACTTCCCTGAGCCAAAGATCCGGCATGCGCGCGTCCGGCTATGGGAAGAAGAGGACGTGCAGGCCTGGATGAAAGCGAATCGCCGGGCTGCGGACTGATGCCGGCCGGGCTTGGCGTGAGCTGGTTCCGCCGCTGGACGGCGGGCTGTGACGCCCACCCGCACGACGCACTGCTCGGCATCCTCTCGCTGCTGCACGGCGCTTCCAGAAGACCGCCACCTTTGACGCTCTGGAAGCCGTGATCGCCGAGAACTCCGAAGACAGCGAGCGGTCAGCCACCCGGCAGCCCGTCGCCAGCCGGGGCCTATCGCCGGCGCCAAACCCGACCACGCTCAGCGCGGATTCTCGTGCCCGGCTCCTGGCCGGACTTTCCAGTACGTGATGTACAGGCCCACGCCGAAGATCAAGGCGAGGGCACCGAACGCGGCGAGCCCGGCCGCCACGGCGGGGAAGCCGACCAGCCAGCCGACCACGCCGACGGCGACGGCGGCCAGTACGGCGGCGGTGACCAGGACCAGGACGGCGATGGCGGTTGAAACCGGCGACCCCTGCGGTTCGGACGAGGTCACCTCCAGCTCGCCTTTAACCGGCCCGGCCGAGCCTTTCACCCGGACGACCGAATACGGCGCATCTGCTGGCGTCCGCGGGCCGCAGCGGCAGGCAGAAGTTATGTGGGAGTGAGGCGGTGTCATCGTGTCGTCCTCGATGCAAGCAGAGGAAGACACCGCGCTGTCCGGCCGGTGAGGACGCCCGTCCTCGCGGGGTGTCAGGTTACCGCGCCATGCCCTGAACCGGGCTGGCTCCAGTGTACGGCGCTTCACGGACCGCCTCCGCGATGCCTGTCGTTGCTTCACGCCCGGTCATACTGCCCCGATGGGACATTGGGGGGAGCTGCTCGTAGACGAGCTGGCTGCCCGGTTCCCGCACGCAGACCGTGACCGCCTGGCGGCTCTCGCCCAGGCGGCGGGCACCGAGATCGAGACGCTGGCCGGGCAGAGCTTCGGCCCGGCGAAGCGGAACTCGGTCTCGGTCAGCACCTGCGGGCTGCCGTTCGTCGAGCTGCCCGGTCTGCTGATCGGCAGTCAGGAGTGCGCCAGTGGCATGCGGCCCATCCCCGACCCGGTCGACCGGCAGAGAGCCACCATTGTCCAGGTGGGGCCAGTCCCGCATCCAGGGCCCGTCCTGCAGCCGGTTACAGGCGCCGTGCCCGTCGCGTCTGCTTTGCGGGCCGCCGGCGGCCTGGTGCATGCGGCTGCCCAGGCCGGGGTCTTGTCGCGTGACTTCATGCTGGCCTGGCTGGGCCAGTTCCCTCCCGCAGAGCGCACCGCCTTCCTGCAGGAACTGGCCGATCCCTCGTACCGAGTTCACGTCCCGGTGGCGACGGGAGGAGGCGACGGGTGGTGGTTCCAGATCACCCGCCGCCTGCTGTGGATCACGCCGGCCGCCGACGAGCAGCGCCTGGTCGAACCGCTGTTCCCGGACGCGGACCGGGCGCTGCGGAGGCTGGTCGCGGTAGAGCCGCTGCTGGTGGCCGGCCGTGTCACGAGCCATCCCGCGGACTGGGCGATAGCCGTGCGGATCTGGCCGTCAGCCGTACGCCCGGCCGGCAGGCCGTGGCGGCACCTCGCGAGCGCTATCCACGAACACGGCATCCCCGTCCTTTCCCTTGACCCCGAATCGACGGCCGAGGAGATCCAGTGCCAGATCCTCCTGCTCGCCCACTGGCACAAGTACGTAGGCGCCGGCGTACCTGAGATAGCCGGCGTCATCGCGGCCGCCTACCCGCAGGCTGTCGAGCGGATCGCGCGCGCTACGAGGGCGCCGGACACGCGAGCGGCAGCGGCGTTGCTGTTCGAAGGGCTCCTGCAGCCGGGCTTCGACCCGGCCATGGGCGCCGAGGCGGCACGCCATTACGTGAACCGCAAGGCTACGATCGCGATCCGCAACCACCGCAAGACCACAGATGGCGCGGTCCGGCCCTGGGAGGCACTCGGCGTCTCGGAGCGCCGCTACTACAAGCTGCTGAACCAGTTCGCTCCTAAGACCGGCACGCGCTACGAGGTCGACGCGGACGTGCTGGAAAAGATCCGCTCGCACCTGATCAGCCGCGACCAGAAAACGGAGACGCACGCCGCCGCTATGGAACTGCTGCAGGAGCGGGGATTCAGCTACGCGGCCGCGCGGAAGTGGCTGCAGCGCCACGACTACAGCGAAGCGCTCACAGCGTCGCCCCGGTCGAAGCGGTCGCGGCACTGAACATGGCTCTGCACACCGTCCGCGACGTATCCCCGGAGCTACCCGCTTTCTATTGGCCGCATACATCCACAGCGGCCAGTGACGCCCCTGCGGCGAGTTCCAAGGCGGAATAGCCCGATCGACGCACTCAAGCGGCTCGATCTGGCGCGTTCGTGGCGCAGACCACCTGACTGTGCGTCCATGCCGAACAGTCATTCTGCTCTGCGCATGGGTTTGTGCTGGTGGCGGTGGTTTCCTGCCTGCCGGGCGATACATTGCGCGGGGAGGTTGGATGGGCGGGCGGGCCGTGGTTTCCCTGAGCGAGCTGGTGCCGCTGATGTACCGGGCGCGGTGGCTCCGGTTTTTCGTGTCCGGCGAGGTGACCAGCCGGGAGGAGAGCCCGGAGGGCGCGGGCTGGGAGAGCGGTAGCCTGCACGCGGCTCCAGGCGGCCGGTACCGCGCCGACACGGTGGACGACGACGGCGATCGCGATCTGGTGATCTGCGACGGCCGGGCGGCCATGGTGCCGTTCGGGGAGTTGCTGGTCCCGTCGCGGTTGCTCGCCGGCTATGACCTTGTGGTTACCGGCGAGGCATGGCACCTGGGCCGGACCGCCTATGTGGTGCGGGCCGCGCGCCGCGGCGCCCGGCCGCGGGCGGGGTGGCCGGCAGCCCCCGTGACGGCGCTGGTGGACGCCGAGCTTGGCATCCTGCTGCGCTATGAGGAATCCAGCCGGACCGGGCGCGCCCGGGTCATCGAGTTCACCAGCCTGAGCGTGCAACCCGCCGAGTCGGCCGATCCGCTGCTGTTCAGGCGACCGCCCGGCGGCGACCCGGGGCAGGACGCCGGGCCCGGCGCGGATGACCCCGCGCCGGCGCCTGAGCCCGCGCTGATGGCACCGGAACTGTCCGACGAGCAGGTGAACCTGCTGTACCGGACAGCGCTCGGTCCGGCGCGGTTCACCGCCGAACTGCGCGAGCGGGCCGATCAGAAGACCATGCGGCAGCAGGGCGAGGAGGCGCTGGCGGCGACCAGGCTGGGCAGCCGCACCCGGTGGCTGTGGGAGAACCCGCCGGGCCTTCTCCCGGACCAGACGGACTGGGGTGCCAGGCTCACGGTCGCGATGCCGGGCTGCTACGGGCTCGACATGCTCACCGATCCCGGGACGAGGCCGGGGTGCATCGCCTCGGACGGGGAGCGGGCGCTGGCGCTGATCAAGCCGCTGGAAGGTCATACACGACCCAGAAGGCAACGAGTTCGGCGTCGCGGACAAAAGCCTCACTGGCTGAAAGCGAGTGACAGGCCAGTATATAGATCTATCCCGAGCGGGTCAGCGACCTCACGCCAGCAGCTGGAGGGCAATCAAATTCGGCGATATCAGTCTCAGAGATGAGTAAGGCACAGTTGCTTGGCAGGACCACATCGCAGTTACATCGGTTCCCTCACACGACCCAGAAGCCGTCCCGTCCGTAGCAAGGCGTTCCATTGTCGGCGTGTTTATGCGGTGAAATCTTCGTACTTGTCCGAAGCTTCCTAGCAAAGACCTTACCGCAGACTTGGCATTTGATCCTATATAGAAGCTTTTATCGAACCACTTGGCCTCCCACTCCTCACCGAGTCCGTCCGGCGGACCCTGACCGCCGATCTTCGATGACCATGATGACGGTGTTGGGAGCAGGGTATTCTCTCTGGCCGACTGTGGTCCGTCCGACACATCTGGCCGACACGGCAGGCCGCCGGGTCTGGCGTGCTGCACTTAAGCGGTTGGCGCCGCTTACTTGGCCGACGGCGCGCTACGACGAGCGAGCCCTGCTCCGCCGCCGCCGGATCCTCATCCTACTCATGGTAGGATTCCATCATGGCAGGTTCAGCATCACGGAAGACGCCGGGTTCGAGCAGTCGGAGCCGAAGGCGCGTGTCTAGCGCGGAACCCCCGCCTGACCCCACAAGAATCGATTCTGCAGATCTCGCGGCGGAGGGCTTGATCGGCGACATCAGAATAGCGGCTGGGCCAGCCTTCAGCGCGGCAACAAGGCTGCGAGTCCGCGGTCTGAACGTGCTAGCTCGCACGGAGGTCGCTGAGAAGGAAAAGATCTCGATCACCTTGGATAAGCCCTTGGTGGACGAGATCCGCGCTCATTTTGGGGGTCGAGCTCTGTCGACATCCATCAATGTACTGCTATATGCGGCGTTGGCTCAGGAGCGGCTGGGTGAGCTGGTGGATGAGATGGAGAAGGAAGTTGGGCCAGCCTCACCTGAGGCATACGAGCGGGTTCTGGCTCAGTGGTTCGCCGAGGGCTGACTAGTACACCTCCAGCGCCGTGGCCGTCCGTAGTCCTGGACAGTGAAGGGCTTTGGGCGGTTGCTAGGAACAGCAGCGAAGATGCAAGGGCTGTCCTGGCGGCATCACGACAGGCAGGCGCCCCTGTTCTTGTGCCAACAGTTGTGCTGGCTGAGACCCTTATCGGCGACGAACGTGACGCGCGGGTTTACCAGACCCTGAAGAAGCTTCAAGTCGTGCCCCTCGATGAGACCATTGCTCGTATGGCTGCGCGCCTTAAGCGCCTCACCGGGATGGCGGGTGTAGCAGCCACGATCGACGCGGTTGTGACTGCCACCTCGGCCGCCGCCGGCGGCGGCGTGATCCTGACGTCGGACATCGAAGATATCCGGACCCTCGCCGACCGCGTCACCGCAGGAATCCGGGTTAGGCCAATAGGCATATGAGGCCCGCATGAGCTCCCATAACACCCCGTGCGCAATCGCTAGGCAGCCTGGAACTAGCCAGGACGCGGCGGGAGGCAGTCTTCATGCGAAGAGTGCCTTTCGAACTGGGCCGGACAGGAACGTAGACAAGCCCTATTCCCCCCAGGCCAAAGGCGCTTTTCTCATTTAGGCGATCAAGCCCGACCAATTCTAGGCGAAGTAACGAGGCTAGCAGCAAAAGAGCCTTCACCTTGAAGGCGATCTCCGGCCACGCCAGCGTTCGGAGCCTTGAGCGGTACGCGAGAGTCAGCAAGGCCGCGCTGCTGAAGTATCGGTCCGAGACCGACCCCGCCAGGAGGAAGCGCTAGCCTCGATGATTCGTGCGCCCAGCAGAGCGGGAGGTGACGCTGTGATGTAGCAGCGGATCTTGCTGTTCGTAAGCTCGTCGTCGCCTGCCGGTGGAAGTCCGGTCCGGGTAGCTGCCAGGAGGCCCGGTAGCAGGCTGGCGGCTCGGTCT
>DATKQH010000369.1:0-21502 GCA_035532775.1 Streptosporangiaceae bacterium
GGTCCGCGTACATGTGCACCTGGCCATAGACGTTCCTGGCCGCGCGGCCGATCGTCTGGATCAGCGACGTGCCCGAGCGCAGGAACCCTTCCTTGTCCGCGTCCAGGATCGCGACCAGCGAGACCTCAGGCAGGTCGAGGCCCTCCCGCAGCAGGTTGATTCCGACGAGCACGTCGTACTCGCCGAGCCGCAGCTCGCGGAGCAGCTCGACTCGGCGCAGCGTGTCCACCTCGCTGTGCAGGTACCTGGCCCGGATGCCGAGCTCGAGCAGGTAGTCGGTCAGGTCCTCGGACATCTTCTTGGTCAGGGTCGTCACGAGCACGCGCTCTGACCGCTCGGCGCGCAGCCTGATCTCGTGCACCAGGTCGTCGATCTGCCCCTTGGTGGGCTTGATGATCACCTCGGGATCGACCAGGCCGGTCGGCCTGATCACCTGCTCGACCACGTCGCCGCCGACGCGCTGGAGCTCGTACGGCCCGGGGGTCGCCGACAGGTACAGCGTCTGGTCGATCCGGTCGCCGAACTCTTCCCAGGTGAGCGGCCTGTTGTCGATCGCGCTCGGGAGCCTGAAGCCGTGCTCGACCAGCACCCTCTTGCGCGACACGTCGCCCTCGTACATCGCCCCGATCTGCGGCACCGTCACGTGTGACTCGTCGATGACGAGCAGGAAGTCCTCGGGGAAGTAATCGAGCAGCGTGTTCGGCGGGCTGCCCTGCTCACGGCCGTCGATGTGCCGCGAGTAGTTCTCGATCCCCGCGCAGCTGCCGACCTGGCGCATCATCTCGATGTCGTAGCTGGTCCGCATCCGCAGCCGCTGCGCCTCGAGCAGCTTGCCGGCCCGCTCGAGCTCGGCCAGCCGGCCGGCAAGCTCCGCCTCGATGCCGGCGATCGCCCGTTCCATCCGCTCGGGTCCCGCGACGTAGTGCGAGGCAGGGAAGATGTACAGCTCCTCGTCTTCGGTCAGCACCTCGCCGGTGAGCGGATGCAGCGTCAACAGCCGCTCGATCTCGTCACCGAACATCTCCACCCGGACGGCGTGCTCCTCGTAGACCGGGATCACCTCGATGGTGTCGCCGCGGACGCGGAACGTGCCCCGGCTGAACGCGAGGTCGTTGCGCTGGTACTGCATCCCGACCAGCTTGCGCAGCAGCGCATCGCGCTCGATCGTATCGCCGACCTTGAGCCTGACCATCCGGTCCACGTACTCCTGCGGCGTGCCGAGGCCGTAGATGCACGAGACCGAGGCGACCACGATGGTGTCCCGCCTGGTCAGCAGCGAGTTGGTGGCCGAGTGCCTGAGCCGCTCGACCTCGTCGTTGATCGAGGAATCCTTCTCGATGTAGGTATCGGTCTGCGGTACGTACGCCTCAGGCTGGTAGTAGTCATAGTAGGAGACGAAGTACTCGATGGCGTTGTGCGGCAGCATCTCGCGCAGCTCGTTGGCGAACTGGGCGGCCAGCGTCTTGTTCGGCAGCATGACCAGTGTCGGCCGCTGCAACCGCTCGGCCAGCCACGCCACGGTCGCCGTTTTACCCGTACCGGTCGCGCCGAGCAGGACCGTGCCGGGTGCCCCGGCCCTGGTCCGCTTCTCGATCTCCGCGATCGCGGCCGGCTGGTCACCCGCGGGCACCATATCGGTGACGACCTCGAACGGCGCTACCCTCCGCCGCAGGTCAGTTACCGGACGCATAGTTTTCCCTTCTGCCGCACACTTCAACTGTAGGCGGGGTATCTGACAGTCAGGACGAGCGGAAGCGCGAGCGACGCGAGATCAGAAGCCCGAGACGGTACGAGACGGCAAAGGAGCAATCATGTACCAGCCCTATCCGTCTGGCGGTCAGGAGCCGCTGCTGTCTCAGGCTGGCCCGCCGCCGCAGCCGGTCCGCACGGCCGTCCTGTTCATGTACGCCGGAGCCGCCCCGAGCGTGATCGAGATCATCATCGGCGCCGTTGCCGTCGGCAGCCTGCGGAACGCCATCCGCTCGCAGTACCCGAACTACTCGTCCAGCCAGATCCACGCTGCGGAGGTGGCGGGCCGGCTCAGGTAGCCGGGAAGGCTCAGGCGTCGCGGCGCATGAGCAGGAAGGCGGCTCCGCCGAGCAGCACCGCCGTCCACAGGCAGAACACCCCGAACCCCTGCCACGGCGAGAGCATGACTCCCGTCCTGGGTCAGTTGCTGCCGGTCCAACTGTAGTCAGCCGGGCTGGCAACGGCGTACGGCTTTACCGGCGGCCGGGGAAGATGAGCCCATGGACGATGCCGCCGTCACGCAGTGGTTCGACGCTGAGCTAGCGGCCCTTCCCGGCGTGCGCGCCGTCACCCCCGGCGGCTCGCGAGCCAGCGGGACAGGCCATCGCGCCAGCGACGGGGACTTTGCGATCTACTACCGCCGTTCCTTCGACCCTTCTGCGCTTCGGAACAAGGGCTGGCACGGGGAGGTGTCGGAGATTGGCGGCTGGGGCGGCGGCGTGATGAACGGCGGCGGCTGGCTGACTGCCGGCGAGCGCCGTGTCGACGTGATCGGATCCGGCCGCGGTCATGGAGACGGCAGCAGCCGGGCCCGGCGCCTGAGCTCCGTCCACAGGTCGCCGACCTGGCGGTCAAGTTCGGCCAGCGACGAGGAGTTGTCGACCACCAGGTCGGCGATGGCCAGCCGCTGGTCTCTGCTCACCTGAGCGGCCATCCGGGCCTCGGCCTGCTCCTGGCTCATCTGCCGGTGCCGGATCAGCCGGTCGAGCTGCGCGTGCCCGGGGGCGTCCACGACCACGACCAGGTCGTAGTCGGAGGCGAGCTGGTTCTCCGCGATGAGCGGGACGTCGTGCACGATGATCGCGTCCTGGCCCGCCTCCTTCTCGAGCTCCGCCATCCGCTGCCCGACCAGCGGGTGAATGATCTCGTTCAGCTGCGCCAGCCTGGCCGGATCGGCGAACACGATCTCCCCGAGGCGCTCCCGGTCCAGGCTGCCATCGGACCGGAGCACGCCGTCGCCGAACTCGGCGACCACCGCCGCCAGGCCGTCGGTCCCCGGCGCCACGACCTGCCTGGCGATGGCGTCGGCGTCGATCAGCACCGCGCCCTGCGCGGCGAGCCGGCGCGAGACCTCGCTCTTGCCCGCACCGATCCCTCCGGTCAGGCCGACCCTGAGCATCTCAGTGATCCTCCAGTGCGGTGATGGGTGCGCGGCGGACGGGGACTGCCGGGAGCGCTGGCGAGCCGTCCGGTGGGCAGATAATCGTGATGGGCTCCCGCGTTACCGCGGGAGCCCATCACGATCGCTGTTACCGCTGCGCGGCTAGTTCCGGCCTCCGGAGAGCTTCTCCCGCAGCGCGGCGAGCGCCTCGTCCGAGGCCAGCGTGCCGCCGCCCGAGCTCTCCGACTCGGCCGACCCTGAGGTGTGCGAGGCGCCGCCGCCGACATCCTCGCCCTCCTCGCCCTCGGCCTTGCTGCGGGCCTCGGCGACCTGGCGCTGGTGCGCCTCGAAGCGCGCACGGGCCTCGGCGTACTGCCGCTCCCATTCCTCGCGCTGCGCGTCGAAGCCCTCGAGCCACTCGCCAGACTCCGGATCGAAGCCGTCCGGGTAGACGTAGTTGCCCTGCTCGTCATAGGTGGCCGGCATGCCGTACAGCGTCGGGTCGAAGTCCTCGCCGCTGATCTCGCCGACCGCGCCCTCGTTGGCCTGCTTGAGCGACAGGCTGATCCTGCGGCGGTCGAGGTCGATGTCGATGATCTTCACGAAGATCTCGTCGCCCACCTGGACGACCTGCTCGGGAATCTCGACATGGCGGTCGGCCAGCTCGGAGATGTGCACCAGTCCCTCGATGCCCTCCTCGACCCGGACGAACGCGCCGAACGGCACGAGCTTGGTGACCCGGCCCGGCACGACCTGGCCGATCTGGTGCATCCTCGCGAACTGCTGCCACGGGTCTTCCTGCGTCGACTTGAGCGACAGCGAGACCCGCTCCCGGTCCATGTCCACGTCGAGCACCTCGACGGTGACATCCTGGCCGACCTCGACAACCTCGCCGGGGTGGTCGATGTGCTTCCAGGACAGCTCGGAGACGTGCACCAGGCCGTCGACGCCGCCAAGGTCGACGAACGCGCCGAAGTTCACGATCGAGCTGACGACGCCCTTGCGGATCTGGCCCTTCTGCAGCGTGTTGAGGAAGTTCTGGCGGACCTCGGACTGGGTCTGCTCCAGCCAGGCCCGGCGGGACAGGACCACGTTGTTGCGGTTCTTGTCCAGCTCGATGATCTTGGCCTCGATCTCCTTGCCCACGTACGGCTGGAGGTCACGGACCCGGCGCATCTCGACCAGGGAGGCGGGCAGGAACCCGCGCAGGCCGATATCCAGGATCAGGCCGCCCTTGACGACCTCGATCACGGTCCCGGTGACGACGCCATCCTCGTCCTTGATCTTCTCGATCGTGCCCCAGGCCCGCTCGTACTGCGCGCGCTTCTTGGACAGGATCAGCCGGCCTTCCTTGTCCTCCTTCTGGAGGACCAGGGCCTCGATGTGGTCGCCGGTCTTGACGACGTCGTTCGGATCGACATCATGCTTGATCGACAGCTCTCGGGACGGGATGACGCCCTCGGTCTTGTAGCCGATGTCGAGCAGGACCTCGTCCCGGTCGACCTTGACGACGGTTCCGTCGACAATGTCGCCGTCGTTGAAGTACTTGATGGTCTCGTCGATCGCGGCGAGGAAGGCCTCCTCCGAACCGATGTCATTAACGGCTACCTGAGGAGTGGAGGTGGCCTGGGTGCTGCTCGTCGTCATGTGTAAGTGGGCTCCGGATACGGACAGGGTTTGGGTTTGGACGCGATGCGGCGACTACCGACACGCTGGCTGGAGTGCCTGGTCAGGACACTGGCCCGGCCTGAGACTGCCCTTGGGCTGCCTGAGCATGGCGGACTGCAAGAGATCACAACGCATCGACCAGCATATGAGAGCGTGGGCAGCGGGTCAATCGCAGGTACCCGCGGCGCGGCCTGTCGCACGGGTCAAGGCCGGCCATCCCGGACGCGGCTGCCGCCCTCAGTGCGCCGCATCAGCCCAGCTCCGGCCGGTACCCATGGACACCTCGAGCGGCACGGTCATCGTGAACGCGCCGCACATGGCCGACCTGACCAGCTCGGTCAGCTGGTCGAGCTCGCCGGGCGCTACCTCGAAGAGCAGCTCGTCGTGGACCTGGAGCAGCATCCGGGAGCGCAGCCCGCTGCGGCGGATCTCCTCGTCCACCCGGAGCATGGCCACCTTGATGATGTCGGCGGCCGATCCCTGGATCGGCGCGTTCAGCGCCATCCGCTCGGCCATCTCCCGGCGCTGCCTGTTGTCCGAGGTCAGGTCGGGCAGGTAGCGGCGGCGGCCGAGAATCGTCTCGGTGTACCCGTCCTGGCGCGCCTGGGCCACGACCGCGCGGAGGTAGTCGCGCACCCCGCCGAACACGGAGAAGTACTCGTCCATGTAGCCCCTGGCTTCGTCGGCCGCTACCCGGAGCTGCTGGGACAGCCCGTAGACGGACAGGCCGTAGGCCAGGCCGTAGTTCATCGCCTTCACCTTGGCCCGCAGATCACCGGTGACCTCGTCGGCCGGGACGCCGAACACGCGGGACGCCGTGGCGGCATGGAAGTCGTGGCCGGACCCGAAAGCCGCGGCCAGCGCCTCGTCGCCGGACAGGTGCGCCATGATCCGCAGCTCGATCTGGCTGTAGTCGGCGGTCAGCAGGCACTCATAGCCAGTCCCGACGACGAACCCGCGCCTGATCCGCCGGCCCTCCTCGGTCCTGATCGGGATGTTCTGCAGGTTCGGGTCGGTCGACGACAGCCGCCCGGTCGCGGCGATCATCTGGTTGTAGGTGGTGTGGATCCGCCCGTCCTGGCCCGCCATCGGGATCAGCGAGTCGACGATGCTCTTCAGCCTGGCGACATCCCGGTGCCGGAGCAGATGCTCGAGCACGGGATGACCGGTCTGCGCGAGCAGGCCGGTCAGCGCCTCGGAGTCGGTGGTGTAACCGGTCTTGATCCGCTTGGTCTTCGGCAGCTTCAGCTCGGTGAACAGCACTTCCTGCAGCTGCTTGGGCGAGCCGAGGTTGAACTCGTGCCCGGTCGCCGCGAACGCGCCCTGCTCGGCGGCCTTGACCTCGCCGCCGAGGGTCGCGGACATCTCGGCGAAATGCTCGACGTCGGCCGCGATCCCCGCCCGCTCCATCTCCGCCAGGACGCTCACCAGCGGAAGCTCGACCTCGGCCAGCAGCTTGGTCGCGCCCCGCCTGGCCAGGTCGGCGTCGAGTGCGTCGGCAAGCTCGGCGGTTGCCAGCGCGCGCTGGGCGAGTACCTCCGCGGCCTCCGTCTCGCCCGCCATGTCCAGCGTCAGCTGGCCGGAGGCGGCCGCATCGCCGCGCAGCTCGCGCCTGGTGTAGCGCAGTGCCAGGTCGGCCAGGTCGAAGGAGCGCTGGCCAGGCAGAGCCAGGTAGGCGGCGAGCGCCGTGTCGCTGGTCAGGCCGTGCAGCCGCAGGCCGCGCGCGGCCAGCGCGTGCATCGGCCCCTTGGCGTCATGCAGCGCCTTGGGCGCGGACTCGTCAGCCAGCCAGTCGGCCAGGGCCTGCTCGTCCGCTGGCGTGAGCGTGACCGGATCGATGAACGCGGCCGGGCTGGCCCCGGCGGTCGTGCCGTCGTCTGCGTCGTCTCCGCCCGCCGCCCTGGCCAGCGCCAGGCCGTCGACGTCACCGGTGCCTCGGCCCCAGGTGCCGCTGACCGCCAGCCCGATCCGCCCTGACCTGGCATGGCTGGCGAGCCACTCGCTCACCTGCCCGGGGCCGGGCTTGCTGAGGCTGACATCGAAGCCGGCCTCGGCGCCGGCCGGTGCCGCGACGGTGAGCTGCCCGGTGATCCCGTTCGGCAGCGTCGAGTACAGGCGGTCGCGCAGCACCCGGAACTGGAGCGTGTCGAAGAGCTGGTGGATCTGGTCCCGGTCCCACGGCGCCGGAACCAGGTCGGCAGGGCCGGCCTCGAGGTGGACGTTCCTGGTCAGTTCCGTGAGCTGGCGGTTGCGCAGCACGCTGCCCAGGTGCTCCCGCAGGTTGTCGCCCGCCCGGCCCTTGACCTCGTCGACCTTGTCGACGAGGGCGTCGAGCGAGCCGAACTCGGCGACCCACTTCGCCGCCGTCTTCTCGCCCACGCCCGGGATGCCCGGCAGGTTGTCGCTCGGATCACCGCGCAGCGCGGCGAAGTCGGGGTACTGCGCCGGGGACAGCCCGTACTTCTCGGTCACGGCGGCCGGGGTGAACCTGGTCATGTCGCTGATGCCGCGCCTGGTCATCAGGACCGTGACGTCGTCGCTGACCAGCTGGAGCGCGTCCCGGTCGCCGGTGACGATCAGCACCTTCATGCCGCTGGCGGCGGCCTGAGTCGCCAGCGTGGCGATGAGGTCGTCGGCCTCGTACCCCGCCAGCGACAGCCGCGGGACGCCGAGGGCATCGAGCACCTCGAAGATCAGGCTCAGCTGGCCCTTGAAATCGGCGGGAGTCTCCTTGCGGTTCGCCTTGTACTCGACGTACTGCTCATGCCTGAAGGTCGGCTCGCTCCGGTCGAACGCGACGGCGATGTGGGTCGGCTGCTCGTCCCGCAGCACGTTGATCAGCATCGCCGTGAACCCGTAGACGGCGTTAGTCGGCTGCCCCGTCGTGGTCGAGAAGTTCTCGGCGGGCAGCGCGAAAAACGCGCGGTAGGCGAGCGAATGCCCGTCGAGCAGGAGCAGGAGGTCACGCCGGGCCGTGTCGTCAGCCGGCGGGGCCGGGTTCATGGCAGCCACCCCGTAATCCTAGGCTGCGACTTGCGCTGAGCAGGCGTCTGCGGCGAACTCGGAGGTGGCGGCGGCGATGACGGATGAGGCGTTCCTTGACTTGAGCACATTGAACGAGGGCTATCCGGAGACGCTGGCGCACCGGATGGGTATCAAGATCACGGAGGCTTCGGCTCAGCGCGTCGTCGGGATCATGCCGGTCGAGGGCAACACCCAGCCGTACGGCCTGCTGCACGGCGGCGCGTCCTGCGTGCTCGCCGAGACGCTCGGATCGACCGGCGCGGCGCTGCACGCGGGCCGGGACAGGTTCACCGTGGGCATCGAGATCAACGCCACTCATCACCGGGCCGCCGCCGCCGGCCAGGTCACCGGCGTCGCCACCCAGGTGCACGCGGGCCGGACACTGGCGACGTACGACATCGTGATCACCGACGACAACGGCCGCCGGGTCTGCACAGCCAGGCTCAGCTGCCTGCTGCGGGATGCGGTGCCCGGCGGCGGTGCTGCCGCCTCCTGATCCGTCCGCCTAGCAGCCGCTGGAAGGCGCTGAGCAGGCGCATTGCCCAGGTCAGGCATGGCCGGCCGCATCCGGCCCTGTTTCTCCGAACGGATGTTCTGCCCATACCGGCCGGGTAATGGCAGTGTCTGCGCACGGCATGGCGACGCTCGATACGGTGTTCCCCGGAGCTTGGTGATGCCGAGTAGAGAACGTGCCGGCCCGGGGAAGGCCGACACGGCACCAAAGGGTCTGCGGGCTCCGCACCGCCGCTGCGCGCGAGCAGCAGGCGGCAGCAAGCGAGCGGGCGCCGGGTCAACGGGGGGTAAGTGACCTGGCCCCGCTCGCTTGCGTAAGACCAGCCGACGCAGGCGCTCCCGGACTCTTCACCGATTCGGTGGGTGCGAACGGATGACCCGGACGTGATGATGACGCCAAATCGCGCGAGTCGCGCCCGGGGGTCGCCGACGGGCTTAGCGGTAAATTCTGCGTCGTATGCTGCCGCATTCTCTTCACGTAACCGCAGACTCTTCGGCTTAGCGCCCTGCGGCGCGGGCCCGCGCGGGACAGGCGCTACGCCTACGCCACTCCTCCGGCGGCACCCTCGCCCGGCTGGGCCGTGCCGCCAGGCCGGGCCGTGCCGCCAGGCCGGGCGGGCGACGACTGGCTGTCGAGGATCTCCTGGGCGAGCGCCCGCATCGTCATCCGCCGGTCCATCGAGGTCTTCTGAATCCACCGGAACGCCTCGGGCTCGCTCATCCCGCGCGACGTCTGCAGCACGCCCTTGGCCCGGTCGAGCAGCTTGCGCATCGCGAGCCGCTCGCGCAGGTCCCCGATCTCCGACTGCAGCGCGGTGAGCTCGGCGAAGCGGCTCACGGCGATCTCGATCGCGGGGATCAGCTCCGCCTTGGTGAACGGCTTCACCAGGTACGCCATCGCGCCGGCGCTGCTCGCCCGCTGCACCAGGTCACGCTGGGAGAAGGCGGTCAGGATGACCACGGGCGCCAGCCGCCTGGCCGTGATCTGCTCCGCGGCTGAAATCCCGTCAAGTACCGGCATCTTGACGTCCATGATGACAAGGTCCGGCCTCAGGTCCGCTGCCATCCGGACGGCCGTATCGCCGTCGGACGCTTCGCCGACCACGACATAGGCATCCTGGCCCGGTTCCTCAAGCATCTCCTTGAGGTCCAGCCGGATCAGTGCCTCGTCCTCGGCGATCACTACGCGGTATGCAGACTGGCTCACCCACTGAAGCCTATCCACAGCCGCTACATTGAGTGCAGGCACGGCACGTCCACCGAGCGCACGTGTTGCCCCGGTAGACCAACGGCAGAGTCAATGGCCTCAAAATCCATCAAGTGTGGGTTCGAATCCCACCCGGGGCACCAACCGGAAGCGCCAGCGCGGGTCGGCCGTGTCAGCCTGGCCGGCACCGGCCGTCAGCCTGGCCGGGTGGCCCGCCATCGCCCGCGTCACCGGCCGGCCAGCCGCAGCGGGGCAGCCGATGCCGGGATAGCGGCGGGCAGCGTGGTCTCGCCGGACAGGTACCGGTCGGCCGCCGCCGCCGCCGACCGGCCCTCGGCGATCGCCCAGACGATCAGCGATTGCCCGCGGCCCATGTCACCGGCTACGAAGACGCCGGGTACCGGCGTGGCGTAAGTGTCGTCCCTCGGCACGTTCCCGCGCTCATTCAGGCCGATGCCGAGATCGGCCAGCAGGCCGCCCTGCTCGGCGCCCGAGAAGCCCATCGCCAGCAGGACCAGGTCACAGGCCAGCTCGCGCTCGGTACCCTCGCGCACCTGGATGCGCCCGTCGACCAGGTCGACGTCGGCCAGCCGCAGCGCCCTGACCCGCCCGGCCTCGGCGGCGATGAATTCCTGGGTGGAGACCGCGTAGACCCGCTCGCCGCCTTCCTCGTGCGCCGTGGAGACCCGGAAGATCATCGGGTAGGTCGGCCACGGCTGGCCGGCTGGCCGCCGCTGCGGCGGCCTCGGCATGATCTCGAGCTGGGTCACCGATGCGGCACCCTGCCGCAGGGCCGTGCCGAGGCAGTCGGCGCCGGTGTCGCCGCCGCCGATGATCACCACGTGCCGCCCGCGGGCCGAGATCGGCGACTCGCCGACCTGCCCGCCGCTGGCCCGCGCGGCGGCCACCGCGCGGTTCGAGGGCGGCAGGTACTCCATCGCCTGATAGATGCCGACCAGCTCCGCGCCGGGGACCGGCAGCCCTCGCGGCACCCGCGCACCGCCGGCCAGGATGATCGCCTGGTAACCGCTGCGCAGGGTGGCCGCACTGATGTCGGCGCCCGCGTCCACGCCGCACTCGACGACCGTCCCTTCCTCGCGCAGCTGCGCCAGGCGCCGGTCCAGCCGCCACTTCTCCATCTTGAACTCGGGGATCCCGTACCTGAGCAGGCCGCCGGGCTGGTCATCCCGCTCGTATACGGTCACCGCGTGGCCGGCCCTGGTCAGCTGCTGCGCGGCGGCCAGTCCGGCCGGGCCTGAGCCGATCACGGCGACCCGCTGGCCGGCCGCCCTGGCAGCCGGCGCCGGCGGCTGGCTGGTGACCCAGCCCTGCGACCAGGCCCGGTCGATGATCTCGATCTCTACCTGCTTGATCGTGACCGGATCGGCGTTGATCGACAGCACGCACGCCGACTCGCATGGCGCCGGGCAGAGCAGGCCGGTGAACTCGGGAAAGTTGTTGGTGGCGTGCAGCCGCGCCGCGGCATCCTGCCAGTGCTGCCGCCAGACGAGGTCGTTCCATTCGGGGATCAGGTTCCCGAGCGGGCAGCCGCTATGGCAGAACGCGATGCCGCAGTCCATGCAGCGGCCAGCCTGCCGTTCGGTGTCGCCGCGGCGCATCGCCGCGTACGCCTCGCGCCAGTCGGTAATCCTGACCTCGACCGGGCGGCGGGCGGCGGTCTGCCGCGGCGTGGTCAGGAATCCGGTCGGATCGGCCATCTCATCTCCTCTCGCTGCTGCCCACGGGCGCGGATAAGCTCCGCGCCGCGGCCATCACGGCCTCGGCCACGTCCTGACCATCCCGCTCGGCACGGCGGGTCGCGGTGAGGACCCGCTTGTAGTCCCTCGGCATGACCCGGCGCAGCCGCGGCAGCGCGGCAGCCCAGTCGTCCAGCAGGCCGGCAGCCACCACCGAGCCCGTCTCGGCCAGGTACCGGGCGAGCAGGCCGGCCAGGAAATCCTCGTCACCGGCGCTGACCGGCTCGACGTCCACCATCTCGGTGTTGACCAGGGCGGGGTCGGGGTCGAGCAGGTAGGCGATGCCGCCCGACATGCCAGCGGCGAAGTTCCTGCCCACCGGCCCGAGCACGACCACCCGCCCGCCGGTCATGTACTCGCAGCCGTGGTCGCCTGCTCCCTCGGCGACAGCGGTCGCGCCCGAGTTCCGCACGCAGAACCGCTCGCCGACCGTGCCGCGCAGGAACAGCTCCCCGCTGGTCGCCCCGTAGCCGATCACGTTGCCCGCGATGACCTGCTCCTGGGCCGCGAACGTGGCCGTCTCGTCCGGCCCGATCACCACGCGGCCGCCGGACAGGCCCTTGCCGACGTAGTCGTTGGCATCGCCGCTGAGCCTGATCGTGATGCCGCGCGGCAGGAACGCGCCGAGCGACTGCCCGGCCGACCCGTGCAGGCTGACCGTGATCGTGTCGTCGGGCAGTCCCTCGCCGCCCCAGCGCCGGGTGACCTCGTAGCCCAGCATGGTGCCGACGGCCCTGTTCACGTTCCTGACCGGCAGGTCAAGGCGGACCGGCTTGCCCTCTTGGAGCGCGCCCTCGGCCAGCTGGATCAGCGTGTTGTCCAGCGCCAGGTGCAGATGGCTCTCCTGGCTGGTCGTCTTGCGCCGGGCCGCGCCCGGCGGCAGCGGCGGCACGTGCAGCAGCGGCGCCAGGTCGAGGAAGGACGCCTTGGTGTCGCCCGCCGGCGCGACGGCGCTCAGCAGCTCGGCCTGGCCGACGGCCTCGGCCAGCGTGCGGAAGCCCATCATGGCCAGGTACTCGCGGACCTGCCCGGCGATGAGCTCGAAGAACGCCACCACGTGCTCGGGCTGGCCGGCGAAGCGGCGTCTCAGCTCGGGGTTCTGGGTCGCGACGCCGACCGGGCAGGTGTCGCTATGGCAGGCCCGCATCATCACGCAGCCCACGCTGACCAGGGGCGCGGTGGCGAAGCCGAACTCCTCCGCGCCGAGCAGCGCGGCGATGATCACGTCCCTGCCGGTCTTCAGCTGGCCGTCGACCTGGACCATGACCCGGTCGCGCAGGCCGTTGCGCAGCAGCGTCTGCTGGGTTTCGGCGAGGCCGACTTCCCACGGCGCTCCCGCGTGCTTGATGCTGGTCAGCGGCGAGGCACCGGTCCCGCCGTCGTGCCCGGAGATCAGCACGACGTCCGAGTGCGCCTTGGCGACGCCGGCGGCGATGGTTCCGACCCCGACCTCGGCGACCAGCTTGACGCTGACCCTGGCCGCCGGGTTGGCGTTCTTCAGGTCGCTGATCAGCTGGGCCAGGTCCTCGATGGAGTAGATGTCATGGTGCGGCGGCGGCGAGATCAGGCCGACGCCTGGCGTTGAGTGCCTGGTCTTCGCGATCCACGGATAGACCTTGTGGGCGGGAAGCTGGCCGCCCTCCCCCGGCTTGGCGCCCTGCGCCATCTTGATCTGCAAGTCGTCGGCGTTGACCAGGTACTCGCTCGTCACGCCGAACCGGCCGCTGGCTACCTGCTTGATCGCTGACCTGCGCAGGTCGCCGCTGTCGTCGGCCGCGTAGCGGTCGGAGTCCTCGCCGCCCTCGCCGGAGTTCGACCTGCCGCCGAGCCGGTTCATCGCGATCGCCAGGGTCTGGTGCGCCTCGGCCGACAGCGAGCCGTAGGACATCGCGCCGGTGACGAACCTCCTGACGATCTCGCTGGCCGGCTCGACCTCGCCGATCGGGACCGGCGGCCGGGCGGGCTGACCGGTGTCCTGGCCGGCGGCCTGGCGGTCTGCATGCGCGTCGACGCCGCGGATGGCCAGCAGGCCCCGCAGCGTCATCAGCCGGGCCGACTGCTCGTCGACCTTCCTGGTGTACTCGGCGAAGATGTCCGCCTCGCCGGTGCGGGTGGCGTGCTGGAGCAGGGCGATCGCCTCGGGGCTGAACAGATGCGGCTCGCCGTCCCTGCGCCACTGGTACTCGCCGCCGGTCTCCAGCTCCATCCGCCCGGTCCCGGCTGGCCGGCGCGGGTACGCGCTTGCCACCCGGGCCGCGTTGTCGGCCGCGAGCTGGTCGAAGCCGACGCCGCCGAGCCGTGACGACGTGCCGGCGAAGCACTCGCCGATGACCTCGGGACCCAGGCCGATCGCCTCGAAGATCTGCGCTCCGGTGTAGGAGGCGACGGTGGAGACGCCCATCTTCGACATGATCTTGAGCAGGCCCTTGCCGAGTGCCTTGATCAGGTTCGCCGCCGCCTTGCGGCTGCTGACCCCATCGAGCAGCCCGGAGCGGGCCATGTCCTGCACGGTCTCGATGGCCAGGTACGGGCAGACCGCGGCCGCGCCGTAGCCGATCAGCAGCGCGATGTGATGGGTCTCCCGCACGTCCCCGGCCTCGACGACCAGGCCGGCCCTGGTCCGGGTCTGGTCCCTGATCAGGTGGTGGTGCACGGAGCCGGTGAGCAGCAGCGACGGAATGGGCGCCCACTGCGAGGCGTCCTGCTCGGGCGGTCCCCCGGTCAGGGCCTGCCCGCCCCCACCCACCTCCCCATCCCACTTCACTGCACCGCGGTCGGAGAGCACGATGATTGTCGCGCCAGCCCTGATCGCGTCGGTGACTTCGGCCCTGATCTCGGCCAGCCGCTCGCGCAGGGCCTGGCCGCCGCCCGCGGCGAGGTAACGCCCGTCCACGACGTGCGCGGCGAAGCCGGGCAGGTCCCGGTCATTGTTGATGTGAATGATCTTTGCCAGGTCGCTCTCGCTGATCACCGGGTAGGGCAGCACGATCTGCCTGCACGACGTCGGCCCGGGATCGAAGATGTTGTGCTCCGGGCCGGTCGCCGCCGCGAGCGAGGTGACGAGTTCCTCCCTGATGGCATCCAGCGGCGGGTTCGTGACCTGGGCGAACTGCTGGGCGAAGTAGTCGAAGAGCAGCATTGGCCGGTCGGACAGGGCCGCTATCGGCGTGTCGTCGCCCATCGAGCCGATGGGCTCGGCCCCGGTTCGCGCCATCGGGCCGAGGATGACCCTGCGCTCTTCCTCGGTGTAGCCGAAGAGCCGCTGCTGGGTGGCGAGCGCCTGGCCGTCCGGCAGCTCGCGGATCCGGTCCGGCAGGTCGTCCAGGTGCAGCAGGCCGGCGTGCAGCCAGTCGTCGTACGGGTACTCGGCGGCGAGGGTGGCCTTGACCTCCTCGTCCTCGATGATCCGGCCGGCCGCGGTGTCGACGAGGAAGACCTTGCCTGGCTGCAGCCTGCCCTTGCGGACGATCCGCGACGGCTCGATGTCCAGCACCCCGACCTCGCTGGCCAGCACCACGAGGCCGTCATCGGTCACCCAGTACCGCCCGGGCCGCAGGCCGTTCCTGTCCAGAACAGCGCCGGCCAGCGTGCCGTCGGTGAACGCGATCAGCGCCGGGCCGTCCCATGGCTCCATCAGCGAGGCGTGGAAGCGGTAGAAGGCCCGCAGGTCGCAGTTCATGCCCTGGTCGTTCTCCCACGCCTGCGGGATCATCATCAGCACCGCGTGCGGCAGTGAGCGGCCGCCGAGGTGCAGCAGCTCGAGGCAGGCGTCGAAGCTGGCGGAGTCGCTGGCCGTCTCGTCGAGCACCGGCAGCAGCCGCTCGATCCCCCGGCCATCGGCGTCGCGCGGGATCAGCTCGGTCTCCAGCATCGCCTCGCGGGCGCGCAGCCAGTTCCGGTTGCCCCGGATGGTGTTGATCTCGCCGTTGTGCGCGATGAACCGGAACGGGTGGGCCAGCGGCCAGGACGGGAACGTGTTGGTGGAGAACCTGGAGTGGGCGAGCGCGAGAGCCGAGGTGTACCTCGAATCGGTGAGGTCGGGATAGAACCGCTCGAGCTGGAGCGCGGTCAGCATCCCCTTGTACACGATCGTCGCGCTGGACAGGCTGGCCAGGTAGATCCCGGTCTCGTGCTCGATCCGCTTGCGCAGGCAGAAGGCCCGCCGGTCCAGGTCAGCCCCGTGCTCGCCGGCCGCCGATGCCACGAACAGCTGGGCCAGCCCGGGAAGGACCGCGAGCGCGCCTGCCCCGCACGCGGTGACCTCGTGCGGAACGTCGCGCCAGCCGAGCACGACGAGGCCCTCCAGCCGCGCGAGCCGCTCGATCTGCCTGATCTGCGCTGTGCTGTTCTCCCCCGGGCTGTCTGCCCCCTGGCCGCCGTCGCGCGGCAGGAACGCGAGGCCAGCGGCGTAGTAGCCGGCCGGCGGGAGGGTGAAGTCGCAGACCGCTCGCAGCAGCTCGTCCGGGATCTGGGTCAGGATCCCGGCGCCGTCACCGGTCTCCGGGTCACTGCCCTTGGCCCCCCGGTGCTCAAGGTTCCGCAGAACGGTCAGCGCCTGGGAGACGGTGCCGTGGACACGTCGCCCGGACAGGTCGGCGACCAGGCCGACACCGCACGCGTCGTGCTCGAATCGCGGGTCGTACAGCCCGGTGTCATGCCGCCCCGTGCCGGGCGAAGCTGGGGTCACTGGATTCGGGGTAGGGGCCATCCGCGCTCCTGTCGTCTCGTCCGCCACTGGAATGCCGGAGAAGCGGAGGGACGACGCTGGCCCGCCGGACGGGCTCACTGACGCACGCTGATCAGGCGCGCGCGTCAGGTGAGCATCACAAGGACATCATAACCAATGGGTCACAGCAGTTACTCGTGAGTAAATTCTGTGTTTCGCAACCGGGCACGGCGCCCGTCCGGTCAGCCCGCGTCAGCCCTGGTCACCGCGCCGCTTCAGCCCTGGTTAACCCGGCCGCGCACGCCCGCGGCGAGCTCGGCCGCGAGTTCCGCCACGCCCGCGCATCCTGCCGCCGGATCGGGGGCACTGAGCAGGCGCTGGACGAACGCCGAGCCGACGATCACCCCGTCGGCGTACCGCGCTACCTCGGCGGCCTGGGCCGCGGTGCTCACGCCGAGCCCGACGGCCACCGGCAGCCTCGTGTACTGCCTGACCCGCTCGACCAGGCCCGCGGCCGCCCCGCCGACGGCCGCCCTGGCGCCGGTGATCCCCATCACCGACGCCGCGTAGACGAAGCCGCCGCAGGCCGCGGTGATCAGCTTGATCCGCTCGCCGGTCGAGGACGGGGCGACGAGGAACACCGGGTCGAGGTCGCGGGCAGCGGCCGCCTCGAGCCACGGTCCCGCCTCTTCCGGCGGCAGGTCCGGCGTGATCAGGCCGGATCCGCCCGCGCTGGCCAGATCGCGCGCGAACGCGTCGACGCCGTAATGATCGACCGGATTCCAGTAGGTCATGACCAGGACCGGCACGCCGGCCGCCGAGACGGCCTCGACGGTCCGCAGGACGTCGGTGACGTGCACGCCGCCCGCGAGCGCCCGGTGCACGGCCTCCTGGATCACCGGCCCGTCCATCAGCGGATCGGAGTAGGGCAGCCCGATCTCCACCACGTCGGCACCCGCCCGCGCCATGGCGGTCGCCGCCGCTATCGCGCCGTCCACGGACGGGAACCCGGCAGGCAGGTAGCCGACGAGCGCGGCGCGCTGCTCAGCGGCGGCCCGCTCGAACGCGGCGCCGACCCGGCCCGCCGCCGTGCGGGTCACTGCCGGGCCTCCTGGTTCAGGTGACCGAAGTACCTGGCCGCGATGTCCACGTCCTTGTCTCCCCGTCCGGACAGGCTGACCAGCAGCACGGCGTCGGGTCCCAGCTCCCGCCCGACGTCCAGCGCGCCGGACAGCGCGTGCGCGGACTCGATCGCCGGGATGATGCCCTCGGTCCGGCAGAGCAGGGAGAACGCCTCCATCGCCTGCTCATCGGTGACCGGGCGGTACTCGGCGCGGCCGGTATCGTGCAGCCAGGCGTGCTCGGGACCAACCCCCGGATAGTCCAGGCCGGCCGAGATCGAGTGCGTCGGCAGCGTCTGCCCGTCGTCGTCCTGGAGCAGGTAGGTCCGCATCCCGTGGATCACCCCGACCGACCCGCCGGATACCGTCGCGGCGTGCCGCCCGGTGGCCACCCCGTCACCGCCCGCCTCGCAGCCGATCAGCCGGACCCCGGGATCGCCGATGAAGGCGTGGAAGGCGCCGATCGCGTTGGAGCCACCGCCCACGCAGGCGATGACCGCGTCGGGCAGCCGGCCGGCCCGAGCCTGGATCTGCTCCCTGGCCTCGACGCCGATTACCCGCTGGAAGTCCCGCACCATCATGGGGAACGGGTGCGGGCCCATCACCGACCCGATGCAGTAGTGCGTGGTCTGCACGCTCGCGACCCAGTCGCGGAACGTCTCGTTGATCGCGTCCTTCAGCGTCCTGCTGCCGATCGTCACCGGAACGACCTGCGCGCCGAGCATCCGCATCCTGGCCACATTGAGCGCCTGCCTGCGGGTGTCTTCCTCGCCCATGTAGACCACGCACTCCAGGCCGAGCAGCGCCGCGGCGGTCGCGGTGGCGACGCCGTGCTGGCCGGCCCCGGTCTCCGCGATGATCCTCGTCTTGCCCATCCGCCTGGTGAGGAGCGCCTGGCCGAGCACGTTGTTGATCTTGTGGGAGCCCGTGTGAGCCAGGTCCTCGCGCTTGAGGAATACCCGGCAGCCGCCGGCGTGGGCGGTGAACCGGCGGGCCTCAGTCAGCAGGGTGGGCCGGCCCGCGTAGTCACGCAGCAGCCCGCCGAGTTCGTCGGCGAAGGCGGGATCGGCCTTGGCCGACTCGTAGGCCGCTGTCAGCTCGTCCAGCGCCGACATCAGGGCCTCGGGTGCCAGGCGGCCGCCGAACTGGCCGAAGTGCCCGGTGGCGTCGGGCCAGATCTGGCCCGGCCCGGGCGTCGCCGGCATCTTCGCCGGAGCCGGCGTTCTCATGAGCCGCCTCCTCGGTCTGTCCGCAATGCGGGATGCGAGCCCGCGGTCACCAGGTCGGCGACCGCCGATCGCGGGTCCTTCCCGACGACGAGGCTCTCGCCGACGAGGACGGCGTCCGCGCCGGCCGCGGCGTACGCGAGCAGGTCATGCGGCCCGCGGACGCCGGACTCCGCGATCTTGACGACGCCGTCAGGTATCTGCGGCGCCAGTAGCGCGAACACCGTCCTGTCGACCTCGAGCGTAGCGAGGTTCCGCGCGTTCACCCCGATCACCTGCGCTCCGGCGTCGACGGCGCGGCCCAGCTCGTCCTGGGAGTGGACCTCGACCAGCGGTACGAGCCCGATCGACGATGCCCGCTCGACCAGCGAGACGAGCGCGTTCTGCTCGAGGGCGGCCACGATCAGCAGCACCAGGTCCGCCCCGTACGCCCTGGCTTCCCACAGCTGGTAGGCGCTGATCACGAAGTCCTTGCGCAGCAGCGGTACCTGCACGACGTCCCTGACCGCCGCCAGGTCGTCCAGGCTCCCGCCGAATCGCCTGCTCTCGGTGAGCACGCTGATCACGCTGGCGCCGCCCGCCTCGTAGTCGACCGCCAGCGCGGCCGGGTCGGCGATAGCGGCCAGCGCTCCCTTGGACGGGCTGGCGCGCTTCACCTCGGCGATCACCGCGACGCCCCGGCCGCGCAGCGCCGCCATCACGTCGCGAGGAGATGACGCCCTGCTGGCCGCATCCTTCACCTGCTCAAGCGGAGCCGTCCGCTGCCGCGCCGCAAGGTCGGCGCGCACGTCAACGAGAATGTCATCGAGCACGCTCACGCGGTTCCACTGCCCCTCGGGTGGGTTGCCTGGCGCCCCCGATCGTACCGAGGGCTGATTCGCAGCCAGTCCCCGCCCCTGGGCTGGCGGTCGCTGAGCGGTACCGCCTGATTTCGCAGCGTACACCTGATGACGGGCGCTCACCTGAGCGGCGTTCCGGTTACGCGCCTCTGACCCGGCCTTGGCGTCCCGATGAGGCCGATGGCTGACGCAGTGGTGCCGCCAGCTTCATTCCGGCCATGCTGTCGGATCGGCCCCCGCGCTCAGCGACTCCCACATGCTCGCAGGCGCCGGGCGGGCCCGGCTGGTCCCCGTCCGGCCTGCGGGGCCAGTGTGATCAGCGGGACTAGAGGAGCCAGCTGGACCGCCGGAGCGCGCGGTGCCTGCCGCGGGGGCTGCCGGTCCTGCGGTCGCGGCGGCGGGACGGGCCGGCCGCTCGTAGCGGCCCGACATGGCCGGCAGCTGGCGGGCCCGTACCAGGACGATGAGCCCGGCGGCGATGATCAGTGCCGCGCCCGCGACCATCAGCGCGCGCCAGGCCGAGCCCCCGAGCACCACGTGCGATCCGAACCCGGCCAGCGAGCCGACCGTGCCGCCGCTGCCCGTTCCCGCTGTGACCGATCCGGCTGCCGTTCCCGCTCCTGACCCGCTCGCCGGCGACGCGCCTGACCGGCCAGCGGCAGCCAGTGCCGCGGCGGCCGTGACCCTCCCGGCCGCGAACAGCGCGATGCCGGCGCCCAGAGCGATCGTGATCAGCCCGGTCAGCCTGCGCAGCAGGCCGCGCGTCGCCAGCACGGCAGCCAGGCTGGCCAGAGCCGCCACCGCCAGCGCCGCGATCGCCGGGCGCAGGTCCTGCGCGCTCAGCACGGCGACCGTCGCGGGCAGCGGGCGCGGCGGCCGCACGATGACCCTGGCCAGGCCCTGCCGGGACGCGAGCAGCACGACGCCGGCTCCGGCCGCGCCGCCGATCAGCACGCCAGCGAGTTCCCGCCCCGGGTGCGCAGTGCCCCCGGTGCGCACGCCCGGGTTGCTGGGGCGCACGCCCGGGTTGCTGGGGCTCACGCCGGACCCCTGGTGCTCACGCCGGTCATGGTCCTCCTCGCGTCCCGCTCGCCGCGCTCTCCTCGCCGCACGATAGCCGCACGATATCTGTCACCATAGCCTGCGTCGCACCGCGGCAGCACCCCGAGCGCGACCGTGGCCTACTATCAAGCAGTGACTTATGCCCGAGATGAGCGCCTTGCTTTGTGCGAACTGCTCGACAAGGCAGGTCCGGACGCACCGACGCTCTGCGAGGGCTGGCAGACCGCCGACCTCGCCGCGCACCTCGTGCTGCGAGAACGCCGCCCAGACGCGGCGCTGGGGATACTCGGCGGCCCGCTCGCCGGCTATACCGAGCGCGTGCAGCACGGCCTGGCGCATGCGACACCGTTTCCGCAGCTCGTCGAGACGATCAGGACCGGGCCGCCGCGGCTGTCCGTCTACGGCATTCCCGGCGCTGACGCCCGGCTGAATTTCTCCGAGTTCTTCGTGCATCACGAGGACGTCCGGCGCGCGCAGCCGGACTGGCAGCCACGCGCCCTCGACCAGCGGATGACCGACCTGATCTGGAGCGACCTGTCCAGGGCCCGGCTGATGCTGCGCAAGGTGCCGGTGGGCATCGAGTTCGCCCGTGACGATCTGGCGGAGCGGCCTGGCGAGCAGCGGAGCGTCCGGATGACGGTCCGGCCGCGCACGCCGGTGGTGACTGTCATAGGCGCGCCCGCGGAGCTGATGCTCTGGACGTTCGGCCGGACCGCCGTGGCGCAAGTCAGGCTGGAGGGCGCCGAGGCCGACGTGGCGGCGCTGCGGCAGGCCCGCTGGGGCATCTGACAGCCCCTAGTCTGATAGCAGCACCAGCAGAGTGCTAACTGCTCAGATCAGCTGAAACGGAGACATCATGGCTGGTGTCCTTGGCATCGACATCGGCGGTACCGGCATCAAGGCCGCGCCAGTTGATGTGACGGAAGGCCGCCTGCTGGCCGATCGGGTGAAGCTCCCGACTCCCCGTCCGGCCGCTCCTGACGCGATGGCGCCGATCGTCCGCCAGCTCGTCGATCACTTCGAGTGGGACGGGCAGATCGGCGTCACGTTCCCCGGCGTGGTCGCGGCCGGAACCATCCGGACGGCGGCCAACCTGGATCCGGGCTGGATCGGCGTTAATACCATCGAGTTCCTCGGCGAGGCGACCGGCCGCACCGTGACGGTGCTGAACGACGCCGATGCCGCTGGCATCGCCGAGATGCGCTTCGGCGCCGGCCGCGGCCAGCCGGGCACCGTCCTCCTGCTGACCCTCGGCACCGGGATCGGCAGCGCGCTGTTCTATAACGGCG
>DATKQH010000370.1:0-24577 GCA_035532775.1 Streptosporangiaceae bacterium
TTCCAGCCTCGGCACGGCCGTCCGCAGAACGTCATAGCCCAGGCCCGCCAGGGCCTCTCTGGCGTTGGCAGTCGAGTGCGCGCGGGTAATACACCGGTTCAGCAGCACCACCGATCGGGCGGGCTTGTCCCGGACCGCTTCAAAGAGCTCCGTGGCAATCGCCGAGTCTGCAGAGCGGTCCAGCAGCCCGACCCAATCCCGGTCTAGCAGGGCCGCGGCGACGCCTTCGGTGTTGAGTGCGTCGCTGATCACGTTCGGCGCGCCCAGAATCTCGGCGCCCGCTGGAACTGAGTGCCTGCTCCCGCTGGCCAGCGCCCGCACGGCGTCCTCGGACAGGGGGCCAGGCCGATTCGCCTCGTCGACCGGTGCCTGGCCAGCTCTCCCAGCGCGAACACATTCAGGCTGCTGACCGAGCAGGACCTGCCCTTCTACCAAGCACGGCGGCTATTACGACCATGTGCCGCCGCCGGCTCAGGAACCGGCGGTTCGGGAACGTTGGGCCCAGGTTCGAGGAGAAGTGGAATCTGCCCGCACTCACCTGAACCCGCCGTCGCTGCCCGAGCCGGCCGTGACGTGGGGCACCTGGTAGCGAAGGACTAACGGTGCCACTGCGGTGATCACGCCGGGATAGATTGAGCCATGGGTGCCGACCGGCCGATCTTCGTTCTTGGCTGTCCCCGTTCCGGGACGACGCTGCTGCAGCTCATGCTGCATGCCCATCGGCGGATCGCGATCCCGCCCGAGACCCGCTTCGTGCTCACCACCTACGAGGCCCGGAACACGTTCGGCGACCTGCGCGAGGAGCCCAGGCGGCGGGCGCTGGCCAGCTCGATCGCGCACCAGCGGCAGACGCTCTTCTACGATCTCGGCCTCGACTCCGAGAAGGTCTTCGATGAGATCGTGGATGGGCCGCCGACTCTCGGATCGGCGATCGGGATCGTCTTCCGCGCGTACGCCAGGCGGTTCGACAAGCCGCGCTGGGGTGACAAGCGGCCAGGCTATTACCAGTACATCCCGGCGCTGCTCCGGATGTTTCCCGATGCCCAGATCGTGCACCTGATCAGGGACGGCAGGGACTGCGTGGCCTCGCTGAAGACCATGCCCTGGTTCACCCAGGACGTCTACGCCGCCGTCTGCAGCTGGGTCGAGGCGATCGACAGCGGCCGCCGGGCGGCACGCCACCTGCCGTCTGACACGTACGTCGAGCTCAGGTACGAAGATCTCGTCGCGGACCCGGCGGCACGCCTCACCGAGCTGTGCGACTTTCTGGGCGAGGAGTACGACCCGGCCATGGCCGAGCCGCACAAGATCGCCGGCAGCACCATTCCCGACCGCAAGAGCTGGCACGCCGACACCCAGAAGAAGGTCACGCGGGCGCCCTCGGGGACCTGGCAGGAGCGGCTCCAGCCATGGGAGATCACGCTCTGCGAGGCGGCCATGGGCAGCCGCCTGCGAGCACTCGGCTACGAGGTCGCGGGCAGCGGCCGGCCGCCGGTCAGCGTTCTCGCCCGTTATGCCCGCGCCGCCGCGCTGCACCGCGGCGCGGCCCGCAAGCGCCGGCTACGCGACCGGGTGCAGCGGTTCAGGGAACCCGGGCCGGTGGAGTGCCAGCTCTGAGACTCCCTTGACTCCCTCGTCACCGGCAGGTGACCATGACGAGGTAACGCGGCGGGGGACGCGAGCACGAAGATCCGGATGAGGTGGCATGAAGTTATCTCCCAGGCTGCTCATCGCGGGTACGGGGGTACTTGCGCTGGCCGCGGTCGGCTGCTCATCCTCGGCCGGCCCGCAATCGGGACACTCAGACTCGTCACCGGCTGCGTCGGCTCCGGCCGGGTCGCGGCCGGCCGGGTCGCCGTCGGCGCGGCCGGTGGGCTGGTCAGCCGCCACATCGGCGGCGGCGGGTGGCGGAATGACCGCGCTGATCGCAGCGGCCAGGAAAGAAGGCACGCTGAACGTCATCGGGCTGCCGGCGAGCTGGGCGAACTATGGCGCGATCATGAAGACATTCAGCAAGCGGTACGGGATCAGGATTCACTCGATCGCTCCCGGCGACCGAAGCCCGCAGGAGATCACCGAGATCAGGCAGGACAACGGCACGGCCGGTGCCGCGGACGTGCTGGACATCGAGATGTCGGTCGCCGTCGCCGACAGCAAGCTCTTCGCGCCGTATCAGGTCGCCACCTGGCAGGCTATCCCGGCCAGCCAGAAGGCGCCGGACGGCGCGTGGGTTCAGGACTACGGCGGCTTCATGTCGGTCGGCTACAACTCGGCCAGGTTCGGCAGGCTCACCTCCCTCCGCCAGCTGCTCGGGCACCGGTTCTCCCGCGCGGTCGCGCTGGACGGAAACCCGGCGCAAGCCAACGCCGCACTGTACGGGGTCATGATGGCCAATCTCGCGCTCGGCGGGACGGCGAACAGCATCGCGAGCGGCGTGGCCTTCTTCCGCAAGCTGAAGTCGGCCGGCAACTTTGTTCCCGTGCTGGCCACGACGCCGCTGACGATCGAGGCAGGCAGCACGCCTGTCGTCTTCAACTGGGACTACCTGAACACCGCGGCGATCGTCGGGCAGCCGGCGAGGAGCTGGAAGGTATTCATCCCGGCCGGCGCCGCCGTGGGTGAATTCCACGCCCAGGCGATCAACAAGGATGCCCCGCATCCCGCCGCCGCCCGGCTCTGGGAGGAGTTCCTCTACTCGCAGACCAGGCGCGGAGGTCAGAATCTGTGGCTGGAAGGCGGGGTCAGGCCGGTCGAGCAGGCAGCGATGATCGCCAACGGCAGCATCGACGCGGCCGCCTCGCACGCGCTGCCGCCCGGGCCAGCGGCCGCGGTGTTCCTGACGCCGGGCCAGGCCGCCAGCGCGGCCGCGTACCTGCACGCGCACTGGTCCCGTGCCGTCGGCTAGCACCGTGCCGTCGGCCAGCACCGTGCCGTCGGCCAGCACGGGCTTTGGCTATCCGTTCTTCGCCGGGATCGGCTCGTCCGGTATCCCCCAGGACGGGTTCGGCCTGGACTCAGGAATCACGCTGTGCTGGCCGGGGTTAAGGTCGCGGTGGATGACCACAGCGGCGCCCTCGATCGTCTCGATGCCGTAGGCCATCGACGGATTGGCGTGGGTCAGCATGGCGATCAGGTACACCCGGTACGGGTGCCTGCTGGTGAAGAACCCGATGCTGTTGATCTCCCAGTCTGAGCTGACCGGGTAGGGCAGCCAGCCGTTCTTGACGTGCACCTTGACGGTGCGCGGGGCACCCGCCGGGACGCCCCAGCGCTGCGAGGCGACAACGTGGGACATCAGGTACTGGGCATAGACCCTCGACGCCTCGGACAGGATCCGGTTCGGCCCGGAGAGCAGCGTGAGCAGCAGCGCCTCGTCGTGCGCCGTGAGCAGGCTCAGGCCCCAGGCCTGGGCGAGCTTGGTCTGGCTCATTTTCGCGAGGTTCAGGAAGTGCTGCATATGGCTGAAGCCGACGTCGTTCCACAGCGCCGTCGCAGCGTTGTTGTCGGACTGGGTGATCATCAGCCAGGCCAGACTCTTCTCCGAGGCCGTCAGCTGCCTGTGCTGTTCTTGCGCCTTGCGGAGCAGCGCCGCCAGGATGGTGGCCTTGATGGCGCTCGCCGCGTAGAAATGCCAGGCCGCGTGGTAGGTGCAGGTGATGCCGGTCCCGGTGTCGGTCTCCTCCAGGCCGACGACTGACGTCCGGCCGGTCAGGCGGGCGTCGATATCGTGAGCCATCTTCGTGGCGAGCTTGTCGTTGCTGTGGCTAGCAGCCACGCAGCTGACGTGGGGGGCAGACTGGCGGGCGGCGGCTGACGCGGCGCTCGCTCTCCCCACCCCCGCAGCACTCGCAGCCGAGCTGACGAGCAGCGTGAGAACAACACCCAGTGCAAGCTTCGCGGGCAAGCGCGAGATCAGCCGATGACTCATTAGTTTCGTTCCATCCCAGGTCGGCCGGTTTATTGTCAACTACTCAGACGGTCATATGACGGCTGAGGTTGTCACCGAATTCTGGTGCTTACCGTGACGACTCGTGCGCGATCTGTGCGCGCACCCGAGATGTCGCTCGTCGTTCACCAATCATTCATATTCAAGTCGGTGTTGGTTTGCCTGACTCTCCTACCTTCGCAAGCGCGGGGCACAGACCTCGCGGCGAGGCGAGGTCCTCGTGGCGGCCGTCTAGATCCGAGGGGAACGAACGTTGGCGCAGGCCGGGGACGACCTGATTGGCGCATTGGATGGCGCGGCACTGAGCAGGTTCCACCTGCGGGCCGCGGTGGTGTCGGGGATGGGCTTTTTCACCGACGCCTATGACCTGTTCGTCATCGGAGTCGCCTCCGCGCTGATCACGCTGGATTGGCATCTCGGAACGAGCCAGCTCGCCCTGCTGAACGCGACCATGCTGGGCGCGGCTTTCCTGGGAGCGCTGGTCTTCGGGCGGGTCGCGGATCTGATCGGACGCAAGCGCGTGTACTGGATCGTGGCCGCGATCATGGCCGTCGCCGCGATCGGCTCGGCCCTCGCGCCGTCATTCTGGGTGCTGATCGCGTTCCGGTTCCTGCTTGGTTTTGGCGTGGGCGGGGACTACCCGGTCAGTGCCGTGCTGATGAGCGAGTACGCCAACTCGCGCGATCGCGGCCGGCTGGTCGGCCTGGTGTTCTCGACCCAGGCCCTCGGCCTGATCGTCGGGCCGCTCATCGCTCTCGGCCTGCTGGGCGCCGGAACCTCCACCGACCTGACCTGGCGGCTGCTGCTGGGCATCGGCGCTATCCCCGCCGCCGCGGTGATCTACCTGCGGCGCACCATGCCTGAGTCGCCGCGGTACCAGGTGCAGGTGCTCGGTCGCGGGGTCGAGGCCGAAGCACAGATACACGAGCTCACTCGCGGCGTGGTGCGGGCGAGCGGAACCGCCGGCGAGCAGCGCCGGATGGGCCTGCGCGCGTTCCTCACCGACCGCAGGCTGCTCGTGCTGCTGGCGGGGACGGCTGGAAGCTGGTTCCTGCTCGACTACGCCTACTACGGGAACACGATCTCCACGCCGCAGATCCTGGCGCTGATCTCGCCGACCGCGTCCACCATGACCAAGATCGGCATTCAGCTCGCCATTTTCGTCGTCGCCGCCGTGCCCGGCTACATTCTCGGCATCGCGCGGATCGACCACATCGGCCACCGGCGGCTGCAGCTCTGGGGCTTCGTGATGATGGCCGTCTGCTTCGGCTTCATCGCGATCGTGCCGGGGATGACGACTCTGGTGCTGCCTTTCCTGGCTGTGTACGGCCTCAGCTACTTCTTCACCGAGTTCGGCCCGAACATGACCACGTTCGTCATGCCGAGCGAGCTGTTCCCGGTCTCCGTACGGGCCACCGGCCACGGCATCTCGGCCGGGATCGGCAAGTTCGGCGCGTTCATCGGCGTCTTCTTGTTCCCGATCCTGCAGACCTCGCTGGGGCTGCGCGGCACGCTCCTGCTCACTGCCGGCGTGTCCGTCGCCGGCGCGCTGCTGACCCTGGTCCTCCCCGAGCCATCGGGCCGGACCCTGGAAGAGATCTCCGGCCACGTCGATCAGGAAACCGCCACCACGGGCACCGTCCTGGCCACCGGCGCAGCCTGAGCCCGGCTAGGGCGGCGCCCCGCCCCGCCCGGCACCATCCCGGAACCTCGAGACGCCCGCGATCAGCGCCGGGTCGGACAGGCTGGCCATGCCGTGGGCGAACTCGCCAGCCATCGCCGCGTCGTGATCGACACTGACGGACTCGATCGCCGACATCCGGTCATGGCGCAGGCACGCCTGCGGCAGCGCGGCCAGCTCGCCTGCTAGCTGTTCAGCTTCGTGCCGCGCGGCGCCGCGCGGCACGACCCGGCTGACCAGCCCGATTTCCAGCGCTTCGGAGGCGTGCACCGCGCGCCCGGTGAGGATCAGGTCGAGCGCCCGGCCGAGCCCGACGAGCCGCGGCAGCCTGACCGTGCCGCCGTCGATCAGCGGCACGCCCCACCGGCGGCAGAACACGCCGAAGACCGCATCTTCCTCCGCGACGCGCAAGTCGCACCAGATCGCGAGCTCAAGTCCGCCGGCGACGGCGTGACCGGCCACCGCGGCGATCACGGGCTTGGACAGCTTCAGCCTGGTCGGCCCCATCGGCCCGTCCCCGTCAGCCGACGTCCGGTTCCCGTTCGCGGTCCCTACCGCGCGCAGATCGGCCCCTGCGCAGAACGTCCCGCCCTCCCCGTACAGCACGGCAATGGCGGCATCGGAATCCGCGTCGAATTCCCGAAACGCACCAGCCAGCGCAACGGCAGTCGGCCCGTCGACGGCATTCCGCACCTCCGGCCGATCCAGGATGACCGTCGTCACCGGCCCCGACCGCTCCACCCGCACGCTCATCGCGCCTTCCAGCTATGTGACCCGCGTTCACATTATGTCGCGCACTGAGGGCTGGCGGAACGACGGCACGGTGCGCGAGCGGGCGTGCGGACGGCTGGCGGCGGCGTGCAGCCGCACCAAGGCTCACCGCGGATTCAGGCCACCCGCCAGGTGTCGGCGCCGGCGAGCAGCGCCGACAGGTCACCCTCACCCTGCCGCTCCCGCGCCGCGTCGATCTGCGCCGACATCGCGTCGTCGTAGGTCGACCGCTGCACGTCCCTGAAGATGCCGATCGGCGTGTGCGTGAAGTCGATGCTGTCCAGCCTGCTGAGCGCGAACGCGTAGGACGGGTCGGCCGCGTGCGCGTCATGCACGAGCAGCGAGCCGTCCGCTGGCGTCTCCGCCCCGCCGGCCGGCACCACCTCGAGCGATCCGAGCGGCCCGAACCGCAGGCCGTGCTCACCGCCGGCCCCGAACCTGACCGGCTGCCCGTGCGCCAGCCTGATCACGTGCTCGTCGCGCGCGCCTGGCTCGGTCACCGGGGCGAACGCGTCGTCGTTGAAGATCGGGCAGTTCTGGTAGATCTCGACGAATGCGGTGCCGCGATGGTCGGCTGCGGCGCGCAGCACGCTGGTCAGGTGCTTGCGGTCGGAGTCGATGGTCCGGGCCACGAAGCTGGCCTCGGCGCCCAGCGCGAGCGACAGCGGGTTGAACGGGGTGTCGAGCGAGCCATACGGCGTCGACTTAGTCACCTTTCCCTGTTCCGACGTAGGCGAGTACTGACCCTTGGTGAGCCCGTAGATCCGGTTGTTGAACAGCAGGATCTTGACGTTCACGTTGCGGCGCAGCGCGTGGATCAGGTGGTTGCCGCCGATCGACAGCGCGTCGCCGTCGCCGGTGATCACCCAGACCGACAGGTCCTGCCGGGACGCGGCCAGGCCGGTCGCGATCGCCGGGGCACGGCCGTGGATCGAGTGCAGCCCGTAGCTGTTCACGTAGTACGGCAGCCTGGACGAGCAGCCGATGCCCGAGACGATCACGAGGTTCTCCCTCGGCACCTCAAGTTCGGGCAGGAACGACTGGATCGCCGCCAGGATGGCGTAGTCGCCGCAGCCGGGACACCAGCGGACTTCCTGGTCGGACTTGAAGTCCTTCATGGACAGCTTCTGGTCCGCGTGCGGGACCAGGGTCAGCGAAGCCAGGCGGTCGGCGCCGCTGCTGGGCCCGGCGTGTCCCGCGCCGGCCTCGGCCCCGTCGGTCGGATTAGACATTGGAGATCACATCCTGGATCACGCCGCTCAGCTCGGCCGCCCGGAACGGCAGCCCGCGAACGCGGTTGTAGGAGATAACGTCGCACAGGTATCTGCCGCGCAGGACGAGCGCGAGCTGCCCGGTGTTGATCTCCGGGACCAGCACCTTGTCGTACTGCTTCAGCACGTCGGCCAGGTTGGCCGGGAACGGCGACAGGTGCCGCAGGTGGGCCTGGGCGACCGAGCCGCCGGCCAGCCGGATCCGCCGGACCGCCGCGCCGATCGAGCCGAACGTCGAGCCCCAGCCGAGAACGAGCACCCGGGCGTTGCCGTCAGGGTCGTCCACCTCGAGCGGCGGGATGTCGGCCGCGATCCCGTCGATCTTCGCCTGCCGGAGCCTGACCATCTTGTCGTGGTTGTCTGGGTCGTAGGAGATGTCGCCCGAGCCGTCGGCCTTCTCGATCCCGCCGACCCTGTGCTCGAGCCCGGGCGTGCCGGGGATCGCCCACGGCCTGGCCAGCGTCCGCGGGTCGCGCTGGAACGGCAGGAACGGCGGCCGGCCGGCTTCCTCGTCGCCGGCTGGCCGAGCCGTGGCGAACGAGAACTCGGCCCGCAGGTCAGGCAGTGCCGCCAGCTCGGGGATCCGCCAGGGCTCCGATCCGTTCGCCAGGTAGCCGTCGGAGAGGATGATCACCGGCGTCCGGTATTTCACCGCGATCCTGGTCGCCTCGAGCGCTGTCGTGAAGCAGTCGCCGGGAGTCGCCGGGGCGAGCACGACCAGCGGCGACTCGCCGTTGCGGCCGTAGAGGGCCATCAGCAAGTCGGCCTGCTCGGTCTTGGTCGGCATGCCCGTGGACGGGCCGGCTCGCTGGATGTCACAGACGATGAGCGGAAGCTCCACGGCGACGGCCAGACCGATGGTCTCGGCCTTTAGGCACATGCCGGGCCCGGAGGTGGTAGTGACGCCGAGCGCCCCGCCGAACGCGGCGCCAAGCGCCGCACCCACGCCGCTGATCTCGTCCTCAGCCTGGAACGTGCGGATGCCGAACCGCTTGTACTTCGACAGCTCATGCAGGATGTCGGAGGCCGGCGTGATCGGATAAGACCCGAGGAACATCGGCAGCCCGGCCAGCTGAGCCGCCGTGACCAGGCCATTCGCCAGTGCGGTGTTACCGGTGATGTTGCGGTACTGGCCGGGCGGCAGGGTGGCGGGCTTGATCTCGTACTGGACCGAGAACTCCTCGGTCGTCTCGCCGTAATTCCAGCCGGCCTGAAAGGCCGCGATATTGGCCTTCATGATCTCGGGCTTATTCGCGAACTTGGTCTCCAGGAAGCGCAGCGTCCCCTCAGCGGGCCGGTTGTAGAGCCAGCACAGCATGCCGAGGGAGAACATGTTCTTCGCGCGCTCGGCATCCTTCTTACTGATGTCGTAGCCCTCGAGCGCCTTGACCGTCACCGAGGTGATCGGAATCGGGTGCAGCTGGTAGCCGGACAGCGAGCCGTCGTCGAGCGGGTTGGTCTCGTAGCCGACCTTGACCAGGTTCCGCTTGGTGAACTCGTCGGTGTTGGCGATGATGTCGGCGCCGCGCGGCAGGTCGCTGAGGTTCGCCTTCAGCGCGGCCGGGTTCATCGCCACGAGCACGTCGGGCGCGTCGCCGGGGGTGAGGATGTCGTGGTCGGCGAAGTGCAGCTGGAAGCTCGATACGCCCGGCAGGGTGCCGGCCGGAGCGCGGATCTCAGCCGGGAAGTTGGGCAGCGTCGACAGGTCGTTGCCGAACGACGCCGTCTCCTGGGTGAATCTGTCACCTGCGAGCTGCATGCCGTCACCGGAGTCACCAGCGAACCTGATGATTACCCGGTCAAGCTGCTGGACTTGCTTGGTCACAGTGGAGTGCCTCCTCTGTGCGCCGAAGCCGCGCACGCGGTGCGGTGACGGCGTATCCGTTCAGGCGCGATACCCCTGCGGGGGCGGGCGCGTGTGATTGTGAACAGCTGTCTACATATCGCTCACGACAACACGCCGCGGGCGCAATCTAATCCGCCAGCTAGCAGCCGAAGCCTGCCTGCCGACCGGCTTGTGATGGTGTCGTTCCGAGGTCTCGCCGGAACGGCGGACGGGGGGCGTGCACCTCAGTGCATCCTATTACTCCCTGGCGCCAGTTAGTGCGACCCCTGTCACATGCGACCGGCGCGCCATCTCAAGATGAGGTTACCTAACTGACCGTAGTGTTACGACTCGACTTCGATTACGCAGCGTGTCAACCACTCGGCTCCGCGGCGCGTCATACTCGCGTCATCCGAGTTTGCACTCAAGGAGGCCGCGGTCACATGACTGATCTCGCTCAGGGGCAAGCAGCCAGCGCAGGCATCGCGGTGCCTAGTCCGTTGAGCATCCGCCCGCGGGTGCGGTGCGCCACGGCAGACTCCGGGCGGGCGATGGCCAGGGCAGTGCTCGACGACGCGCTGAGCGGAGTCGAGCTGACCGCCGTCGACCGGCGGTTCCTGTCCAGGCTCAGTCAGTGGGACAAGCGGAACGCGACCACGGTCGCTTCGCTGATCGCCCGGGCCAGGCAGGCCGGCCGCTGCGAGGCCCTGACCGGCGAGCAGCTGGAGACGGTCCTCTGCGCGCTGATCGACGCGTTCGCCTACCGGACGTCGGGCGCGGCGCCGGAGGGCTGCTGGGACTGCGCGAACAGGGCCAGCGGGCTGTGCGCCGAGCACGCCAAGGACGCCGACCGCGCGCATGCCTTCGCTGAGCTGGCAGCAGTTCTGTCAGGCGCGGCTACGCGCCCGACACTGCCAGGCCACGACGCGGTCGCCGGTTTCCGGCACCAGGCAGCCGTCGCCTCGTAGCTGCTGGCCTTTCATGATCGTGGCGGGTTGCCGTGGTACAGCGGACCAGCCCGTATAGCACGGTCAACCCACCACGATCATGAGGACTGGGGCGGTGCGCCATGGCATCGCTTCCATTTGCGGTCGCTGCCGCAGCTGCACGGGTCGTTACGGCCGCGGCGGGAGTCGGCGCTCGCATAGCTGGCCATCAGGTCGGCGGGCGGCCTGCCCGCGCGCAGCAGCTCCGACATCGCCCGCATCGGCTCGCTGACGTGGCCGAAGAAGTCCTTGTAGCCCGGGCACAGGTAATGCAGCCCTGGCTCGCCGTCCGGGGTCGTCGCGAACCTGTCCTTCGGGCACCCGCCGTTGCAGGCGAACCGCACCTCGCAATTCAGGCAGTACCTGGTCAGCGTGTCGCGCTTGGCCTGGCCGAACTCCTGCTGCTGCGGAAGGACGATGAGCTCCAACAAAGGCCGCTCGTTAATGTTGCCCAGCAGGTAACCGGGCTCGACGTAATGGTCGCACGAGTACAGGTCGCCGGTGTGCTCGAGCGCTAGCTGCTGGCCACAGGTCTCGGCGTGCACGCACATCCCGCCGGGCTCGCCGTGGAAATTGGCCAGCGCGGTGTCGAACATCTGGACATAGACGGTGCCGATGTCGCGGCGCACCCACTCCTCGAACACGTCGATCATGAAACGGCCGTACTGATCGGGCAGGACCGAGCGGTGGGTGACCAGGTTCCCGTCCTGGATGTAGAGCGGCCGGCCCGTGACGCCGTGGCCCCAGCCCGCATCCGCCACGGGCAGGGACTGCTCGGTGGCCCGCTCGACGATCGGGATGAACTGGATGAACGTGGCCCCCAGCTCGTCGCGCAGGAAGGTGTAGACGGCCCGGCCGTGGTCGCCGTTGGCCGCGTGGATGGTGGTCAGCACATTCCAGTCCACGCCGTGCCGCTTCAGCACGTCCAGGCCGCGGATGACCCGGTCGTAGGTCGGCTTGCCGCCCTTGTCGACGCGGTAGGTGTCGTGCAGCTCGCGCGGCCCGTCGATCGAGATCCCGACCAGGAAATCGTTCTCGCGCAGGAACGCGCCCCACTCGTCATCCAGCAGCGTGCCGTTGGTCTGGATCGTGTTGAGCACCCGCTGGCCCGGCCGGGCGCAGGCGCGCTCGATCTCGATCGACCGCCGGAAGAAGTCCAGGCCCATCATCGTCGGCTCGCCGCCCTGCCAGGCGACGATCACTTCCGGTGCTCGCGCGTGCGCCTGCATCAGCTGGCGGATGTAGGTCTCCTGGAGCTCGGCGGCCATCCGGAACCTGCTGCCCGGATACAGCATCTCCTTGGACAGGAAGAAGCAGTACTCGCAGTCCAGGTTGCAGATCGCGCCGGTCGGCTTGGCCATCACGTGGAACGCCACCGGTGCGCTAGGCATCGTCAGCACCGGGCCGTCCGTGATCGTCACCTGTCCGAGTCTAGGCCGGCGGAGCGAAGTGACTGGTGAACCAGTCGCGGGCGAGCCGGGTCACGGTCTGCAGCGCGCCTGGTTCCTCGAACAGGTGGGTGGCGCCGGGGACGATCGCCAGGCGGCTCTCGCACCGCAGTTGCTGCTGTGCCTGCTTGTTCAGGCCGAGCACCACCTCGTCACGGCTGCCCACGATGAGCAGGGTGGGCGAGTCCACCTCGGCGAGCCTGGGGTCGGCGAGGTCGGGGCGGCCGCCCCTGGAGACCACCGCGTCGATATGCGCGCCGGGCTCGGCGGCGGCCCAGAGCGCCGCGGCGGCCCCGGTGCTCGCGCCGAAGTAGCCGAGCGCCTTGTGCAGCTCACCCGGCTGCTCGCGCAGCCACCTGGTGACGTCGGCCAGCCGGGCCGCGAGCGCCTGAATGTCGAACACGTTAGCCCGCTCGAGTTCCTCGTCGGGCGTGAGCAGGTCGAACAGCAGCGTTCCGAGCCCGGCGTCGTTCAGCCGCTCGGCCACGAACCGGTTCCGCGGGCTGTGCCTGCTGCTGCCGCTGCCGTGCACGAAGACCACGGTGCCGATGGCGTTCGCCGGAAGGGTGAGATGGCCGGCCAGGGTGATCGCCCCGTCGGCGACGTGCAGGTCCACGTGCTCGTCGCGCTGCGGCGGGCCGGCGGTCTCCGGCGGGCTCCTCGTTGCGAACCCAGGTCCCTGGTTTTCGCGGTCTGACCCCGGCCCGCTGCCTGCTGCCGGCGTGGTGCCCGGGCCGGCCGGGCGGCCGCGGGGGGTGGCTGTGGTCGTCGCGGCGGTCACCTGCACGGCGTCGGACGCCCGCGCGAGCAGATCGATGACCTCGCTGTCCGACACGTGCCGGAAGTCGTCGTAGAACGTGCCGACCGCGATGAAGAATTCGGGCGAATACAGGCAGACGACCTCGTCGCAGACATTCGTCAGCGACTCGATGGACTCCGGCGCGCCGACCGGCACGGCGAGGATGACCTCCTTGGCGCCCATCTGCCTGGCCACCTGGCAGGCGGCGCTGGCGGTCGAGCCAGTCGCGATCCCGTCGTCGACGACGACCGCGGTCCGGCCGGCGACGTCCACGTGCGGCCGGCCGGCCCGGAACGTGCTGGCCTGCTGGCCGAGATCCGCGCGCTCGCGTTCCTCCACGGCGGCGATCTCCTGCGTCGTGATGCCGCCCCGCCGGATCACCTCGTCGTTAGTGACCCTGATCCCGCCTTCGCCGATCGCGCCCATCGCGAGTTCTGGCTGGTAGGGCACCCCTAGCTTGCGCACCACGATGACGTCGAGCGGCGCTCCCAGCGACCTGGCCACCTCGAACGCGACCGGGACGCCGCCGCGGGGAAGCCCGAGTACGACCACGTCGCTGCCGCGCAGGCGCTCGAGTGACCTGGCCAGGTGTCGCCCGGCATCGGTCCGGTCCGAGAATCGCACCAGCTACCCCTTCGCAAGGATCTTTAGAAGGGTCTTTGGTCAGTCTGAGACATACCCAGGATCGCCCGGGGGATTACCTGACGGGGGGGCTGACGTGGGTGCAGACAGGGTGGCAATGCCGGGGGGACGAAGCGACCGGGTGGCTGGGACCTTCGCCTCTTGGGTGGTACCTGCGTGACGCGAGCGAATAGATATCGGAGATGGAGGGCTCGCGATGATCAGCTACGCGGACGTGGAGCGGCTGCTGGCTGTCCGGCTGCCTGCTGTCCGGGTGCATGCGGACCAGGTCATCGAGCTCGAGCACGACCACTTCCGCGGGACTGTCGCGCTGCTCGAGCGGGTGATGCAGCCCGGCGGCCAGGAGCCGGTCGTCGTCGGAGGCCAGGCGGAGGCCATCGGCCAGTTCACGGCCATGCTGCCGAGCGGCCCGCGGGACCGGGTCGCGGGCAGCTTCGTTGCGGACCCGAACACGATGGCGGCTGCCACGGTCAGAGACCTCGCCCGCCCGATCATCGACGACTGGGTCAGCATGCGCGAGAAGTGGCTGGCGGTGCAGACCCGGCTGGGCGACGGCCCGTACGACCCGCTGGTCGTGTCCGGCCTGTTCCGTTGCCTCGATGCGGTGAACCAGCGCGCGGTCCAGCTGCTGGTCGTGCCGGTCAGCGGGATTGCCGGCGGGTACGTTTGTACCCGGTGCGGCGCGCTGAGCCGGGCCGGGACCGACTGCCCCGACGGCCCGGAGATGTCTCGCTGGCTGCCCGACCTCTTCGAGCAGATGGTCACGCGAACGCTCGACGACGGCGGCCGGGTGGAGTCACTCGCCGATCCGCCCGGCCAGGTCGCGGCACATCTCCGATTTCCTGTCACTGAAGTCAACGGGAGGTAGTCGCCATGGCTGACACGCAGACCCTGCAAGTTCAGACTCACGCCCAGGGCGCGGTGCCCGAGGATGCGATGGATCTGGCGGTCATGCGAGTGCGAGCGGTGCTGCGGCTCGCGGCCGAGCCCGTGCTCTTCGCCCGGGTGAAGCTGACGATGTCCGCCGACCCGGCGGTCGAGCGGCCCGCGATCGCGCAGGCCAACATCGACCTGAACGGCCGTCCGGTCCGTGCCCAGGCGGCCGCCGCGACCATGCGGGACGCGATCGAGATGCTGTCGGACAAGCTCAGGATCCAGGTCGAGCGGGCGGCGCGGAACTGGGCCAAGCTGCGCGGCAGCCAGCCCGTCACCGAACCTGGCGAGTGGCGGCACGATAGCGTTCCCGCCCAGCGGCTGCCCTACTTCCCGCGCCCGATGGACGAGCGGAGTGTGGTCAGGCACAAGTCATATGGCCTGGCCAGGATGACGCCGGACGAGGCGGCCGCCGACATGGAGCTGCTCGACTACGACTTCCACCTGTTCACCGAGCTCTCGACCAGCCAGGACAGCGTGGTGTACCGGACCGACCACGGATACCGGATGGCCCAGATGCACCCGAAGGCTGACCGGCTCGGGCTGATGGACAGCGATTTCACGGTCAGTGAAGTACCCGCGCCGAAGCTCGACGTGGCCGAGGCGGAGAACCGGCTGGAGGCGTTCGGTCAGCCGTTCCTGTTCTTCGTGAACGCTCAGACGCGGCGCGGGAACCTCATCTACCACCGCTACGACGGCGACTACGGCCTCATCACGCCGGCGGACGGGTAAGCGCTCGTGGCCGGACGGCCGAGCGCGGGTCGCTGCTGACTGACGACCTGCGGGTCGGCCCTGGCTACCGGTAGTTGACAAACTGCAGGGCGACGTCGAGTTCCTTGCCCTTGAGCAGGCTCTGGATGTCCTGCAGTTCGTCCTTCTTCTTGGATGAGACCCGGAGCTCGTCGCCCTGAATCTGAGCCCGGACGCCCTTGGGACCCTCGTCCCTGATGATCTTAGAGATCTTCTTCGCGTCCTCCTGCGAGATGCCCTCTTTGAGGTTGGTCAGCAGGCGGTACTCCTTGCCCGACAGCTTGGGGTCGCCCGCGTCCAGCACCTTGAGCGAGACGCCCCGCCTGATCAGCTTGTCCTTGAACAGGTCAAGGACGGCCTTCGCCCGCTCCTCGCTGTTAGCCCGGATTTCCACGGCCTTGTCGCCGGACCAGGAGATGGACGCACCGACGCCGCGGAAGTCAAACCTGGTGCTGACCTCCTTGGCTGCCTGGTTCAGCGCGTTGTCGACTTCCTGACGATTGATCTTCGACACGATGTCGAAGGAAGATTCTGCTGCCACGGGATCAAGGTTAGACTGCCGGGTGCTGACGCATCCGGTAGGTTCCGCTATCCTTCAACGTGCCGTCCCTGGCGGACGGCGGACGGCAGGTTGCCCGAGTGGCCAAAGGGAGCGGTCTGTAAAACCGTCGGCTCAGCCTACGTTGGTTCGAACCCAACACCTGCCACTCAGCAAAGCGCCAGGTCAGACGCCTTTTGCGTGGTCGGAAAGCGAGAAAACGGGAGCGGTGCATCACACCGTCGGCGGGCCCGGTCTTGAGCTCGTTTCCGCTGGTCAGCGCGGTAAGCGGCGGACGCGGCCTGCGGAGGCGCCGTCGTGTCCGGTGAATACGCGGAGAGGTTTCCGGCCCCGGATCGTGCCCGGTGCGGCCTGTGCCGGGCTCGGCGCTAGTCGCACCGGTCCAGGGCGCTCTCTGTCGGCGCGGGCGCGGCGGATCGCCCAGGCTGCCAACTGACGGCCTCCGCCTGGCCCCGGCAGGGCCGTCCGGCCTGGCCGCTTGGTCTATATCGTGGCTGTCCACACCTGATTCCGGACTGGCGACTATCGCCTCGGGTGATCTGTAGGTTGAACGACTGTGGCTGATGCTGACGGCTGGAATATCGAGTTCTACGCCGGCAACGATGGACGAGAGCCTTGCCGGGAGTGGGCCGACGGCCTTTCGCCGCAGAAGCGTGCCGCGTTCACCGCGGCAGTCCGGCTCGTGCTCGCGCGACGCGGCCTGGATGTGGTCGAGACCGAGTACGGCAAGGCGCTCGGCGACGGGCTCTACGAGTTCCGGGTCCGCTGGACGGCAAGTGAGATCCGCCACAAGGTGGAAGGACTGCTATCTGAGGACGTCGGCGGCGCGCCCGAGGCGATCATGCTGCGGGTGTTCTTCTGTACCGCCGGGCGCAGGATCATCCTGCTGCTCGGCGGCTACGACAAGGCACGCGACCCTGGTGACCGCCGGCAGCAGCGCGAGATCGCCAAGGCCCGCAAGGTGCTCACGACCCACCGGGAATCACAGAAGCGTGCTGGGAAGCGGCGCTAGCCGACGGAAGAGCCTTGACTGCGCGATACGTTAAAGCGCATACTCGATGCTGATACGTTAAAGCGCATAGACACGTCTTGTGCGGAGGGGAGGATCGCGATGGGCACCAGGTTCGATGACTGGGTGGCCGGGCGCGAGCGGGCCGAGACGTCAGGCGAGGCTGAGCTGCGCCGGAGGTTCGAGGCTGCCATCGAGCTTGGCATGCAGTTCCGCGACGCCCGCGTGGCCAGCGGCCTGTCGCAGCGCGGGCTGTCCGAGCGATCCGGGGTCCGTCAGGCTGACATAAGCCGCATCGAACGCGGTGCGGGTAATCCCACGGAGTCCACGCTGCAGCGCCTTGCGAGCGCACTTGAGAAGCGCCTGGAGCTCGTCTGACGAGCCCGCCTCTGACCATGCTGTCCAGCGTCCGGACTGAATGGCCCGCCGAGGAAGCCGGCTGGCTGCGGGCGGCACCGCCGATTGCGGGCGAGACAGCAGGCCAGCGGCTGACTCGCTGGCTAACGTCTTCGCCAGCGAGCTTGCTGACCTGGACCGGGCCGCCTTGGCGGCATCCAGCCAGGGAGGGAGCAGAACCGTCGCGGACATTGACTTCGCAGTGCCGTCTACCTCGCCGGACGGCTTCTTGCGACGCTTTATGACGTCGCGATCGACCAGGTCACCCCGTTAGCAAGTGTGTCGCGGCGCTCGTCCAGAATGTGATTTGCCCGCCTTGTCTGCGCGCCGTCCGCCGATGGCGCCACCGGGCGGGTAGCAGCTCGACGTAGTCGTCGGCGGACAAGATCACCGGTACGTAGCCGACGGCCTCGACCAGAGCTGCGTACATCTCGTTCGGGGTGAACATCCGGCCTGGCGCGGCCGGGTCGCGGAGCCCGTCATAGGGACGGCTCTGCCAGCAGGCTTTGCCGATCGAGGGAGCTAGGATTCCGGCTCTGACCTGCGGTGATTCATAGACTATATGTCCGGGATGGTCAGGTGGGGCCTTTCGGTAGCTCATCTGGGTGGTCTCGCGCGCCGGCCCGTCCGCCTGATGGCGCCCGTCGAAAGTCGATCTGCGACTACGCCGTTCGACCTGGGATAGAGAGGGTCGAGAGGCGACTCCCGATCAAGGAGACCGAAGATGGCGAAGTACATGCTGATCATGCGAGGCACGGACGAATCCGTCGCGAAGATGATGGAGACGCCCTTCGAGGAGATGCTCGAGACGGTGGGCCGCTTCAACGAGGAGATGATCCGGGCGGGCGTGCTCGTCGCCGCTGAGGGGCTGGACGACCCGTCCCAGGGCGTGGTGGTCGACTTCAGCGGACAGACCCCGGTGGTCACCGACGGTCCGTACGGCGAGACGAAGGAGCTGTTCGGCGGCTTCTACGTGATCGACGTCGCTTCGAAGGAGGAAGCTGTCGAGTGGGCCAAGCGGCTCCCGGCCATCGCTGGCTCGAAGTGCGAGATCCGCCGCGTGCCGGGCATCGACGAGTTCCCGCGGGACAACGAGTGGATCATCAAGGAGCGGGCGTGGCGCGAGCGGACCGGCCAGCTCTGATGCCCGCGGCCGCCGCGGCCCGCCGAGCGCCGAGGCGGCGCGGCGGGCCGTCGAGGCCGTCTGGCGGATCGAGTCCGCACGGATCGTCGGTGCACTGGCCTGCTACACCGGGGACTTCGCGCTCGCCGAGGATGTCGCGCAGGAGGCGCTGGCGGAGGCAGTCGTCACCTGGTCGCGCAACGGTGCGCCGACCAACCCGGTGGGCTGGCTGCTGGCGACCGCACGGCGGCGGGCCATCGACGCCTTCCGCCGCAAGTCGGCACTCGACGAGCGGTACGCCATGCTCGCGGGCCAGCTGGCCGAGGGCGAGTTCAGCTCGGGCGCGGTGGCCGCACCCGGCCGGCAGGACGGCCCGCCGTGGGCTCCTGCTCTCGCCCGAGGCCGGGGTGGCGCTCACGCTGCGCGTGGTGGGCGGCTTGTCCAGCGAGGAGATCGCCCGGGCGTTCCTCGTGCCCACTCCGACTGTCCAGGCCCGGATCACCCGGGCGAAGAAGACGATCGCCGCGGCGCACGTGCCGTTCGAGCTGCCGCCGTCCGAGGAGCGGCGTGAGCGGCTCGGCGGGGTCCTGAGCGTCCTGTACGTGACCTTCACGGAGGGCTCGACGGCGACGACCGGCGACCGCCTGCTGCGCCCCGATCTCGCGTACGAGGCTGTTCGGCTGGCCCGGATGCTGGCCGCCCTGCTGCCCGCTGAGCCGGAGGTGCACGGGCTGCTCGCGCTGTTCGAGCTCACCGCCGCGCGCTTTCCGGTACGTACCGGGCCCGATGGGGAGGTGGTGCTCTTGGAGGACCAGGACCGGCACCTGTGGGACCGGTCGGCGATCCGCCGCGGTCTGGCCGTGCTCGGCACGGCCACGGCCACCGGGCGGGGCTTTGGACCGTACGGTCTGCAGGCCGCGATCGCCGCCTGCCACGCGACGGCCCTCTCGGTGCGGGAGACCGACTGGGAGCGCATCGTGCTCCTCTATGAGGCGCTCGGCCGCGTGGCCCCCTCACCCGTTGTCGAGCTCAACCGGGCCGTGGCCGTCGCGATGGCGAGCGGACCGCAGCAGGCGCTGTGCATGGTCGACGAACTGGCCGCCTCCGGCCGCCTATCGGGGTCGTACCTGCTCCCGAGCGTGCGCGGCGAGCTGCTGGTCCGGCTCGGCCGGACCGCCGAGGCCCGGGCCGAGCTGGAGCTCGCCGCCCGGCTGTGCCGCAACACCCGCGAGCGGTCAGTGCTGCTGCCCAAGGCGGCTGCGTTGGAGTGAAGTCCACCCGCCCAGTGCGGCCGCCTCGTCTCAGGCCGGCCAGCTGGGCGAACGACAGTGCGGCGGTGCACGTGGATGACGCATATGGGAAGCGGCGCCGCTCACGCGCCCTAGTTCACCAGTCCGCTAGGCTGGTATCCGGCCAGCTCGCCGAAGGTGCGGGGATGACCAGCCAGACATCGCATGGTTCGAGGCCCCGGGCACACCTCCGGATTGCGGCGTTGCGGCGCCGGAGAATAGCCGGAGAAACCTCACAGTGAGGACATAGCTGCAGGTCAGGGCACATGGCGGAGATGGCTGTAAAGCCGTCGACTCAGCCTACGTTGGTTCGAACCCAACACCTGCCACCACCTCGTGAAATAGCCCCTGAACTGCGTCTTCGTGGTCTGGGGCTGTTCTCGTTCTGTGCCGGCTGTTCCCGGCTGTTCCCGGCTTCTGGCGGGTGTTTTCGGAACAGGCACGGAACAGTTTTGGCCGTGCGGCGTGGGCTGGGGTGGCTAGTGCCGGTCGTCCGGACCGTTGTCCGGGTCGGTGGTGAGGGCTTCGTCGATGCGACGGTTCCAGAGTTGGTCGTGGCCGTCGACGCAGCCGGCGTAGACCCGCCACAGGACATTCGACGCTATGGCCAGCCCTGGTGGCCACTTCGGGCGCGGGGACGCCAGCGTTAAGGGCGAGGGTGATGCCGCCGTGGCGCAGGTCGTAGGGGCGGGCGGCGAGCGGTGATGCCTGCTGAGCCTTGGTCAGTGTCGCGGCGCGTGCTTTCTGCCAGACGTGGCCGTAGACCTTGGCGGTGACGACGCCGCCGGTTCCGCGCTGGCCCCACGTGACCTGGAACAGGCGGCCGTCGGCGGCGGTGCCGAAGCGGCTGATGTGGTCGCGCAGGACCGAGACGAGGACGGGCGGGATGGGGACGACGCGGACGGCGTCGCGGGCGCGGTGCTTGAGCTGGCGCTGGTCCAGGCCGGTGCCGTCGTCGGTCCATCCGGCCGGGACGCGCTTGGCTGTGCCGGTGAGGGTGAGCCGGCCCCAGCCTGTTCCGGGCAGGGCGCAGCTGCTGATGGTCAGGGCGGCGGCCTCGGCGGGCCGCAGGTAGGCGTAGTAGAGGCAGGCGAAGAACGCGACAAGTTCGGGTTTTTGGGCGGCGACCGCGTCGAGGAGCCGGGTGATCTGGGTCGGGCTGGCGACGACGCGGCGGCCGATCTGGCCGGCGGTGGCGGGGGTCTTCCAGCGGACCTTGTCGATGGGGTTGGCGGGCAGGATGTCGAGCTCGACCGCGTAGCCCAGGACGCCGTAGAAGACTGATCGCTTGCGGGCCACGACGGTGGCGGCGGCGGGCTTGCCGTCCATCGTGAGCGCGAGGGCGTCGAGGGCGCTGGTGGCCGCAACCGGCCTTTCGCTGCGCTCACCGCCGGGCGGGCAGAGATCTTTCCTGGCCGCGGGCCGTTCAGCGGTGCCGGTTGCGCCGGCCGCTGCGACGCCCAGGCCGTCGCAGCACGCTCATTCGTGCCCGCTGGGAAACATCTTGCCCGCCCGGGGCCGGCCGGTGGTGCGGCCCCGTTCCGCTGCGGCGCGTTGCTGCCTGCCCACCGGGAGGCTCCCGCCGCCCGGGACAGACCGTTTACCGGAAGGATGGCAACCGATGACTTCAGATACCACTAGCCCTGCTGGTGCGGCGGTGGCGCGCAACGTGACGCTGGGCGACCTGGCGGCGATGCTGCGCGATCAGCAGGCCCGCAAAGTCGACATCGTCGCACCCGCTACCGCGATCCGCGCGGCGGGGCGGCCAGCTCGTGATCGACGGCACCGACCCGGTTCTCGGCACCGACGGCGTCACGATGACCACGGGCACCTACACCCCGACCGAGGTGTGCGATCAGGGCCTGGCCGACAAGCTCGGCATCCCGGCCCAGTACCTGAGGCGGATGCGCGAGCAGCGACCGGCCATGTACGACGCGAACGTGAACGGCTGGCTGGACGGCGACCCGCGCAAGTTCCTCGTCCGCTGCCTTCGGCCCTCCATCGGCATCGGCCCGGGAGCGGCGCGGGCGTTCCTACGGGTACAAGCGGATCGACAACCTCGACGTCCTCCTCGCAGCACTGGACGGCGTCCGGGCCGCCGGGGTGCCGGTGGACGTAGACGGTTGCGACCTGACCGAGCGGCGGATGTACGTCCGAGATCAGTTGCCCGATGGACGAGGCAGCCTGACCAGTCCTGACCGCTTGCGGGGCCGCCGGCAGCTGGTCGGCGGCCCCGCAGCACGCTCATCTCGACCTCCGCCCGGAGAGAGGCCGGCTCCTGTCATGTGCCTTGATGCCACGGCACGGCGCCGGTCGGGCGCACAGCACTTCGCGCTGCTGGCTCAGTCCCGGTTACGAACGTATATTCGAAACGAAAGGTTCTGTGATGATCGGCGAAGAAGGTGGCATGTTCGGTTCCGCGCTCGCTTACGCCGGGCGCGGCTGGCCGGTCTTTCCCCTGCCAGCCCGGCGCCAAGGAACCTGCCACCCGGCACGGGTTCCGCGACTCCAGTACGGACCCCGACCGCATCCGCTCCTGGTGGAGGCGGATGCCCGATGCAAACGTCGCCATCGCGACCGGTTCGCCGGGACCAGACGTCCTCGACGTCGACCAGCACGGCCAGGCCGGCAACGGCTTCACCGCCTACCGCCAGCTCGCCCAGACCCGCCTGCTCGACGGGACAACCACGATCGTCGCCACCCCGAACGGCGGCCTGCACCTGTACTTCAGTGGGACCGGCCAGCCGTGGGGCGGCTGATCCGCCACCACCTGGACTTCAAGGCCATCGGCGGCTATGTGCTCGCGCCGCCCTCCCGCGTCGGTGGCAGGCTATACCGGCTGCTCACCGCGGATAGCACCCAGCCCGGCACCCTGAACTGGACTGCGGCCACCCGCCTGCTGGTACTTGAGCGCGAGCAGTCGATCCGGCATCAGGCCGCGACGCTGGAAGACGCGGGGCGACTGGTCGCGTGGGTAGAGCGGCTAGAGGAAGGCAACCGCAACTCCGGTCTGTTCTGGGCCGCGTGCCGCGCCGTCGAGACCGGCCGAGCGCACCTCCTCGACGACCTGGCCGCCACCGCGGCGAAGACCGGCCTGCCCAACCGCGAAGTCGCTCGGACTATCTCTTCCGCCCGCCGATCTGCTCGGACCGCCGCTAATGCTGGGAATCAGCGTCGTCCCATCGATGAGCCTTCCTGGCCAAGCCGCTGACCTCGCGCCGCGTCAACGATTGGCTCCAAGTCGCCGAGAATGTATGTCTATAGCTTTGGTGGGTTGTTGGAGCGGGCAGCGCCGATGTCCCAGTACGGCGCTCTGGCCGCCCGCGATTAGCCCAGTGCGCCAAGAAGAGCGCTCACGCGCGTTCCCCGAGACGCCATATTTCGGGATGGAAACACCTTATATCCATATGCACGTTTGGTTCAGCGCGACAAGACTACGTAACCCATGGCCTTCCTCTTTTCATGCCCTTGACTAGTTCTATCAAGTCATGCTATCAATTGGACACCTGTTAAGTGTTCTTACCTCGTAAGGTTTGCCGATGCCTCCTACTAAGGTTAGAATCGTAGGTTATCAGAATGATTCGTCGGGCTGCGGATTCCTAATCGCCGCCATTCTGTTGGCGTAGGCGGACTAATTCTCTCGGGCATTTTTGGCGGCGGCCTGATAGGTACGAGGGTGTTGGGTATGCTCGTTTACAGACACTTTCATCATATCAATCTTCTCCGTTATGCGGCGGTCGCGCCTTCAACGTTCTATTCGCTCCTGGGTCTCGCTGCCGGGGCTGGCGGACTTGCAATACTATCGATTATTATCGCTCTATTCACTCGAGCAAAAGCGGCAGTCTGGGCCGCGGTAGTTTTTATATTGCTCGCTGTCGCCGGCGGCATACTTGTCGGTCTTTCTCATGGCTGGTAGATCGTGACTTGGAAGGACATGGGCATGGTAACTGTGCTATCGCCCGTGCGGCAGCTCCTGTCCTGGCCTGATGGGGCTTTCCGGTGGATTGAACTCAAAGACCCAGGACATAATTGTTCGGACCGAGCCTCGAACAGCGTGGCGGTCACGACAGCAAGGCTGGATCACCGACCGCGCTAGCGCAATCCCGCCCAAGATCCGGCGAGGCTGCCACCGGCCGTCGCAAGCGGGTTCTGCGTCTGGAAAAGCGGAACCAACTTGAACGCGAACCTCCTCAGCTACGCGTCATCCGAGCGTCTTGTGTCCACGAGCGGACCGAGAGCCGCCCGCAGTTGGGTTCTGGGCCGCTGTCGTGCAGCACGAGTTGCACCTGGACGCGACGGACCTGGCATGTCGGGCTCTCACGAGGGCTCGACTTGGCCGTGGTGGCCAACTGCGATCGTGGAGGAAGTCCCACAACTTGCGCGGCATCTACCAGGCGATCGCCGTACCGTAACATGCCCATTTTACATCTGCGTTAGTCCCCTGACGGCTAATCGGATAGGCGTATGAACCATTTGGGTGGGGAACAAATCGAACTCCGATAATCGCATCATAGCCATTCTCTCTCGCCCATTTTTGGGCAGCCTCACTTGCCTCGATGATACTGGACCAGTAGGAGAAGGTGATCAGCGCGGATTGTTTGACTTCTCGGAGCCCTTCTGGACCGGGCAACCTGTCAGAAGTGGACATCTTGATTACCTTTTCATCCATCCTTTAATTGTAAGTCCCGACTTCTACTCGGGTCAACGGGCGGGCAACGCAAGCGCAAGCGCAAGCCGATTCTGTAGCCACACGCCCAGCCGACCCGTCATAAGACGGACTGCGCCGCCTCAATCCAAGGCCCTGAGCAGCCCAAGGCGCTCGGTGACGAGGCGATTCTACGAAGGCCGTGAGCTTGCCGCAGTGGGCCTGCCGGTGCATCCAGAATGCCATTTACGCATTACGCCAACCACATGCGACAGTGCCCGAAGGCAGTACGGAACGAGCCTTACACTATGGAGACAGCGTCATCTGGCTGTTGGTTTGAGCCGGTCGGTGAATCGCGCCGGTCAATCTCTGCGGTAGCCGGGCCAGGGGTGGCCGAGCGGCTCCTTGTTCACGTGCTGGTGCCGTGGTGTTTGCCATTCCTCGGGGCACTGGCCGTGCCCGAACTCGGCCAGGCAGCGGATCGTGATGTGGCCGCCTCGGGCT
>DATKQH010000371.1:0-4296 GCA_035532775.1 Streptosporangiaceae bacterium
CGAACAGCGATTCGTCCAGCCCGAAATGGACGACGTGCTCAGGAATGATGTAGTAGTCGCCGGGCCCGAGGAAGAGCTGCGATGCCCCCACCTGCACGCCAACCGTTCCTTTAAGGATCATGCCGAACACCCAGAAATCAAGCTGCCGGCGCGGATGCCCCGGAACCCCGCGGACCAGGCCGAGATCCAGGACATGAGGGATACCACGGACCGTCAGCGACTCCCGTGGGGAGCGCGGATCCTTCATCATCGTGATCGGAATCTCCATCGTCCGGTCCTCACGCAACCTTCTAACCTCTGGATAATTAGTGATGGAGCCTACTACAGAGTTCGTTTCCACCAGGCCCGCTTCCAGCTTCCGTCCGGAGCCAGGTAGATGTGACTCGGGCTGGGAAGTGACGGCCGAATGACTGTCGGGATAGCCGCCCCGATCACCGTGGACACCAGTACGCAATGACATCGATAACAGAAGGCGGTGGCGTGAAGAGCGATACCAGGCCGGCAGGCCAGCCAGGCAATGGCGTAGCCGGGCCGAAAGCGAATAACAGGAAACGGCTGATGCCTCAATCACCGGGAGCTGCCGTCGTGTCCGGAGGCTTCTGGGCCGCCCGCCAAGACGCCAACCGGCGTGTGAGCGAAGCAGCTGGCTTTACTAATCTGCGGCGCTTCGGGGCTCTCGGGAACCTTGAGCTGGTGGCGGACGGCGGCCCGGCGCGGCTGCGGCGAGGCGAGCTGTTCGCCGATTCCGACGTTTACAAGTGGCTGGAGGCTGTCGGCTGGGAACTCGGCCGCGAAGGCAGCGGTGATGAAGCGCAGGAACTACGCCGGATGGCGGATCATGCCATCACGGTTATCGAGCGTGCTCAGGCATCCGACGGCTATCTGGACTCATGGTTTCAGCTGAACGCACCGCGGCAGCGGTTCACCGATCTGGCCGCCTCGCACGAACTCTATTGCGCCGGGCATCTGCTGGAGGCAGGCGTCGCGTGGCATGAAAGCCTGGATGATGACCGGCTGCTGCAGGTCGCGAGACGGCTCGCGGACTACATCGGCTCGGTCTTCGGCCCAGGGCGGCACGACGGTATCCCAGGCCATCCTGGGATCGAGACGGCCCTGGTCGGCCTGTACCGGGCCACCGGCGAGCCGCGCTACCTGCAACTCGCCGGGTATTTCGTCAATCGCCGCGGGCATGGCACGCTCGCCGGCGCCGAGTTCGGGCTCCGTTACCGGCAGGACGATGTTCCTTTCCGCGAGTCGTGGTCCGCCCGGGGACACGCGGTCATGGCGGGTTACCTGGCGTCCGGGGCACTTGATGTCTTCCTGGAGACAGGTGATGAGCGGCTGCTGGACGCGGCTGCGGCGCAATGGGAGGACATGGTCAGCTGCCGCATGTATGTGACCGGCGGCGTCGGGTCGCGGCACAAGGACGAATCGTTCGGCGACCCGTTCGAGCTGCCCCCGGACCGGGCTTACTGCGAGACCTGCGCTGCGGTCGCGGTGGTGATGTGGGGTTGGCGGCTGCTGCTGGCGACCGGCGAACCCCGGTATGCGGACGTGATCGAGCGGGTGCTGTTCAACGCATTCGCCGCCGGAGTGTCGCTGGATGGGCGGACCTTCTTCTACGTCAACCCGCTGCAGGTCCGGGAGGGACACCAGGATCCCGAAGACGGCCGGGGAGCGGTGGCCCGCGCGCCGTGGTACCCGATCGCGTGCTGCCCCCCGAACGTGATGCGCACCCTGTCCTCGCTGGGCCGGTATTTCGCCACCACGACCGACGATGGGGTGCAGATCTGGCAGTATGCGCCGGCGCGGCTGAACATGTCCGTGGCGGGACATCCGGTCGAACTGACCGTGAGCACCGATTACCCGTTCTCGGGACGGATATCGGTGCGAGTCGAACGCGCAGGCCCAGAGCCAGCGGAAATCGGGCTGCGGGTGCCGGGGTGGGCGGAGTCTGCCCACGGCATGGTGCTGACCGCAGCCGGTGGAGACGGGCATCTCCAGCCCGGTGACGCGCAGCCGGGCACAGTTTGGCGGGTCCGGAGGCGCTGGCAGCCAGGAGACGAACTGATCCTCGACCTGCCGATGACGGTGCGGCCCACCGTGGCTGACCCCCGCATCGACGCGGTCCGCGGGTGCGTTGCCATCCAACGGGGGCCGCTGGTGTACTGCCTGGAAGAAACCGACGTCCCGAGCCCAGCGCAGCTTGAGTCGGTGATCCTCCCCGCCGATGCGGCGTTCATCCCGGTCCCCGCCGAGATAGCCGGTCAGCCCGTCACCGTCCTGGCCAGCTCCACCCAGCTGCGACCGACGCCCGCGGCCAACTGGCCCTACCCGCCGGCCGGGGCAGCCTGCGCTGCTGCCCGCAGCCAGATCAGCATTCAGCTCGTCCCTTACTCCACCTGGGGCAACCGGCACCCGGGCCAGACCATGCGGGTCTGGATCCCCGCTACCTGAACCGAGCCGGCAGATCCCCCCTCGCTCCGCACTAGGAGAGACATGCAGCCCGGCATCCGCGGCAAGGTCATCGTGATCACTGGAGCGGGCCGCGGGCTCGGCCGGGCCCTCGCCCTGGGCCTGGCCCGTGAGGGCGCTCGCGTCGCCGTGCTGGCCCGGGACCAGCACAAGGCCGCTGACACGGTGGAGGAGATCACTGCCCGCCTGCCCGACGCCCCGAGGCCGCTGAGCGTCGCCGCCGACGTAGCCGATGAGGAACAGGTCCGCGCCGCCGCCACTGCGGTGCACACGCACTGGGACCGCGTCGACGCGCTGATCAACAATGCCGCCTGGCTGCCGCCCCGCACGAACGTACTCGACCTGGAGGTGCGCGACCTGCATCGGGTCGTGGACAGCAACCTCATCGGCTGCTTCCTCACGACCAAGCACTTCGCTCCGATCATGATCTGCGGAGGAGGCGGCCGGATCATCTATCTGACCAGCATGGCCGGAGTGCAAGCGAACGCCGGCTAGAGCGCGTACAGGGCCACCAAGGCCGGGCTGATCACCCTGGCCAACGTAGTACACCGGGAGCTGGGCGGCCAGGGCGTCCGAACCGTAGCCCTGGCATCGTCCAGCCGGAGGACATGGTGCCTCTCGCCGCGTTCTTGTGCAGCGACGCGGCGAACTTCCTGTCCGGCACGCTGCTGCCCATTCGCCCGGTCACGGGCTGACCTGGAGCGTTCCCGCTTTCTTGGACACCGCGGATTATAATAGCTGCTGATCCAGTCGGACGTCTCCTTCTCCAGGCTCGCCAGCGACGGCCACGGGCGAGTATGAATCAGCTCTTTCTTGTACGTCGCGAAGAACGATTCCGATACAGCATTATCGTAACATTAACCGGCTAATGGACGTGGTCTTGCCGGTTGGCCGGTTAATGCTTTGTCAGGCTGTTCTCTGGTGGTCGAGGCGGCGGAGTTGCTCTTCGTGCTGGCGGACCTGGGCGGCGATGGCTTCGAGTGCGGTGGTCAGCGTGGCGATGTCGGCGGCGAGGCGGCTGAGTAAGCTGGCGGCGTTGGCTTGGTTGCGGTGGTGCTCCGCGAGCGCGCGCAGGGCGGGGTTGCGGTAGAGGGTGGTCCGGCTGAGTCCGGTGCGGACGGCGACCTGGGCCGAATGTCACGGCCTGCCCGGCTGCGTGCAGTTCAGCGCAGGTGCGTTCGACGTGGGCCAGGGTGGCGGTGCTGTTCATCCGGTTTGGGCGTCGCTGATCATGTCCAGGCGGGTGAGTAGCTTGCGGTGCCGGTCGGCTTCGCTGATCCAGCCGCGTTCCTCGGCGTCGCGGGCAAGGGCTTCAGTATCGACGCGCTGGGCGGCGAGCACGGGCAGGGAGCTGGCGTTGGAGTGGAAGCTGGGGCAGTGCTCACAGATGTTGGCGTAGGTGCAGGCGCCCTGGGCTGGAGCGCGGAGGCAGAACCCGCCGGCCAGCCGCGACTTGATGAGCGGCGTGTCCTTCCAGTCCGCTCCGCCGGTGATGTCGGCGAGGGGCAGGCTGGTGCGGGTGGAGGGTGTGGCGCCGGGACGCTGCTTGGCCAGGGTGAGCGCGCGTTCGTATTCTTGCCTGACGGTGGCATCGAACAGCCGTCCGTAGCGCAGGCTCATGGCGGCGGACACGTGACCGAGCATCCAGCTGGGTTCCCGCGCTGTTGTCGCCGCTGGTGCTGGTCTGGTCGGGGACGTAGTCCTGCTCTGAGGCGAGCGTGCTGCCGGCCGCGCCGTTCCAGGCCGACTGCGCCGCGAGGGTGCCCAGGGTGTAGTCGTAGACGGTCGCGTTGCCGTCCGCGTCAGTGCTGGCGGTCGACC
>DATKQH010000372.1:0-9863 GCA_035532775.1 Streptosporangiaceae bacterium
GCGCGAGGACTGACCGGTTTCTTGTACACTGGCGTGGCGCTGCAGCCGGAAGGCCGGGGCGCCCTGAGGGGCTATAGCTCAGTTGGTAGAGCGCTTGCATGGCATGCAAGAGGTCCGGGGTTCGAATCCCCGTAGCTCCACCCAGGTCAGGGGTTTTTTCGCTCAAGTGAGCAGTCCCGCTGAGGCGCGTACAGTAGCAAAGTACAGCAGTAGCCGCGTGCTGCGGATTTCTAGAGGGCTGGGTTGCGCTTCGACGGGACGCCGTGCTGATCGTGGTGTCTGGCTGATTAGCGGGTCGGGGACTCTGAATCATCGGCTCGCTCCACGGCTGGCGGCCGGGGAATCGGTTCATCCCCAGACCCATGCAGCGGTCTTTCACTGGGTTGAGTGTCGCCGCGCAAGATGCGGGAGACGAAGTGTCCCCATGCCTCAAGATCATCGGCACCGCGACGCCATAGGACGAACAGCCCTGAGGCCAGAACGAAGATGAGGATGACGCCAACGACAATCGCCGGGGCTTGGAGCATCACCAGTCTCGCCCGTCATGGTCAGGGCGGACAGGATCAGGGGCAGCCCAACTGAGATGCAGTTCCGTACGCTCGGTGAGCAGAGCGAAGAACCGGCGCTCTGCGGAGCCGCGAGGCAGGCGTTTCGTGATCTGTCGTAGTTGCTCGATTTCCTGCTTGTCCTGCTGTGTCGGGTCGCGGGCCCATGTGACGATCACGCCGGTCGTCGTGCTCAGTGCGCGAAATACCGTCTCGGCGGAATCCTGGCCCAGTGACTCGGCTCGGTGCAGCAGCTTGGCAACTACTGGGACGTGTCTGGCCAGGACCGCCACGGGCGCGTGTGCGAGCACTCGCGCAGCCGAGACCAGCGCGGCCTCGGTGGGCGTGTCTCCGAGTTCGCTCAAACTGGCGAGTGCCTGGTCATTCCAGCCGCTAGCCACCAGCGCATAGAGCTCCGCCCCGTCGTCGGTCAGTTGACGCCCCACGCGGTCGTGGCCAAGGCGCGTCATCCAGTCCAGCACTTTCGCGAGGCACTGACCGAGTTCGGTGGTCTGCTGGATTCGGAGAGGGGGATTCCAGTGATAGGGCAGGGCGTCGTAGCCGGGTGTCTGGAGCCGGATCTGGCGTTCGACGCGCTCGATGAGCAGCAAGGTGACGCGCAGCGGTTCGATCGCTGACAGTTCGCTGAACGCGCCCGTGATCTCGTACTTGCCGATTGAGCTGAGTGCCACCAGTTGGTTCAAGAGCGAGGTCCGCAGTGCGGGGGATGTGCCGGACCAGCTCAGCGGCCCCTGAGGAAGGAATCCGCGCAGTGCCCCGGCTGCCACTCCGGGTGATCCGCGGAACTCGATCCTGGCGAGCAGGTCCAGGGCGACCGCGGTGTCGGTCAGGCCGATGATGAACGCCGCGTTTCCTGCCATTGCCCGCACGTCGTCGTTGTCATGAGCTGCCATGGCAGCCAGGACGTCGTACTCGCCGGGGAGGAGACGCGCTCGTCCTGCGCGATTCCACGACAGGCCAGCGGCCGCGCCCCGCTGCAGTACGGGGTCTTCGGCGGCGAGCATTGACGACGCGAAGGCTATGGCTCGTACGTCGTCAGCGCTTGCTAGGGCGCCTATGGCATGACCAGCGAAGGTCGCGAGTTCTGGCAGGTCGCCGGCGAGAATCCTCTCGCACAGCGAGCTCGCGGCTGTGGGCCCACCGGCAAGGAAGAAGGCGATAAACGGCACGGCCCCGTCGAGTCGCTCGGACGTCATTCGCTCGACGCGCAGCCGATGCTCCAGCTTGTCGAGCACGTCCTGCTCGGCATGACCGTTGGAGATCGCGGCCACCGCGCGGCCAAATTCGACCTGCTGGCCGCGCTCGGCTTCCAGGAAGCTCTGTCCGGCCCGTCCCGCCAGTTGGCTCCAGCCATCGTGAATGTAAGCAGCTAGGTCGTCTTCGGCGGTGGTGACTATCTGGGCCTGGGCGGCCTCGGCGGCCTCTTTGGTCGCTGTATCTGAGTGGTCAGCGTGCCAGCCCAATATCTCGCGGACCGCAACCCGGGTCGCCGGATCGAGAGCCGGGTCGGCGCCGAGCCGACCGAGATGGTCAATTACCGCTAGGAATTCCAGAGCCCAAAGTTCCTTCTCCTCCAGGGAGACCGGCCGGCTGTACATCCCTGGACCTTGGATCGCGTGCCCGAGGGCGTTGACCGCGCGGACAGCGGAGGGGATGTCTGAGGATTCCGCGTACGTGAAGGCGAGATCGATGACGCGCTGCCGCAGCGGTCGCAACGAGGCTGGGTCGATCCGGAATGAGCCGAGGGTCAGCGCTGACTCTGTGGAGACCTGATAGCTGCCCTCCGCGGCCAGGATCGGTTCGAGGACATCGAACGGCGAAATGCCGGCTGGAGTCGTCAGCCATTCTGCTGCCGCGTCGATCAAGGCGTGGATGTATTCGAATGGTTTACCCGCACGCAGGTCTGCGATTTCCTGGAGAACACGAAGCGGATGCTCCGGGTGCCTGTTAGGGGGACGGCTGTCCTTGATGGCCAGCTCCCACAGCCGGTCGAGCGCGGGCCGCATGTAATTATGGTGGAAGGCGACATTCTGGAGGACCGGGACGGAGGCATTGATGACGTCGGCGCGTGTCGCGGCCCAGCGCTGCTCCGCGGCATCAGCCTGCGGCTGGTTGTCCTTGTCAAGGATGGCTTCAGCGAGCTGCAGCGCTAGGTCGGGCTGGAAGTAGGCGATGCGCGCCACCAGCTGCAGAAGGCTGACCTGTTCATCGAAGCTGCCGCCCAGGAGTTGCTTGCGCAGAGCTGCCCAGAGGTCCTCAACTACGGTGACTCGCTTGGAGGAGCTGTTCCGTGCCTGCCAGTCGATCCGGGAGGCATTGACCAGCAGGTGCAGCAGCGCGGTGCCGCTGGCCGCCCGCTGGGCACGCTCAAGGAATGACGTCGGCAACCCGGACCGATCGTCGTACGTGGCGTTACCGACCAAGACATCAGCGAACATGTCGGGAATGACACGGACAGCAGTCATGTGGCGGCGCAGCACCAGCCCGGCATCTTCGAGGTCGCGGATGCGGCCATTAACCGCATCCCATGAGGGGAGGCCAGCGAGTCCGGTCACGGCGGCTTCGAAGTCCGGGTTATCAAGCCGGACCGGCTGGAAGATCGCGAGTGCCTCCAGCACCGAGCGGCGCTCGGCAGCTTCCACTCCGCCCGCCAGTCCCGTCATGTGATCGGCAAACCGGCGGAAGACATCACCGCGCAGGGCTGCGTCTGAAACGAGAGTCCTGGCCTTCAGTTCCCCGCGCCTGTACAAGTCGGCCGCCACTACCGCTATGAAGGGACAGTCGCGGCTAATCGCGGCGACTTGCTGCGTGAAGGGATCATGGACCGGACGCGAGATCAGGCCTGCCACGAGTTCGGCCGCCTCAGCATGAGTGAGATCTTCTAGCTCCCACCGGCTCGGAGCGCGCGGCGCCTGGTTGAGTCGCCATAGCTCGGTGTCGAGCTCGGTCCTGCCGTATGGCCGCGCAGCCAGGAGCACCCTGGCTCCTGGCCGAGCCAGCCACAGCTGCGAGATGATTCCGGCGACGTGCTCGACGGCGTGAGCGTCGTCAAGCACGATAAGCAGCGAGCCAGTTCGGGGCAGCTGTTCGAAGTCGCCGGCCACGGGCTGCTGCCCGATGGCCAGGAATCGGACGTGGATTTCCGCAGCCGCCGCGTAAGACGCTACCTCCCACAGCACCTTGGACTTACCGAGGCCGCCGCGCCCGAAAAGCATCGCGATCTCGCTCCTGGCGGGATCGCTGACCCAGCTGACGATCTCGTCAACCAGCTGAGTCCGGCCCACCAGCGCCTGCCGGTGATCTAGGAGGACGTGGGGTGACGGGCGGTAGAACTGCTCAGCCGAAAGCCACGCGCGGGCGGAACTCAGGCCCAGGAAAGCCTCAATCTGATTAGGAAAATGAGTACGCACCATCTGCAGGCGAGGCTCGGGATCGAGGAACCTGACGAGCCGGGACAGGTCGACGCGGTCCCATAGCTGCCATCCGGCATGCTGATCCAGCTCAAAGCGCGCTGCGGCCGTGGCCTTGCACGACAGGACGAGGAACGAGTCGTCTACGTCAAGCTCGGCCGCCTCCGCTGCTGCCCTTACTCGCTTCGGGCCGAACTGCTTCACCCGCTTGCACTGAACGCCGATGCGGTGCCCGTCCGGTTCCACGACGAGTATGTCGAAACCACGCTGGTCGTCGCCCTGACTACCTAGCTGGCTGACCTTGGCGCCGGGAAAGTGACACTGCATGAGGTCAGCGACAGCGCGCTCGAACTCCTCCGGGGCCAGATTCGGGAAGGATAGCAGCGCCGCCAGCGGCCGCTGTGGTCCTGAGTCATTGGCAAGGCTGCTCCCTCTGACAGCGGTCGCAGTAGGCGGCATAGGACCGCTCGACGCCGCTGCCAATTCGGCAGCGTCGATGTCCAGGATCTTGAGCAACTCCGTCATGACCTGTGGCCGCGGGCGAGATCGTCCCTGCTCCCATCGGCTGACAGTTTGCTGGCTCACATCCAGCAGGCCAGCTAGTGCCTCCTGGCTGAGCGCCAGGCGCGTCCGAGCACCCTCGATGAGCTGGCCCAGTTGAGACATGGTCAGATCGTACACGAAATAATGTGTACGACACTTCGATACGAGTACGGAGCGGTGTCGCAACTGCCAGTCGGCTAGGCGGAGGCGAGGTCCGGTAGACGGGCCGACGGGCAGCTCCCCGTGTTTCAACTCATCGCCGCTGAGCCCGGATGCCGCCGTAGGGGCGTGGACGACGTCGAGCGGGCGGACCCCCGCACTGATGAGGAACTCCGGCCGGTACCACCGGTGAGACCGGCGACGGAGAGAATGAGGCCGCCGCCTGGCGCGGCAGCCACGGGCCTAGGCGCTGGCGGCAAGGCACGCTTCTATGGCACGGACATCCCTGCTGGACCCTTGGACGATTCGTTCTCAGCGGTCACCGTTTGCCCGCTCGTGGCGAAATCACCACCGTCCGGGCGGGGGTCCTCCCGGCCAGGCCAGCGTGCGCCACTGCCTTGGTCCCCGCAACCGGCCTCTCGCTGCGCTCGCCTCCGGGTGCCCAGAGATCTTTTGCTGCGCAAAACATCTTGTCCGCCCAGGGCGGCCGGTGGCCGGATCCCGGCGGCGCGGCGCGGCTGCCTGGCTACCGGGAGGCCCCCTGCCGCCCGGCCGGGCCTGACTGGGCCCGGGGAGAAAGGACGTGCTCATGACCGTTGATGCTGCCGCGATGCCCTCGGGCATCCGGAACGCGGCGCTGCCCGACCTGGCGGCGCTGCTACGCGACCAGCAGGCCCGCAAGGCCGACATCGTGGCCCCGGCCCAGGCGATCCGCGCCGCTGGCGCGCAGCTGGTGATCAGCGACAGCGCCCCGGTGCTGGGACGGACGGGGTGACGATGACGGCCGGGACCTACCTGCCGACCGAGGTCTGCGACCAGGGCATCGCTGACAAGTTCTCGGCATCCCAGCCGCGTACCTGCGGCGGCTGCGCGAGCAGCGGCCGGCCCTGTACGACGCGAACGTGAACGGGTGGCTGGGCAGCGATGACCGCCGGTTCCTGGTCCGCTGCCTGCGCGGCGAGGACGGCGGGGGAGCGGCGCGGGCGTTCCTGTCCGACGGGTACAAGATCATCGACAGTCTCGACGTGCTGATGGCGGCCCTGGAGGGGATCCGCGGGTGTGGGCTGCCTGTCGAGGTCGACGGCTGCGACCTGACGGACCGGCGGATGTACGTGCGGGTGGTCTGCGAGGACGTCGCGGTGCTGGCCCCGGCGCTGCTGGCCGGGTATCGCAGCCCGTTCACCGGCGCCGCCGGCGCGGATAGCCCGGTGGTGTTCGCCGGGTTCGTGCTCAGCAACAGCGAGACGGGGTGCGGGGCGTTCACCCTGACGCCGCGGCTGGTGGTCCAGGTCTGCCGCAACGGGATGACGATCACCCGCGACGCCACCCGGGCCGTGCACCTGGGCGAGCGTCACGACGAGGGCATTATCACCTGGTCGGGGAACACCCAGGACAAGACCCTGGCGCTGATCACGGCTAAGACCACCGACGCCGTCGCGGCGTTCCTGGACCTCGCCTACGTGCAGGCCGCCGTCCGGGAGATGGAGAAGGCCGCCGGGCACCCCGTCGCCGACCCGGCCGAGGCGGTCAAGACGGTGAGCCAGCGGCTGCGGTTCACCGATGCCCAGCAGGCCGACATCCTGACCCACTTCATCCGCGGCGGCGACGTCACGGCCGGCGGGGTGATGCACGCCGTCACCAGCGTCGCCCAGACCCTGCCCGACGCGGACGCCGCCCATGAGATGGAGTCCCAGGGCCTGCGTGCCCTGGAGATCGCCGCCACCCTCTAACCCGTCCCGGATCACGGCTCTCCCCGCGCGACGACGCGCGGGGAGAGCCGTTTTCCGTCACCCCCGCTGGAGGCCAGTCATGCACGACCGGACAGTGACGCCGCTGCGTTCCCGCGCGCCGTCCGCTTACACCGATACCGCGGCGCTGAATGACATTCACGCGCTGCTGACTAGCACTGAGCTGGGCGGCGGGGCGCTGGCGGACATCGCCCAGATCCTGGCCCGCAGCGGGCGGCCGATGGTCGCGGCCCGCGATATCGAGATCTCCGTGACGGAGACGGCGCTGGGCTGGCCGGTGGCCTGTGTCCAGGCCGGGGACGCCTCGGTGTTCGTCCGTCAGGCCCCGGCCGGGCCGGGCTTGCTGATCGAGATCTGCACCAAGACCGCCGCCGAGTGCGACGCCCTGACCGTCACTCTCGACGGCCGCGCCCTGCACCCCTCTGGTCCCGCTGGCGGGGACGCGGCCTGACCTTCCGTGCCGGCTGGACGCCGGCGCGCCCGTTACGAACGAAAGGACTTTCTCCATGTCAGCCTTTACCGATACCACCCCGGACATGCCGGAACCCGATCAGCCGGCCGGGAGTACCGGCGCTGCCGAGACCGACGGTGCTGAGCAGGCCGCCGGCAGCGGGCAGCCCGACCCGGGCGGCGTCGCGGCGCGGCCGGTGATCGCGGTCGCACTGCTGACCACCCACCCGGGGAACGTGCGCCGGGACCTGGACCTGAACCCGGAGTTCCTAGCCTCGGTGCAGGCCAACGGCGTCCTGGTGCCGCTGCGGGTTACGCCCGATCCGGATGGCGGGTACCGGGTGATCGACGGGCACCGGCGGCTCGCGGCCGCAGTCCGGGCCGGGCTGGCTCAGGTGCCAGCGGACCTCGCGGGGGACCGGGCCGGGGATGAGCCGGGGCAGTTCCTGGACATGTGGACGGCGCACCGGCACCGGAACCCGCTGGCGCCGGTGGAGGAGGCCGATGCGCTGTTCGCGGCGCGGGAGGCGGGCGCGACCCGGGCGCGGATCCGGAAGGCCACCGGCCTGAAGCCGGCCGGGGTGACCGCGGCGAAGCTGTCGCCGGATACCCGGTCGGCGCTGGATGAGCTGGGTTACCAGCTGAGCCTCGACCAGCTCGCGGTCGTGTCCGAGTTCGAGGATGACCCGCGGGCGGTGTCCCGGCTCGCGGCGGCGGCCCGGGGCGGCAGGTTCGAGCACGAGGCGGAGCGGCTCCGCCAGCAGCGCGCGGAGCAGGCCGAGCACCGGCGGCTGCGCGGCGACCTGGAGGCCGCCGGGTTCACGGTCGCTGACGCGCTGCCGCCCGGAACGCATCCGCTGACCGGGCTGCGGCACGACGGGCAGGAGCTGACCGGCGAGTCGCACGCGGCCTGCCCGGGCCGGGGCACGTTCTTCCGCTCCTGGGACCTGGCCTCCCCGGTTCACTACTGCACCGACCCGGCAGCGCACGGGCATGCCGTCCGCGGCGGCGACCCGGGTGGCGCTCCGGTCACCCCGGATGTCGGCGACACGTCCGGAGCGGCCGGCCTGCCGGACCCGGCAGGGCCTTCGGGTGCTGGGGCGCCCGATCCGGGCCGCCGGCTGGTGGTGCAGGGAACAAGGCGTGGACGGCGGCCGGCGAGGTCCGCCGCCGGTGGCTCACCGGGCTGTTCGCCCGGCGTGCCGCGCCGCGTGAGGTCGCTCAGTTCGTCGCCCGGCAGCTGCTGGCCATGCCGGACCCGCTGCGCTCAGGCCTGGCCGCCGCGCCCCACCGGCCGACGTTCGGTGAGATCGCCGGCCAGCCGGCCACCCGGATGCTGGAGAGCTGCGAGACCGCCACGACGGGCCGCCTCCCGCTGCTGATGCTCGGCCCGATCGTCACTGCGTATGAGCTGGCGATGACCGAAGGGGAGGGCAGGAACACGTGGCGGGCCGACGGCCGGTACAGCCCGTGTCCTCGCGACGGGGCCGGCGGTTACCTGGCGTTCCTCAGCAGCCTCGGCTACCAGCTCTCCGACATCGAGCAGGCCGTCGCCGACGGCACCCCCTACACCGGCGACACCCCGCCCGGCGGTGCTCCGGCCACCGGCGACCCCGGTCCCGGTCTGCCCGGACCGGCGAGCGGCGACGACACCAGCGACGCAGATGGCGGCGTCCCGGACTGCACTGACGCCGGTCACGAAGCGGAGGGTGCCGCGGCCTGACCGCACCACCGCGGGGCCGTCAGCGCGAATGCTGGCGGCCCCGCCTGTCTCCTGATCCTCCCTGCGGGCGCTGCGGGGCCGGACCGTCCCGGCGCCGCGGCCTTCTGCCCTCAACCACGTCCATTGACCCGTCAGCCGGCCCGGCTGGCGGGCTTTCTGCTGATTGGAGTACGTCACCATGACCAATCCACCGATCTCCGGCCCTGGCACCGCGCGGATCCCGCGCGGCAGCTGTCATCGGCAGCAGCGGCTACCTCGTCGAGGTCCGCGCGGAGAGCAGCCGCGGCCCGGCGTCCTTCGGCGTCCTTCGGCGTCCTCGGCCTGCCCGGCGCCGCGACCCGCGAGACCCGCGACCGGATAAGGGCCGCCGTCCTCAACAGCGGACTGCCCTGGCCCCCGCGCGCCATCACCGTCAGCCTGTTCCCGGACAGCCTGCCGAAGTACGGCAGCGGCTTCGACCTTTCCATCGCCATCGCGGTGCTCGCGGCGGCCGGGGTGATCCCCGGGGACGCGGTCGGCGCGTGCGTGTTTGTCGGCGAGCTGGGCCTGGATGGCGGCCTGCGCCCGGTCCGCGGGGTGCTGCCCGCCCTGACCGCCGCGGCGAGCGCCGGGTGTACCCGGGCGGTTGTTCCGGCCGGGAACGCGGCCGAGGCGATGATGGTGCCCGGCCTGGCCGTGGTCCCATGCCGTTCCCTGCGGGCGGTACTCGCCTGCCTGCATGGCGAGCCGCCCGTCAGCCAGCCGGAGGTCCCCGCCCCTGATGTCCCGCCCGCAGTGGGCCTGGCCGGCCTTGGGGCCGGGCCGCTGGTGCGGCTGGCGGCGGAGGTCAGCGCGGCGGGCGGTCACCACCTGGGCCTGGCCGGCCCGCGCGGTACCGGCATCCCGGCGCTGGCGGCCGGCCTGGCCGCGCTGTTGCCCCTGCTTAGTCCCGAGGACGCACTGAAGGTATCGGCGATCTACTCGGCCGCCGGGCTGCTCGGGCCGGGCCGCGCGCAGGTCACCCGCCCGCCGTTCCGTGCTCCGCACCACACCGCCACCCCCGCGGGGATAGCGGGCGGCGGCTCGGGGATCATCCGGCCGGGCGAGGCCGCGCTAGCCCACCGCGGGGTGCTGTTTCTGGCCAACGCCCCTGAGTTCGCCCGCAGCGTGCTGGACGTGTTGCGCCAGCCGCTGCGCGACGGCGACATCACAATCGCCCGGTCCGGCTCGACGGCCCGGTTCCCGGCGAGGTTCACCTTCATCGCCGGGATGTCCCCGTGCCCCT
>DATKQH010000373.1:0-65390 GCA_035532775.1 Streptosporangiaceae bacterium
GGATCAGCGCGGCCGGGATCGTGACCTCGGCGGTGACCCGCTTGCCGCGCGAGTGCAGCACGTTGATGTGCGAGCTCTTCTTGTCGGTGGCCAGGTTGGACTCGAGGATGAACTGCCGCACGCCCGGGTACCGGCCGCGGATCCAGTTGCACGCCTGCCAGGTTGCCCTGCCGACCATGTTCTGCCCGGCGGCATCACCAGTAGTGAAGTTGAACCGGAGGAACAAGAACCTGCTGGCCGAGAACTGCTCGATGTCGCGCAGCCTGCCGGTCCTGGTGGTGGCCTCCGCGGCACGGGCGATCGCGTCGAAATTGACCGTGACCCACTCGCCGAAGGCGCGGGCCTGCCTGGCGCTGTCGAATCCGAAGGCCGGCGCGCGCTGCATGACGTCGTCCATCACCGTGGTGGTGACGCCGCCTGCCCGGTGCAGCAGCTTCATGCCGCGGTTGTAACTGGCGACCAGCGTCCCCTCGGTCGTGGCCAGCGGGACGTAGAACCCCCCGGCGTACTCCCCGTTCACCAGGAGCGGGCCGGCGATCCCGATCGGTCCTAGCTAGGGCCTGCCGCTGACGAAGTTCTCGACGTTGCCAGCGAGCATGGCCGGCTCGAGGGAGTAGGAGGTGAGGTGCTCGGGGCCCGCCCGGGCGCCGTCCCTGACGAACTCCAGCCGCCTCGCCGCCGCTGCCCGGCTGTAGTCGTCGCCGGTATGCGGGATCGGGTGGCGAAGCGCCGCCCGGGCCAGTCGGGCCGTTAGGCCCTAGGCCGGCGGCGCGGCCGGTCGTATGGTGCGCTCATGCCGGGGACAGCGGAATACCAGCTCAAGGACGGGCGGGCGGTCGTGCTGCGCACTGCCGGGCCGGACGACGTCCCCGCGATCGCCGCGCTGTTCACGGAGTTGTCGCCGGAGTCCGTCCGCAGCCGGTTCAACGGCGCCTGCGCGCCCGCGCTGCTGGCCCGCCTGGCCCGGATCGCGCCACCCGGGACGGTGAGCATCGTCGCGGCGGCCGCCGGCGATCCAGGACATCTGGCCGCCGAGGCCCGGTACGCGCCTGCGGGTACGGGCGTGGCCGAGCTGGCGCTCGCTGTCCTCGACAGGTACCAGGGCACCGGCCTGGGGCACCTGCTGCTCGGCGAGCTCGTCAAGCGGGCCAGCGAGTCCGGGCTCATGCGGCTGCAGGCGGTCGTCAACCTCACCAATGGCCCGATGCTGCATCTGCTCGAACCGTACGGCTGGGTACTGGCGGCGCCTACCGACCTATCGGTCGCGAGCCTGGAGATCTCCGCGGCGGGCGGCATGCCTGCCTGGCCAGCTGACGCCCCCGGTCAGCGGATCCTGGTCGAGCAGCGCAGCTGGTTCGACGGCGACCGGGTCGCGGCACTGCGGTCAGGCGGGAATGTCGTCCGGGTGTGCCTGGGCCCGCGAGGTTCGACTGGCCGGGGCTGCCCGCTCGTCTCGTCGGGCGTCTGCCGGCTCGCGGAGGAGGCCGACGTCATCGTTGCGCTGCTGCCGCGCGAGGACGCGGACTGCGCCGCCGTTCTCGACGCGCACCAGCGGCTCTGGTGCCGCCGGCTTGCCACCTGAGACGGCCGTCTCGTGGTGACGCCATACTGGTTACAAGTGCATGATCTGGACTAGGTGGTAAAGGCCGAGACAGAAGACCGTAACCGCCGCGGCGGCGACCAGCTTGAGTACCTGTCGCCAGATGAAGATCATGAGCACGGCTACCAGCAGCACCGCGATCATGAAACCGCTCTGTGTCATCGCGTAACCTCCCTCCTGTTGCCCGCGTCTGCGGGGGCGGCAGCCGGTAAGCAGAAGCGGGTGCGGTACGCTCATTACCTCTATTTACAATGCTGCTATATTCATTGAACGTGACGCCAATAGGCTGTCAATCACCAATATTGGCGGCTGATTCGCCAATTGAGTGCGCTATTAGCCGCGCGCTGCTGCCAGTTGGCAATCGCACGGCTCCAGGTGGCGTGCCCCGTGCCAGCTGGCGGCAATTGCGCGAGACGGTGAGGCCGCCGCGGCGCGGTGCCCTGGATTGGCGAGAAAGAGCCCGGGCCGTCCGGCGACTTCGGCACGTTAACAAGTGCGCACCAACCGCAAGGCCCTAGAATCACGGCGTGCCGACTCTTGTTGCCGATGAGGTGCTGCCCGTCTCTGACCGGCATGGCGCCGCTGTCGTGCCGACACTCCCCGCCCGCCTGCCCGATCCGCCAGCCAAGCTGCTGCTGAGCGAATGCTGCGCGCCTGAGCCGGTCTTTGCCGGCCTGGTTGCCGACACGGCAGGGAAGATGAAGGTAGATCCGCGCGCGCTCAGCGTCCGAACCCTGCTGCACCTGCCGCGAGTAGCAAACGCGCGCGGCGAGGTCACGAGGACGCAGGTGGAGCGCGAGCTCTTCCACAGTGCCAGGATCCTGCGCCAGGACAGCTATGCCGCCAGGAACCTGATCTCGGCCGGGAAGTCGGAGCTGCAGGACCTGGTATTCGGGCCCGTCGAAGCGGCAGCCGCAGAGGCTATCTTCTCGTCATTGCATTACCTTAAAAGCGGTCGGCCAGACTCACTTAACTTCGCTCTGGTCGACCCGGCAGACGGGCTTCCGGTCACCTTGTGCAGTGTGTCGCCGCTGGAGTGGCGGCGCATCGGGAACCAGCTCCAGAGCAGGTTCGGAATCCCGCACGGCAGAACCTGGGATACATCCCGGGTCTATTCACGCAATGCGGCGCCGCCTAATGTGATCTCGTTTCTGCTATCGAGGGTCCGGAGTACACTGCGACGCAGTGGTCAGGACATCGACCTGCTTATCACGGCGGTGGACCCTAATCTGGGATTTAGCGGATCGAGCTACCGGGCCGCGAACTGGCAGCAATGGTTCAGGGTTCAGCCACGGCCGTATCTGTATCACGAGCGAAGATACGCCACCCCGCGTCAGCTGAGGCAGACCTTCGGTACCTCTAATATCGCCGAACTGCAGGAGAAGTATCCGGATGACCGATTCGAGCAGAGCCGGGCCCGGCTCCGGGAATCGATGATTTTCTGCTGCCGTCTAACCGGGGAGACAGAGGCAGTCCCGCCCCATCGCCTGCATCGCTGACCCCGGTATCGCTGGGCCCGGTATCGCTGGCCGCCGCATCGTTGAGCGCCGCATTGCTGGCCCGTGCGTCACCGGTCCCCGTTTCGCCGAAGGCGCGCGGGGAGACCGTGAACCGTGACCGGCTGAGCAGCTGTTCGACCCGCTGCCGGTCGGGCATCGGGTTGGGCAGCGGGTAGTCCGCGGTGGCGGCCGCCATCGCGGCGGTAGCCCACAGGGCCACATGCTCGGAGAACTCCCGCTCACCTTCGATGAGCTTGGCCGCGAGCGCGGCGCAGAACGCATCCCTCGCGGCCGAGGATTCCTTATAGGCGGAAGGAAAGGTGGGCACGGTAAAAGTGCCCAATGTCGTTTCTGAGTAGATCGTGCATCCGCCACCGGTGGGAATGCACAGCGTCTCCACGCCGTAGGCCAGTATCCGGCGGGCAACGGCATCAAGATCAAACGTGTCCCGGTCTGGCGGCGCATAATGCCCGAGCTCCCAGGCGTGGGCCACCAGGTAGTCAATCTGGGAAAGTGCCTGGCCTGACACGCTTCCGTCGGGATAGGGATTACCCGGCGTGACGATGAGCAGTGGCCGGCGCCCGGCCGCTCCGTACGCCAGGGCCAGCGTTCGCTGAACGCTTTCTCGCGGCGGCTCGAATGTGACGAGCACGGCGTCGCTCGCGATCAGCTGCGATTCGAAGCGCTCCACGTCTCGAATGTCGAGCCGCAGTTCCCGCTCATTGCGCCAGTTCACCGCGATGCTGTCGCCGAGCTCGAATTCGACGACGCCGGTAAAGGGGGTCCGCGTGTCGGCGACCACCTTCAGCATGGAGGTGTCGACGCCCTCGGCCTGCAGGTACTCGACGATCTCCTGCCCGAACCGGTCGTCGGACACGGCCGCGAGCAGCGACACGTCCAGGCCGAGCCGGACCGCCGCGACCGCCTGGGTGAGTCCCTTGCCGCCTGGCGACAGGTCGAAGTCGTGCGCCTCCCTGGATGTCTCCCGCTCCGGCAGCACCTTGGTGCGGAACGTGGCATCCATCACCGCCCCGCCGACCACGATCACGCGGCCCTTGGCGCTCCGTCCGTGGATGTCCTGCGGGAGAGTGCTCTGACCTGGCATGACGACGCTCTTCGAACCCAGCGAGTAGACCTCGCGCCGAACGAGCTGACGGGCGAGCTCGGTCAGGACGGCTTTCTCCAGGGTCCCGCGGAGAACGCGGTCGCTCGGCATCTCGCCGGCCGGGATGCCGTGTGCTTCGTGCAGGCGGTCCCAGTTCATGAGTAGCGTCCGCCGTCGTCGGCTCAGCAGGTCAGACCGCAGCGCGTCGATGACACCCGGATCGATCCGCTGCCGGTAATGCGCGCCGGAGAAGACGCCCAAGCCGAGGACGGCGTCGGCCACGATGCGGTGGCTTCCGTCGAGAGCATCCCTGATGCACTCCGCGACCACGCTGATGGCGGCAGGTGCGAGCCCGACCTCGTGGACGTTCGCGTACCTCCGCACCGCGGCGAGCCCCATCAGCGGCGCGGCGACTCCGGTCGCTCCGGCTTGCAGTCTCGCAGCGGTCAGGCCGCCGCGCGTCCGCAGCTTCTCGAGGGTATGAGTCAGCACCAGATCGTCGGGTGACTCGTGACCTCGCTGAGCATTCATCCGCTCTCCGTCTGACGTCGCCGCTAAAGGTCGACAGAATGCGAACTTAATCCGCTTCTATAGCGGTGACGTACCCTTGCCGGGATCGCACCATGCACCGAATAAGGAGCGGCGGTGGCCATTCCCGCGGGGCCTGGCCGTCTTTCCGGTTAGGCCCGCTTGCTGGCGGGCGTGGAGTGCTCCCAGTCGGCGAGCAGCGTGCGGACTCCGGTGACCAGTGCGATCGGATGATCGAGCATGACATGGTGCCCGGCGGCCGGGATCTCGATCAGCGGGGCCCGGCGGCCGAGCCGGTCGTACATGAGCTCGCTGGTCTGCGGCGAGACGATGCCGTGCTCGGCGGAGAACAGCGCCACCCGGCAGTCGAAGCAGGTCAGCAGCGCCGGCGTGAGCGGCGGCCTGGCGAAGACCCGCGGGTCGAACTTCCAGCTCCAGCCGCCTTCGACCGGGCGGATCGATGTCTCCGCCACGTGCGCGGCGATGTAGGGCAGGGCCGGCTGATCCGGGATCGGGTGGAACCGGGCGATGGCGGCCTCCCGGGTCGGGTACACCCGCAGCGGGCCGAATGCCCGCTGGTCGCGCGCGGCATGCTCCTCGGGCGTGATGTCGCGAACGGGGGAGTCGATGACCACGACCCCCTCGATCTGGGCGCCGTACAGGCCGGCGACCCGCAGCGCGACGAACCCGCCCATGCTGTGCCCGATGACGACCGGCGGGTCGGTGATGCCGGCCGCGCCGGACACGGCCAGAACCTCGTGCGCCCAGTGATCCAGGGTGTAGACGTCACGCCGGCCGCTGTCGCCGTGACCGGACAGGTCGAGGGCGACCACGCGGGTGCCGCGAACCAGCAGCGGCGCGATGTGGTCCCACCAGCGGGCATGCGCCGCGCCGCCGTGCACGAGCACGATTCCGCTGTCCGCGGGCGGGCCGAAGGCCCGGTAGCTGATCGGTGTCCCGTCCACGGTCACCGAGCCGGTCTGGACGTCCGCTTCGAGTGCGGCCAGGAACCAGGCCGGCGGCTCGGCCCGGAATGCCGGCTCGGTCGAGGGTGCTGAAGTCATAGCTGACAGCGAACCAGATGCGACGCCGGGCGGCGTGGTGAGGTGCCGGTCTCCTCGCCGGCAATGTCGTCGGGCCGTGCCGAGCGAAGCGGGGCTGGACGAAGCAGGGCTGGACGAAGCAGGGCTGGACGAAGCAGGGCTAATGCGAAGCTGGGCTATGCGAAGGCGGGAGCTGATGACCGACGGCCAGCAGGGCGGGATCGGCGCTGGCACGCGCGCGCCAGAGCTGGCCGTCACGGGCATCGACCCGGGACCGGTCCGGCTCGGCGACCTCACCGCCCGCGGCTGCGCGTTCCTGGTGTTCGTGTCGGAAGAGTGCCCTACCTCGGCGCTGGCGCTGCGCAACCTCGGCCCGCTCTGCCGGTCATGGGAGCAGGCCGGGCTGACCGCCACCGCGGTCTTCGAGGACCCGCTCGAGGTGGCCATCCGCGTCGCGCGGCGGCTCGGCTGGACCGGCCGGGTGGTCTCGCAGGCACCGCCGTACGAGACCTCGCGGGCCTACGGACTTCTCTCCGTCCCGACGACGGTCCTGGTCGGCCAAGCCGGGATCCTCGCCGGAACGGTCGTCGGCTGGAATCAGCCAGCCCTGGTCGCGCTGATCGAGCAGGCCGGCGCGACGCTCGGCACGGCCACGCTGGCCGCACCGCCACCGGCCGAGCCGCGGCACAAGCCGGGCTGCTCGTCGAAGGCCGCCATCGACCCTGAGATCGCGGCGGCGATCTCCAGCCAGCGCGCCGACGACGAGATGGAGGAGATGTTCGAGCGCGGCTGGACCGATGGGCTGCCGGTCGTGCCGCCGACTCCGGAGCGCGTCGAGGCGATGCTGGGCCGTGCCGACGGGTCGATTTCCCTGGGCTTCGTGCCGCCGTCGATGGGCGAGGCCACGCTCGAGCGGGTGGCCGCCTGCGCGGTGCTGGCCGGCTGCCGCCCGGCGTACTTCCCCGTCGTGGTGGCAGCGGCGCGGGCGGTGCTCGATCCCGCGTTCAACCTGCACGGCCAGGCGGTCACCACCCAGCCGGCCGGCCAGCTCGTGGTGGTCAACGGCCCGGTCAGGCGGGCCATCGGGCTGAACAGCGGGATGGGAGCGCTCGGGCCCGGCTTCCGGGCGAACCTGACCATCGGCCGGGCGGTGCGGCTGCTGGTCACGCTCTCGGGCGGCGCCATGCCCGGCGGGCTGGACCGGGCGACGCTCGGGCACATGGGCAAGATCGGCTGCTGCATCGCGGAGGACGAGGAGACCAGCCCGTGGGAGCCGCTGCACGTCGAGCGCGGGTTCGACGCAGGCCAGTCGGTCGTCACGGTGATCGGCAGCGACGCGCCGCTGAACATCTCCGATCACCGCAGCCGGACCCCGGATGACCTCGCCTACATCCTGGCCTGGGCGGCGGCAACCTCGTGGTCGACGAACTGGTGGCCGCTCGCCGAGCCGTCGGTCTTCGTGATCTGCCCGGAGCATGCCGAGATGTTCCGCGCCGCCGGCTGGAGCAAGCAGCGGCTGCGCGAGTACATGTTCGAGGCCGTGCACCGGCCCGCCGGTGAGCTGCGCCGCGGCGAGACGACCCCGTTCGTCCATGCGGCCGGCCCGGCCGCGGAGATCCCGAAGTGGGCCTCGCCCGACGCCATCGTGCTCCTCGTGGCCGGCGGCGAGGCCGGGCGTTACTCTGCAGTCCTGGGCCCCTGCACCGGCATGGGGTCCCAGATCGTCTCCCGGGAGGTGGAGTCAGGTTGGCTTCGGACAGCGTGAGCCAGGACAGGGTGAGCCGCGACTACATCAGCCCCTTCGACGAGCGGGTCAGGGCACCTGAGCCACTCGCGCCACGCCCGGCCGGGATCGCGGGCCGCACGGTGGCGCTGCTCGACATCAGGAAGAACCGGGGCGCGGAGTTTCTCGACCGGATCGAGTCGCAGCTGACGGCGGCAGGCGCGGTCACGATGCGTAGAACCAAAGAGATCTTCTCCAAGCCCGCCGCACTGGCCCTGGTCGACGAGATCGCCGGCCGTGCCGACCTGGTGGTCGAGGCACTCGCCGATTGAGGCTCCTGTACGTCGTGCAGTGTGTGCGACCTCGTCCATCTGGAGCGCCGGGGGATCCCGGCCGTCGGCATCGCCACGACGCCGTTCGCCGACGAAGCCATCGAGCAGGCCCGCCTGCTCGCCATGCCGGGCTGCCGGATGCTCTACATCCCGCATCCGGTCCAGCTGCTGACGGCCGCCGAGCTAGACGCCCGGGCCGACGCCGTCATCCCCGCCGTCATCGCAGCCCTCACCGCGGCCAGCCCGCGGACCGCGCAGGCTGACCCGGGGATCGAACGGCACAGTGCCCACGTCGACGGCGACGGCTGACCCGTCGACCGGGATCACCGCGCCGTTGACGTAGGACGCGGTGTCCGACAGCAGCCAGGCGATCACCGCCGCGACCTCGTCGGCGTGGGCCGGCCTGCGCTGCGGCACCAGCGCCGTCACCAGTTCGGCCATCTCACCGTGGGCAGCACGATCAGCCGGCCATGGCTGAGCCGGTCCAGGGTGGCCAGGTCCTTGGCCAGGGCCAGGGGGTGCCGCAGCGGGCTGATGATCGCTCCGGCGACCAGCCGGATGCGCCGCGTCGCCGCGGCGATCGCGCTCAGCAGCACGACCGTGCTCGGCCACGGCGTGGCCGGGTCCTGGTTGCCCGGCAGCGCGTAGTCCCTGGGATTGACGGGCAGCCCGGCCGCGCTCGCCGAGGGCCCGAGCACGATGTGCTCGCTGACCATCACGCCGTCGAGGCCGGCCTGCTCGGCCTCGACGGCGAAGGCGACCAGGTCGCCGACGTCCGGCCGCGGCCGCATCGTGTGGTTCTCGGTCAGGATGAGCAGCAGCCGTGGCGCCATCGCGATGCCGTCCGTTCCAGCCGTTTCGGCCCGGCTCAGGTCAGCCGGACGCGGATCGGCAGTTCCTTGAGCCCGTTGGTGAAATTCGAGCGGATCCGGCGCGGCTGCCCGGCCAGCTCGAAGCAGGCCACCCGCCGGGTCAGCGCGGCGAGGACGACGCGGATCTCGAGCCTGGCCAGATGCGCGCCCAGGCACAGGTGCGGGCCGCCCCGGCCGAAACTCAGGTGCCGGTTGGGTGACCTGGCGATGTCGAAGGTATCCGGGCTGGCGAACTCGGCCTCGTCCCGGTTCCCCGAGACGTACCAGAGCACCACCTTGTCGCCGGCCCTGATGCTCGCGCCGCCCAGCTCGGTACCGGTCGTGGCCGTCCGGCGCATGAAGTGCGTCGGGCAGGTCCACCGCAGCACTTCCTCGGTCGCCGTATCCAGCAGCCCGGGATCGGCACGGAGCCGGTCCCACTGCTCAGGATGCTCGCAGAAGGCCAGGATCCCCTGGGCGATCGCGATCCTGGTCGTCTCGTTCCCGGCGACGACCATGATCGAGAAGAAGTTGTCCAGGTCGGTCTCGCTGAGCCGCTCGCCGTCGACCTCGGCGCGCAGCAGCGCGGAGAGCAGGTCATCGCCCGGCGAGCCGAGCCGGTCATGCACGATGGCGCGGCCCAGGTCCAACAATTGCTTGCCGTACGGGCTGCGGAACGGGAACCTGCGGTAGGCGTCCGTGTCGTCGCGCCCCCACACCACGTCGGTGATGTCGGGGTCGGCGTTGGCGATCAGCCGGTCGCCGAGGTCGATGAAGAGCGGCAGGTCGCCGGCCGGCAGCCCCATGATCCGGGCCAGCACGCGGATCGGAACGTCCTTGGCGACCGCGTCGACGAAGTCGAACGGCCCGCTGGTCAGCCCGGCGTCGAGGACCTCCTCGGTGAGGACCTCGACGAAGTGCTGGTAGACCGCCACCGCCCGCTGGGTGAAGCTGCCCGACAGGATCTTGCGCAGCTTCGTGTGGTCGGGCGGATCGGTGTCGATGATCGTCCGCCTGGCCGCCATGTCCTCGTCGGTCGGGTCCTCGAAGGAGATGCCGCGGGACGAGGAGAACGTCCGGACGTCGCGGCTCGCCGTCACGATGTCCTCGTAGCGGAGCACCGACCAGAAGCCCGGCCCAGACGGCTCGTCGGACCACACCACTGGCGTCTGGCTGCGCAAGCGGGCAAACTCCACGTAGGGGACACCGCACGCCCACATGTCCAGGTCGGTCAGATCGACGGGCCCCGTCCGGTCGGCTGGCCCCCCGGGTCGGCCGGCCCCCGCGGGTCGGCCGGCACAGTCATGGCAGATAGTTTGGCACCAAACGAAATGAGCGGCAATGGAAGAGCCGACCATGCGCGTCATCGTCGTCCGGCATCACGCCGAGGACTCGGCTGGTTTTATCGCCGACGCGTTCACCGCGCGCGGCGCCGATCTCAGCACGCACCTGTTCCCCGACGATGGCCCGCTCCCGCCAGTCGGCGGCGCTGATCACATCGTCGTGCTCGGCGCCATCCCCTCGGTCTACGACCAGGAGCACGCGAGCTGGATCGAGCAGGAACTGGCCTGGCTGCGGTCCGCCGACGAGTCGGGAGTTCCGGTACTCGGGATCTGCTTCGGCGCGCAGGCGCTCTGCACCGTGTTCGGCGGCCAGGTGGTGGCGGCCGCCCGCAAGGAGCTCGGCTGGACGATGATCGACTCGGTCGAGGAGGAGGTGATCCCGCCCGGCCCCTGGCTGGAGTTCCACGGCGACAGGTGCGAGCCGCCGGCCCATGCGACGATCCTGGCCAGCAACGAGATCGGGGTGCAGGCGTTCGCTGTCGGCCGGCACCTGGCCGTGCAGTTCCACCCCGAGGTCGACGGTGACCAGCTCGGGCTGTGGCTGGAATCGGGAGCGCGGAGCGAGGTGCGCGAGGCTGGCCAGGACCCCGACGAGCTGCACGCCCAGACCCGAGCGGAGGAGCCCGCCGCCAGGGCCCGCGCCGACCAGCTGGTCGGCAGCGCGCTGCGGCTGGCCCGGTCCGCTCCGGCAGTCAGCGCGCTGCCTGGCTAGCCGGGCAGCCCGGCTTCATGATCGCGGACGTTAGTCAGATCACGGACGATTCTCAGTCGCTCGCGCTGACAATCGACCATGATCTGAAAAGCGTCCACGATCACCGGACCTTGCCGGACAACAAAAGTTCGTGATCACGACGAGTTGCGGGCGGCGGGCTCTGTAGCTACCGGAATGCCGGTCGAGCCGCTGCCCTGCGAGGCCGACCCCTTGCTGTCCTCCACGGATCGGATGATCTTGCGCAGCAGCGCCGCGAGCTGGTCCTTTTCCTTTTCGGTCAGCCCGCTGCTGACAGCCGTCTCGCCCTGGTTGAAGGCGGGGAACAGCCGCTCGATCACCGCGGCGCCCTTGGGCTCCAGGCTGACAAGGACCAGCCGCCCGTCCGCGTCGTGCGCGCGCCGCCTGGTCAGGCCGCGTTTCTCCAGGGTCTTCAGCACGCCGGTGAGCGTGCCCTTGGTGACCCCGGCATCGTCGGCCAGGTGCCTGGTCTGCTGGTCACCCCAGATCCACAGCACGAACAGCACGGTGAACGCCGCCCACGAGAGATCCTCGTCGGCCAGGACCTGCCGCTCCATGTGATTGCGGATCACGTTCGCGGCCCGGTAGATGTTCGATACCGCGGCCATCGCCGCGAAATCGAGCGACCGGTCGTCGCCGACCCGGCCGCGGATGTCGCGCTCGGCCTGCCTCAGGTCGCTGGCGCTGGCGGCGGCGAGGCGACGTGACATGGGACGATGGTACGCGGCAGCGGTTCGCGGTCAGATGACGAGTACTAGCAGCGGGCCTGGGTCATAGCGGTCCGTGGTCGAAGGTTGCGTGTGCCCACCGTCCGCCACATCACGTGGGGGGCCGACGCTACTAGGCTCGCTGGCCCAGGTTGTCTATGGCCACGCTGGCCCGGGTTGATTGGCCTACATGTACCACAGTTATGTGGTACGATCTCCTCATGGATGTATCGGCAGCCATCGAGCGGATCAACATCCTTCTGGACGCCGACGGGTCGGACACATCCAACACGTCGATGAGGATTCCGACGACGCTGCGGGATGCCGCCGCGCTAGTGATCAAGGAACTAGGCGTCGCGCCGTCTGTGACCGCACTGACAACCGCTGCCCTGCGAGCTGCGCTGGAGGCGGTCGTGATGCAGGCAGTGCTTGACGACCACTACGCGCACCATCCGCAGGTGCGCCCGGAGCTTGGCGATCTCGCCGTCGCGACGGCAGAGCTCGACGGCCATCCCCTGGCGGCTGAGCCTGAGCGGCTGCGGCGGGCAGCCGACGAAATCTCCGCCCACCACCCGGACGCTAGCCCTGATGAAGTGTTGCTGTGGGCTGAAGCGCGGGCCCTTCCAGCGGCATGAGTCAGCTTGTGATCCTGGACAACGAAGCCGTCCAGGCCCTGGCGGATCCTGCTCACCGCAAGCACCGCCAGGTGGTGAGCCACGTCCAGGTGGTGGCGAGCCGCAAGCGCCGTGCCGCCCCGATCCAAGTGGTGGTGCCGACGGCGGTCCGGGTGGAGGCAGGCTGGGACCGGACCTCGCCCGCGTGGGCGTTCCCGAATCGCCTGCGGATTGCCGATGTCCCGCTCGGTGCGGCTCTGGCCAGCGCTGCGGCTGCAACCCATGGCCGGACCGGGGTCTCGGTTGCCGACGCGCACATAGGCGCGGTCATCCTGTCAGCGTCGGCCGACAAGATCACTGTCGTGACGAGCGACCCCGGCGATATGCGCCTGGTGGCTGGAGACAGGGCCATTGTCATAGCCCGGATCTGAGCTGAAGGCTGGCGAGACTGGGCGAACTCACGATCGCGCATGACATTGCAAAGTACGCCTCGCGATAGGGAAACATGCTCGGTTGCTGCTCTCATCGGCGGGTAGCGAGTTCGGAGACGCGGGCGTGGAGTTCGGCGACGTAGTTTTCTGACTCCGGCTTCATCAGGACGCTGCGCAGGATCCTCGCGCGATCGCGGTCGGCAGCGACGTCAGGGTGGCGCCGGGCAAACGCGTCCGCTTCGACCGTCAGGGTGCTGACGAAGACCGGCCGCTCGGGGTCGTTCATGCCGTCGGCCAGGACCCGGGCGGACGCCTGGTCGATCGCGGTCAGGCTGGTCCCGGCGGTGACCGGGAAGTACGTCACGATGTCGAGCTCAGGCTGCTGGTACTGGCGCAGCCCGCCCGAGTCCGCGAGCAAATCCGACCAGTCGAGTGCCGCGGACCGGCAGGCGGCCAGGACCTGGCCGAGCCCATCGGGCTCCGGCGGCAGCAGCCGGAACGTCAGCCAGAGGGCGGCTGCCGCGGCACCGGCCCGCGAGCACTCCAGGCTGATCTCGCCGAGATGCAGTTCGTCCGAGGTGAAGTAGGTATAGGGCGAGTCATGGGCATAGAACCGGCCGACCCCGGGATCGGCGAACAGCACCGCGCCGCAGCCGTAGGGCTGAAGCCCGTGCTTGTGCGGGTCGACGACGACCGAGTCGCATTCGGCGATGGCCCGCCAGGGGCGCGGGTCGAGTCCTGCCCGCCCCCGAGCGCCGGCCAGCAGCGTGAAGAACCCGCCGTAGGCCGCGTCCACATGGACCCGGACCCCATGCTGGCGAGCCACCGCCAGCACGTCGTGCACCGGGTCGATCGCTCCGAGCCCGGTGGTCCCGGCGGTCGCGACCACGGTGCCGATGCCGCCGCCGGCCAGCAGGCTGTCGAGCGCATCGAGGTCGATCCGGCCTATCGCGTCGGTTTCGAGCGCTGTCCCGGCCATGCCGAGCACGCCGCACATCCTGGCGTGGGTGTAGTGGGCCCCGGCACTGTAGGCGATGCCCCGGTTCGGATGGAGCTCGCGCGCCACGTACAGCGCTTCCAGGTTCGCGATCGTGCCGCTGCTGGTCAGGTGGCCCAGGTGGGTCGCCAGCCCGAACATCCCGGCCAGCTGGGCCACCACCTCCTTCTCCAGTTCCGAGGTCACCCGGCCGCCGTCCAGCGCGTGGTTGTTCGGGTTGACGAGCATCGCGGCGAGGTAGCCGGCCACGGCGGCCGGGTGCGGCGGCTTCAGCATCTGCCCGGCATAGGACGGGTGGAAGTACGGGTAATTCCCGCGCATCCGTTCGGCGAACTCGCCGAAGGCGGCCGCGAATCGCTCGTCACTGACCAGCAACGACGGATGGGTGTCGAACGGCGGGTATTCCGACTGCCAGCGCTGTACGGACTCGAGTGCCTGGCTCAGCCAGCTATGGATGTCCATCCTGTTCGCTAGGCCCGGATCGGCGGCCGGATGCCGCGGAATTCCCAGTCGCCGCCGAGCGCGGTAGAGATGACCTCCTCGCTGGCCGTCGGCTGAGCGCCATAGTCCGCGGCGACGCCGCCCGGTCCCGCGACGACGTGATTGACCAGTCTGCCCAGGCCGTCGACCTCGACCTCGACCACATCGCCAGGCTCAACCGGCCTGGAGTTCGCCGGCGTCCCCGACAGCAGCACGTCGCCCGGGTACAGCGTGATCGTCCTGGCGATGTCGGCGACCAGGTAGTGCATGTCCCACTGCATCTCGTCGGTCGAGCCGTCCTGCGCCAGGGTGCCGTTGACGTAGGTGCGCAGCCGCTTGCCCCGGAAATCCCACCCGGTGACGAGCGCGGGGCCGAGCGGTGCCATCGTGTCGGAGCCCTTGACCCGCAGCATCGATCCGGCATCGGTGTCGCGGAAGTCGTGCAGCCCGAAGTCGTTGGCGATGGTGTACCCGGCGATATAGTCGCCGGCCTGCGACGGCGGCACCCCGCGGCAGGTGCGGCCGATCACGATGGCGACTTCGCCCTCGTAGTTGAGGTACGTGCAGTTGGCCGGCCTGGCCACGGCGCCGCCGTGGCCGACGAGCGCGGAGACAGGCTTGTGGAAGTAGGTCGGCGCCAGCGGCAGAGTTGCACCGAACTCGGCGACCCGGCTCCGGTGATTGAGGTGCACCGCGATGATCTTGGTCGGCACGACCGGCGGCAGGTGCACGGCGGCCTTCGCCGCCACCCGCCTGCCGTCCCCGGCGACCAGGTCATCGCCTTCGCGGCGGACCTGCACGCAGGATCCGTCGAGCAGGATCCGCCGGTACTCCGGCATGGGGCCTCCTCTTCGCCGGCTCGCTACTGGCCGGCTCACGCGGCCCAGCCAGCGGCCGGCCGGTCGAACCACAGGTGCATCTGTCCGGTGCCGATCGAGTTCTCATAGTCGCTGAACGGGCGCCCCGGCGCGGTCACGCGGTGCCGCCGAGCGCCGCGATCATCATCAGGTGGTGCGCGAACCTGGCCTCGGGCCGGACCATCAGGAACTCATCCATCGTGTCTATCACGTGGGCGTGGTCACCGGCCTGCAGCCAGGCGATCCGCTCGGTGTCGGCGGCGCGGGCGCGGGCGGTCCTGATGTGGGACGTGTCACTGGCCTCGTGGGCACGCAGCTCGCGCAGCGGCCAGAACGTGTGGGACAGCGCGCCTGAGGCAACCAGGACGACCTTCCGGTCGGTCGCCGCGATCGCGGCACCGATGGCCCGGCCCGCGCGCAGGAAGTCCTCGGTGTCGCCGGTGTAGGCGGTGTTGCTGATCGAGGTCCACCGCCGGTCAAGCCCCTGGCCCAGGTAGGTCCACAGGTTCACGGTGGCGTAATGGACCGGCAGGCACGGGTCGTCGATCGGGGTAATCCAGGTGCCCGCGCTGTCGGCCCGCGCGGCGATCGCGCGGGCGAGCTCCGGATCGCCGCGCCAGTCGTAGGGAACCCGATGCATGCCGCGCGGCAGTTCGTCGGAAGTGAACAGGCCGGCCCGCACCTCGTGGGCGGTGACCACGAACTCCACGGTGGTGTGCCAGTGCGAGTCGAGGACCAGCACGGTGTCGTAGTCGAGGGCATCGAACACCTCGGTCCTCAGCCGGCGCAGGCCGGGAACCAGGCTGATCTCGTTGCCCTCGTTCAGGCCGAGGCGCACGTCCCGCGGCAGCGTGATGGTCGGGACGTGCGCGAGCAGTCCCGCGCCGACGACTTCACCCACCGGTCTGCCACTCTCCCGGCGCGAAGACCGTGTTCTTCACGTCGCTGGAGAAATCAACGCTCCACGTGCCGCTCGCCCGGCCGATGCCCGACTGCCCGGCGCCGCCGAAGGGCGCGCGCAGGTCACGGACGACGAAGCAGCTGACCCAGACGGTCCCGGCCCGCAGCGGGGACTTGCCGCCCAGGTCGAGCGAGACCGGGGTCAGCTTCGCGCCGGCCGCGACGGCGACCGCCCGGCCGGTGGCGGCTGAGCCGGCGAAGGCGACCCTGGCGACGTCGGGATGTCCCGCCAGCGCCGCGCCGGCCTCGGAGCCCAGTCCCTGGACCACATTGAACACACCGTCAGGCAGCCCGGAATGGCAGGTGATGTCAGCGAGCAGGCTGGCTGTCAGCGGCGCCCATTCCGGCGGCGTGGCCACCACCGTGTTCTCCGCCGCGAGAGCTGGCGCGATCCGCCAGGTCACGAGCATCAGCGGCTCGTTCCACGGCGTGATCACCGCGGTGAACCCGGCCGGATGCCAGCACACCTGCTCGCGGTGGCCGGCGATCTCCATGCCGCCGTCGTCGAGTTCGCCGAGCCAGCCAGCGAAGAAGCGGAAGTTGCGCGCCACCCGTGGCATCACGCTGCGCCGGTGCGATCGCAGCAGCGCGCCGTTGTCGAGGGTCTCTACCTGCGCCAGTTCCTCGGTTCGCTGCTCGATGCCGTCGGCTATCGCGTGCACGAGCGCCGCCCGCTGGCCGGCCGTGGTCGCCGCCCAGCCGGGGAAAGCCTCGCCCGCCGCTCCCACCGCGGCCGCGACCTCGGCCTCGCCGCCGCTGGTGACCTGGGCCTTACGGTCGAGTACCGGACCGACCCGGCTAACGTGGCGCGCCTGCTCCCCAGGTCACCGGAGTAGTACCAAGGCGGGGCTGGCAGCAGTGATGCCTGTCCCGCGGCGGTCCTCGGATAGAAGAACCCGGCCATCTCGTCCCACGTGCGCTCCTGCAGATCGTCCGTCTCGGCAGGACAGGATGGTAGACGCTGCGAACGGTTGCCCGGGCATTGTGCCAGGCAGTTACGCTTCGAGATCATTTGTATCCGAACGTTCTTCGGTGGAGTGACAGTGCAGAACGCGCCGAATGCCGATAACGCCGCCATCAGCGCGCGGCTGCGTGCCGAGGGCGTGGACGTGATCAGGGTCTCCTGTCCGGACCTGATCGGCGTGGACCGCGGTCGTGACGTGCTGCTCGACGAGCTTTCCGCGGCGACCGGCCACGGCCTCGCGTTCTGCCGGGCGGTCTATCACACCTCTCCGATGGGGGACGTGGTTCCGGTCCAGGGCGGCCTCGAGGCCGGCCTGCCTGACATCATCGTCCGCCCCGACCTGGCCACGATCAGCCCGCTGCCGTGGGAGCCGAACGCCGCCTGGTGCCTGGTGCCTGGGCGATGCCACGACGCCTGGCGGCGAGCCCGCCGCCGAGTCGCCGCGCGTCGTAGTGCGCCGGGTCGCCGACCAGATCGCAGGACTCGGGTACAGCCTGATCTGCGGCCCTGAGCTCGAGTTCTTCGTCTGCCAGCGGGACGCCAGCGGGCAATGGCAGCGCTACGCCAACGAGCTGGGGAATGTCTACGTCGTCGGCCGCAAGGGCGACCCGCAGGGACTGCTGCTGCATATGCTCAGGCAGCTGCGGGACGCTGGCCTGCACGTGACGGCGGCCAACCACGAGTTCTCGCCCGGCCAGTTCGAGATCAACCTGGGGCACTCGGACGTGGTCGACGCCGCCGACCGCTCGTTCCGCCTCAAGTCAGCGGTGCAGGAGATCGCCCGCCAGCGTGACCTGCTCGCCACCTTCATGGCCAAGCCGTTCAACGACGAGGGCGGCTCCGGCTTTCACGTCCATGCCTCGCTGAACGACGACAGCGGCAGCGACATCTTCGGTGATCCGGACGCGGCGGACGGGATATCGGCGACGGGACGTCACGCGATCGCGGGCGTGCTCAGGCATGCCAGGGCGCTGAGCGCGCTGCTTAATCCCACGATCAACTCGTTCAAGCGATTCGGGCCCGACACGCTCGCGCCCTGGCTGATCGACTGGGGCCTGGATAACCGCAGCGCGATGGTGCGGATCCCGCCGGAACGCGGCCCTGGCGCCCGGATGGGAGGTCCGGCTCGGGGATGCGACGGCCAATCCCTATCTGGCGATGGCGGCTATCGGGGCAGCGATCGTCCTCGGCATCAGGGACAAGGCGGAGCCGCCGGAGAAGCTGGAAGGGTACGGCTACGACCCGGACCGGGCGGAGGTGCTTCCCGCGCGGCTGACCGACGCGCTGGACGCGCTTGAGGCTGACCGCGAGCTGGCGGGCGTGCTCGGGGAGTACTTCGTCGGCTCCTTCCTGGCCTACAAGCGCAATGAGATCGAGCGGTTCGAACGGTTCGTGACCGACTGGGAGTTTCGCGAGTACGCCTATCACCTGTGAGGCTGGGTGGCCGGCGGCCGCCGCGCGCCACGGCCGCGACAGCGCTGAACACCTGCTGTCGCTATAGCTACAGCAGGGGTTCAGCGCTGTTCGTGTGGTGACAGCCGGGCTGGCCTATTCCTGCCGGTGCCGCGCCCTCGGGCGGCACCCGCCGGGATGGCCTTCTCGGTGCTAGCTGGAGCTCGAACTGCCGGGACTCGCGCCCTGAGGCGGGCTGCCCATGTGCGTGCAGTGGTGACCGGGGGCAGCCGAACCTGACCGGGAACCCGAGCCGGATCCTGACCCGGATCCTGACCCGGACCCAAGACTTGCGCTCGAAGACGCTTTTGGTGCCGTGGTCGCCGAGTGCGAGGGCGACGGCGAACTGGTCGACGTCGCGGCTGCGGCGATCCCGACGCCGCCAGCTCCCAGGCTGGCAGCGGCGACGGCGGTGACGGCGAGCCGGCGCGCGAGTCGATAGCGGCTTGCGGATGGCATGGAACCTCCTGGACTTTCTCGGCCGCGTTCGGGCTGAGTACCCGTGAGGCTGCCCGGTGCCCCTGATGACAGGCTCGCGGGTCGCTCTCAAACCCTTCTCAACTTGGCGCCGGGCGCGGCCGGGAGTGTGGTCGCCCGGCGGGGCGGGGCTCAGAAGAAATTGAGATGCAGGCCTGAGGTCGGCCGGCGCTTGGTCAAGCATGGTCGGTTCTGCAAGATCAGCGGCCGGGATCGGTGACCGTTGGCCCACAACAGAAAGGGAACCCGATGTCTGTCCATCTTCCGAACCGTCACCTCACCCCGGGAGTGCGCAGGCGCCGCGGTCTGCGGCGGCTGTCTGCGCTCACGGCGGGAATCGGCATCGCCAGCGCCGCTGCGTCCGGAGCGCTCGCTGGCGTACCGGCTCGCCACCCCGGGCAGCCGCCCCCGCCGCCTGCCGTCGAGAGCAGTCCGTGATCGTGAAGGATCGGGCGGGTCCTGCCCCGGGCGGCTTCAAAGATAAGGGTCAGCACAACGGGTGGGCTGGGGCCGGGATTTAGGCGCCTGCGACGTTGCCGGCGACGTAAGTCGTCGCGGTACTGGTCGCGGGAATGGCGACCCCGTTCCTGTCGATCAGCGGAGCGATCAGTGCCGGATGGGTGCCGTAGACGTTGTTCCCGTCGTAGACGCCATTCGTCGGGGCACCTCCAGCCCCCGCGAGCAGCTGGAGGAGGGCCGTCATCGACGAGCCGTTGCCCCGGCAGTCGTTGCCGCGGAAGGTGAGGTTCTGGTTCGCCGTCGACAGCGTGATGAGCGGCCCGCTGCAGGTGGCGTCGGCCAGGAAGTGGTTATCGCTGATCCGGCCTCGCGCGGTGGCCAGGACGACCGACGGGCTGGCGCCGTTCTTGTCGAAGTAATTCGCGACAACCACGAAGTCACCAGCGGCCCGGCCCAGGGACAACCGGTAGGCGCCCGGTGGCGCCGACGCGTACACCAGGTGGCAGCCCGTCAGCTGCAGGCCACCGCCGCCTGCCGTGGCGCCGAGGGTGATCCCCTGGATGTTGGAGTGCTCCAGCAGGCCGGACAGGCGCAGGTCGGTTACCCCGGCACCGTCGCCGTAGATGCCACGCCAGCAGGACGAGATCATCCCGCCGGTGACGCAGAACCCCGGCCCGTCGCCCGGCGATGCGGCCGTGAGGGCGACCGCCGTGCCGCTCGCGCCGGCGCGGTCGAAGTTAGCCAGGAACGGCTCGATCAGGTGAACGTCGGCGGTATCGGTGACCAGGATCCCGGTGCAGCCCCTGATCGCGGTCCCGTCGGGTGCGATGCCGGAGATCCGGGGCGTCAGGAATGTGGTCCCGCACGGGTTCTTCCGCCGCGCCGACGGGCGGCCGATCGAGAACAGCGGCCTGTCCGGCGGGAAGCCGTTGGCTGGCCGCACGTACCCGCCCGTCAGCGTCTTGGGATTCACCTGCCGGTTGCCGGCGCCGAGGCACCAGAACTGCACGGCAGGACCGGTGGCGACGCTGATCGTCGATTCGATCGCGTAGGGCTGAGAGAGCACGATCATCCCGCCGCCTGCTGCCTGTGCCGCCGCTATGGCGGCGTTGATGGCCACCGCGTCCGCACCCGCGCCGATGGGCCCGTAGTGCTCAGGGAAGTACATGCCCCTGACGGCGACGGCGACGGCGACGGCGACGTCGGCCGAGGCTGGATTGGTCACTGGCGAGCCCGCCTCTCCTGCTGATTCCGCACTGTGAGCCCCGCGTGCGGTGGCCTGTCTGCTCGGAGTCCGGCCGGCCAGGTCAGGCCCGGAGCAGTTGGTGGTAGACAGCTTGGGCCGCGGCGCATGCGCACGGGGAGATGCCGAGCTCCTCGCGGAGGACCTCGCGCAGCCTCGCATGGACGCGCAGCGCTGCGGCTCCAGATGGCCTCAGCCAGCTCGTCGCGGCTGGTGAGCCGGTGGCGGTTGTGTACCAGGTAGGCGAACAGGAGCCTGCCCTGGCGCCCCGGCAGGCGGCCGTCGATGCGCTCGCTGTCCCGCTCGATGACTGTCGGCCCGCCGAGCTGGATCCGCACGGGCGGCTCCGGCACCAAGGTCACGCCAACATTGTGCCAATAACGTCGGCGTATACAACCAGGAGGAGGAAGCGATGGCCAGGATCATCCAGTGCGCGTGCGGGTTCGTGGCCCGGGGACAGACCGACATCGAGGTGATCGACGCGATCCGCGGGCAGCTGCGAACCGACCATCCCGCTCTGCTGGTTACTGTCGGGCAGGACGACCTGTTCGGCTGGATCAAGGCGGAATAACCCAGACCCAGGGGAGGCCGGCATGGTCGCGGAACACTACGTCACGAAGTACGACGGATGTGCCAGCGGCGAGACTCTCGTCACTCCGCAATGGCTCGAGGAGCACCGCCACGACCCCGCGCTGCGCGTTGTCGAAGTCGACGTAAGCCCGGCCGCCTACGACTCCGGGCACATTGGCGGCGCCGTGCTGTGGAATGTCTACAGCGACCTCAAGGACAGCACCTACCAGCTCGCCGGAAGAGCGGCGATCGAGAACCTGCTCGCCCGCTCCGGAATCAGCCCGGACTCGACCGTCGTGCTGTATGGCTACGCGCCCGCCATGGGCGTGTGGCTGATGAAGCTGTACGGTCATGCCGACGTCCGCATGCTCGATTGCGCGCGGGGGACGTGGCAGGAGGAAGGCCGGCCGTGGGCCAGTGCAGCGGCCAGCCCAGTCCCCACCCGGTATCTTCTGCCCGGCGAGGACGATCGGATCCGGGTCGGCTATCGGAGCGTGGAGGACGCCATCGGCGACCCGGCGTTGGCGATTGTCGACGTCCGCACGGAAGTGGCACCTGCGAAACCGTGTCGAGCTGAGTTTCAGAAGAAGTTCGGAGGAAACTCAGATCTGGCTCAGTGTGAGGCGGTAGATGATGTGGCGATGAACTCAGCGCAGGAGATGCCCTCCGGCCTCGCGCGTGCCGACGGCTCCGCCATCCGGGTCCTGGTGGTGGACGACGAGCCGACCCTGGCCGAGGTGCTCGCCAGCGTGCTGCGGTACGAGGGCTGGGAGGTCAGGACCGCGGCCGACGGCAGCTCAGCCGTGCGGACAGCGCGGGAATTCCAGCCTGACGCGGTCATCCTCGACATCATGCTGCCCGATTTCGACGGGCTGGAAGTGCTGCGCCGGCTCCGTACGACCAGCCCGCACATCTGCGTGCTGTTCCTGACGGCCAAGGATTCCGTGGAGGACCGGATCGCTGGCATCACAGCCGGCGGTGATGACTACGTCACCAAGCCGTTCAGCCTGGAGGAGGTCCTGGCCCGGCTGCGCGGCCTGCTCCGCCGGGCGGGCGTGGCCAGGTCCGCTACCGGCAGCCTGCTGGTCGTCGGCGACCTGACGATGGACGAGGACGCCCGTGAGGTGCGCCGCGACGGTCAGCTGATCGACCTGACGGCGACCGAATTCGAGCTGCTCAGGTACCTGATGCTGAACCCCAAGCGAGTGCTGAGCAAGGCACAGATCCTGGACCGGGTGTGGAACTACGATTTCGGCGGTCAGGCCCACGTGGTCGAGCTGTACATCTCCTACGTGCGCAAGAAGATCGACGCCGGCCGCGATCCGATGATCCAGACCGTGCGCGGCGTCGGTTACGTACTCAGGCCGTCAGCCGAATGAGCTCCGCCGGCCAGCGAGCGGGTCCGGCTGTCGCGTGGATGCGCTGGCTGGCTGGCCGGACCCTGCGAGCCCAGCTGATCGCCGGCCTCCTCGTCCTGTTCACGGTGGCCAGCCTTGGCGTGGGTGTCGTGACGACGGTCGCGCTCAGCAATTTCCTGCTCAACAGGCTGGACCAGCAAGTCAGCACGGCCGGGCAGGCCCTTAGCCACAGCATCGAGAACCCGCAGTCCCAGGGGAGGGCCCCGGGACAGGGGCCCGGGGCGGACGTCGAGCCAGCCAACCCGTCGTGCAAGAACGCCAGCCAGTACGCCTCGATCGCCCTGGGCCAGGCGCCACGCACCTTCGCCGCGCGGCTGGACGACGGACGGCTGTCGTACGCCTGTGTCATCACCGACACTGCTCACGGACCTGGCCTCATGGCAGTCCGGATGTCGGCCGCGGACTTGGCGATATTGAAGCGCCTTCCGGCCGGCGGCCTGCCGAAGGGCGGCCATCCGGGCCGCAGCTACCCGATGACCCGGGATCTGTCCGGCCTGGGCGACTACCGGCTCACGGCGTTCACCGGCGGAGACGGTGACGTGCATATCGCCGGGCTGCCGACCAGCGGGGTGCAGGAGACGGTCCGTCAGCTCGAGCTAGTCGAGGTCATCGTGTTCGGCACCGCCCTGATCGTGATGGGCCTGGCTGGCACGGGCTTGATCCGGCTGTCGCTCCGGCCGCTCGGCCGGGTCACCGCGACGGCGGCGGAGGTGAGCGCCCTGCCGCTGGAGAGCGGCGAGGTCGTGCTGCCGCACCGGGTGGAGGAAGCCGACCCCAGGACCGAGGTCGGCCGGCTCGGCCGGTCGTTCAACCAGATGCTCGGCCACGTGGAGGCCTCGCTCGCCACGCGCCAGGCAAGCGAGGACAAGCTGCGCAGGTTCGTCGCCGATGCCAGCCACGAGCTGCGCACCCCGCTGGCCGGGATCCGCGGCTACACCGAGCTGGCGCTGCGCACGGGCGGGGACCTGAGCCCGGAGGTCCGCACCGCGCTCGGCCGGGTCGACGCGGAATCGGTGCGGATGAGCCGGATGGTGGACGATCTCCTGCTGCTCGCCCGGCTCGACGCAGGCCGCCCGCTCGCCCACGAGCCGGTCGACCTCACCCGCCTCGCGATCGAGGTGACCAGCGACGCGCAGGTGGCGGGCCCGGGCTACCAGTGGGTGCTGGACCTGCCCGCCGATCCGGTCGTCCTCACCGGTGACCAGCACCGGCTGCATCAGGTGCTCGCGAACCTGCTCGGCAACGCGCGAACGCACACGGCGCAGGGGACGACGATCACCGTTCGCGTGGCGCGGGCACCAGCGGACGGGAACGGCGACGGCGTCGAGCTCACCGTCACCGACGACGGGCCCGGCATCCCCGCCGAGCTGCAAGAGCACATCTGGGACCGGTTCGCCAGGGCCGACACCGCTCGCTCGCGCACGGCGGGCAGCACCGGCCTCGGGCTGGCGATTGTGCGAGCGGTCGTGATCGCCCACCAGGGCCGGCTCTCCCTCGACAGCCAGCCGGGGAAGACGACCTTCCTGATCTGGCTTCCAGCTGACCGCCCTGCGGCCTGACCTGGCTGGCCGGGCTCCCTGACCTGGCTGGCCGGGCGGGTTCCCGTCCGGACACATCCTGACTCGGCGGGCGATTAGGATCGGCTGGGAGCCGGCTGCGGCCACCTTCTGCTCACCATTCGTCCTAGGCGGCCAGATGACCGAGGTGCTCGTCGAGATCGCTGACCTGGTGGCGGTTGTCACGCTGAACCGGCCCGCGCGCCGAAACGCGATCTCGGCCGGGCTGCTTACCAGCCTGCGCGAGGTGCTGGCCGATCTGGACGGACGGCCCGATGTCAGGGCGATCGTGCTGACCGGCGCCGACCCGGCCTTCTGCGCGGGACTTGACCTGGCCGAGCTCGGCCAGCCCGGCGGCCCGCTCTCGGGCGTCGCTAGCAGCACGGTTATCGGGGACCTGGCCAGGCCGCTGATCGGCGCGGTGAACGGCCCGGCCGTCACCGGCGGCCTCGAGCTAGCGCTGACCTGCGACCTGCTGATCGCCTCGGAGCGGGCCACGTTCGCCGACACGCACGCCAGGATCGGCGTGCTTCCTGGCTGGGGCCTGACCGTGGCGCTGCCCGAGGCTGTCGGGCTGCGCCGGGCCCGCGAGATGAGTGCGACAGGCAACTTCATCAGCGCCCGGACCGCTCTTGACTGGGGCCTGGTCAACCATGTCGTGCCGCATGACGAGTTGCTCGACTTCAGCCGGCGGCTGGCCGCCGACATGGCCACCACGGACTCCGATGCGCTGGAGGCGATCTTTGCCAGCTACGACGAGGGCGCCTTGGTCACCGGCCGGGAGGCCCGGCAGATCGAGGCCCGCGCGCACGCGCGCTGGCATTCCGGCGGCATCGACGCGGGCCAGGTAGCGAGCCGCCGGGATGCCGTTACCAGGCGCGGGCGTTCGCAGCGCTAACCGTGCCAGGACGGCGCGCCGGCGTACGGTCGTACCGGCGTCAGTGCGGTTGACGCCGACGCCACGCGCACCTCGATGCGAGCGCATATCCGCACGTAGATGGCAGCTCCGGGGGCGCAAACCTGACGGCGCGTGACGGAACCGTGATGCAGCTGTGATTCAAGGGCTACATTTGCTGTGGAATTGCCGCAGCGAGTGGTACCGGCATGGCATGGTGTTAGGTCATGGACGCTCACCCCCTTCCGCCCCGTCACTCTCACCCATCCCGCCGCGCGGTCCTGGGCGGCCTCGGCGCCATGGCTGCGGGAGTAGCGGGCGCAGAGTACCTCCGCGGAGCCCCAGCGGAGGCAGCCGTAGCCCTGCCGGACAAGCGCACCTGGGCCGACATCCTCGTCCCCGGCTACGGTTCGTGGTTTGGCGCTTACCCAGGCCCGAGCAATGCCGCGCCCGGTCCCTACGAGTCAATAATCGGCAGGAAGCTCGACGTCGTCGCGCGGTACGAGGCTCTGGAAGACGCCTGGCCCACCCCGGCTGACTTGGCGCTCATCAAGGCGGGACGGTGGCTGTGCGTCTGCTGGTCGTCCAGGCTGAATTCGATGGGGGCATCCGCGAGCTGGGCAGACGTAGCTGTCGGCCGCTATGACGCGGCGATCACTGCCCAGGCGCACCGGCTGGCCTCGGTCGGCCCTATCTGGGTCGGCTACGACAACGAGATGGACGGCGTCGTCCGGATCTCGCGCTCGGGACCGCTTGCGCACTACCGTGCCGCGTACCGGCACATCCATGACATCGTCCACCCGATCGCGCCTAACGTGATCTGGATCTGGTGCCCGACCGGCAACAACCTGACGCCGGCCGTCGCCGCCTGCTACCCGGGCAACGGCTACGTCGACTGGATCTGCTTCGACCCCTACGACCCGACCTTGAGCAAGGGCAGCCCGCTGGCGGCCTACAGCCATTTCCCTAACTGGCTGGCCAGCGAGGGTATCGGCGTCCGTAAGCCGCTTGGTATCTGCGAGACCGGCTTTCACCGGGACCTTGACGGCACCCGTGCCGCCGCGGCCTGGATGAGCGCTGTTCCAGAAGCCCTGGACCAGCTCAACATCAAGCTGTGGATATGGTTCAACTCCTACGGCGGACTCGGCGACACGTCCTTGGCACCCGGGTCTAAGGCCGCGGTCATGCTCCAGTCGGTCGGTGCCGCCGCCGTGCTGGCCCGCCCGCACAGAAAATAGGCCGCGCGGATTGCGGCCGGCGCCATGCTGATCGGACGGCGCCGGCCGCGTGATCCGGGCTCGTCACTCACAGTCGCCCGAGCGCGCCGAGCGATTCTCCTAGCGTTGGCTGAGCGCGAGTTCCGAATGGTCGGCCGAACGGCCCGAAGCCGAGCTCGTCGCTAGCAGGTCGGCAAGAGTACGGGGTCGGCTCGGCTGGCGAGGCCGGATCGTGGCGGGCACGGTGCGCTGGCTCGCCGTTGCGGCCAGGTACGCGCGGGACTGGGAGAAGTCCGGCGCAGTGTCCGTGCGCTTCCACGTCATCCACAACGGGATTCCGACGAAGGCCAGTACGAAGGGCACGGCCAGGATCAGGTTGATCCACACCGGCGTAGTCATTGCTGTTCACCCCTCCTGAGGATCGGGGTCTTCCGTCTACTTCCTTCAGCGTGCTCGGCGGCGTTCTCAGGAAGGTCTGGCAATCTTCTGAGCCAGCTATGAATGCCCGGCGGCCCGTGTTACTCTCGATGTATCAGTAAGCACTTACTGACACATCGAGATCCGAGGAGACGACTCCGAGGAGACAAGTCCGGGAGTAACTCATGAACGACAGCGACGAGGACGTGCGAGCGTCGGAGCGTCTAGGCGAGCTGGCTTCCCACAAGACCGTGCTGCTTGAGACCCGCAAGCGGGACGGCACCTGGGTCGCGACGCCGGTGAGCCTGGTGGCCGACGGCGAGCGCGCGTACTTCCGCACCTACGACGCGGCCGGGAAGGCCAAGCGGCTGAGGAACTTCCAGCAGGTACGCGTGGCGCCGTCCACGCTCCGCGGGAAGCCCGTCTGCCCGGCCATCGACGGCCGCGCCAGGATGCTGCACGGCGCGGAGGCCGATCACGCTCGGTCGCTGCTGGCCGCGCGGTATCCGGTGCTGCATGGCTGGCTCGTGCCGATGATGCATCGCCGCAAGGGCTGGACCACCGAGCATTACGAGCTCACCGTTGCCGCCTAGCCGGGAGGGCATCACCAAGGACCGGATCGTGACGGCGGCCATGGACCTGTTCGGCCGCCAGGGGTATCAGGCGACCTCGGTGGCGCAGCTCGAGGCGGCGGCGGGCCTGTCCGCCGGGGCCGGCGGCCTGTACCGGCACTTCCCCAGCAAGCGCGCCGTGCTGGAGGAGGGCCTGCGCCGGCAGGCGGCGGCTGGCCGCGGCCTCATCGCCTTCATCGAAGACCCTGGGCTGCTCTCCAACCTGCCTCCGCGCGAGCGGCTGCTGGCCGTGGCGCGGGCGGGACTGCGCCGCCTCGAAGAGGAAAGGGACCTCAACCGCCTGCTGCTGCGCGACTTGTCCGTCTTCCCTGACCTGCTGGAGCAGGTGAAGAACTCCGAGCTGCGGCGTGTCTTCGATGCGGTGGCAGGCTGGCTCCGCGGCCAGGCCGCCGAGCAGGCCGCCGGCCAGCCGGAGGTCGACTGGGATGCCGTGGCGGCTGTCCTGATGGCCGCGGTCAGCCACTACTGGATCATGCGCGATGTCTACTCCGGCGTGCACCCGCACGGGATCAGTGAGGACCGATTCCTCGCCGCCGCCGCCGACCTGGCCAGCCGCCTGTTCCCGTCACCCGGAGCCGCCACCAGCCGCCCAGCGAGCTGAGCCCCGCCCGCGCCCAGGACAGGAACAGCATCGGCGGACCGCCGATGCTGCTACTGCGACATCAGCGGTCCGCCGATGTCGTTCGGATCGCCGAGCGCGACCTGGTCAAGAACGTCCGGGTCGAGTTCGGCGAGCGAACTGACCGTCAGCGCCGCCCCGCCGTGATCGTGGCCCCGGGTCAGCGCGGTGCGGACCGCGACGCAGCGGAGTCCGGCGGCGCTGGCTGCCGCGACCCCGGTGGCCGAGTCCTCGATCGCCACCACGCCCGCCGTTCCGGAGCCCAGGCGCTCGACCGCGAGCAGGTAGACGTCGGGCGCGGGCTTCGGCCTCGCCACTTCCTCACCGGAGGCGATCGCGGCCAGGACGGGGCCGAGCCGGAGGGCCGCCACGACCGCCTGGATCTCGGCGAGCCGGGACGAGGAGGCCAGTGCCATCGGTACCCGGGCCGCGCTCAGCGCGCGGATCAGCGGATGCAGGCCCGCCGTCGGCGTCGCGGTGGTACGAAGGCGCGGCAGGTACAGCTCGTCGTAGGCGCTGCGCAGCACGGCCGGGTCGAGGTCCCGGCCGGATCGCTCGGCCGCGATCCTGAGCGCCTCGTCCAGGCTCAGGCCGACCAGTCCGGTAAAAAAAACGGGATCGGCCGCCCCGCCCCGGGCGGTGACGACCTGGGCGATTGTCTGCAGCGAGAGCGGCTCGGAGTCGACGACCACGCCGTCCATGTCGAAGATCACGCCGCGCAGGTGCCTGGCCCCGGCCGGTCGCGGGGCACCGGCCGGCTGCGGGGCACCGGCCGGCTGCGGCCCGTCAGCCATGCTGGTGCGCGGCCAGGGCGGCTCGCCAGTAGGCGCACGACTGACGCAGCTCGTCCAGCACCGCGCCGTCGTCCTGCTCGAACGGCGGGATCACCTCGAGGATCAGCGCAACCTCCGCCGCGCCGGACCGGTCGAGCGAGCCGAGCACGCGTTCGGCCTCGACGATCCCGCCGGAATTGTGCTGTGGCGTGAACGGCCAGTGGTGGTCGGCCAGCCCGTCCGACTGCTGGAGCTGCACGACCGGGGCGCGGGCGCCGAGTCGTTCCAGCCAGGCGTACGGATCCCGGTCGTCGCCGCTGGTTCCCTGGACGCACATGTGCCCGACGTCCAGGCAGGCCAGCAGCGGCGGGTGCAGCGAATCCCCCTCGGTGAGCAGCGACGCGATCATATCCAGCGTCGACGGCTCCCTGGCGGCGGCCAGGTTCTCCGCCATCAGGCAGCTGAGCCCGCAGCCGCGCGCATGCGCCGCCAGCTCGGCCAGCGACTCGGTCAGCTCGCTCCACAGCCGCTCGCGGCGCTCCTGGTCCGTCCAGTCCGAGACGCTGAACGCACCGAGGTGCCCGCCGGCGGACCGGGCACCGCACATCGCGGTGAAGTCCATCACCCGGCGGTACCAGTACCTGGCTCGGTCCCTGGCGCCCTGGTCCGGGTGGAGCAGCAGGTTGGACGAGTAGGCCGCGAGGCCGGTGAAGGTCGAGTGGAGGTCGAGCCCGCGGTCTGAGCACGCGGCCCTGAGCCGCTCCGACTGGTCCTCGATCTCGGCGGCAGAGGCATCGAGATCGACCAGGTCGAGGCTGTGCTGGACGAGATCCAGGCCAAGCTCGGATCGGGTGATCTCGGCCCAGCGCTCAGGTTCCGGCCAGCGCTTGACGGCGAAGCAGGTGTTGATCCCGAGCCGGTATGTGGTCACGTCAGCTCCTGCGGGTTGTGCACGGCAGCGCTCGCTCGCACCTGGTCGAACCACGCGGCACGGTGCCGCTCGAACGCTGTGCCCGCGCGCGAGGGGACAAAACGCCGCGCCTGGCTCCGGATAGCGAGCGCGGCGGCGGCCGCGTCTGCGCCGTACCCGGCCGCGTCCGCGCCGAGCATCGCCGCCCCGAAGCCCGCCGGGTCGAGACCGAGATGCAGCACCGGACGGCCGAGCAGGTCGGCCTTCAGCTGGCCGATCAGGTCCATTCGTGCCCCGCCGCCGCCCACCCGCAGCTCGGTCAGCGGCGCCCCGGCCCGCTCGAGGGCCGCCAGCGCCGACCGCACGCCGAGCGCCAGCCCCTCGGCCACGGCGAACGCCATCGCGGCCCGGTCATGCCGGTCGGACAGGCCGACGAACCCCGCCCGCAGCTCCGGATCGTCACGCTCCCCGTCGCCGAGGTACGGCAGGAACAGCGGCGCCGCGGCGACGGCCGCCGCCGCGCCCGCGCCGTGCCCGGCGGTGCGCCTGAGCCGCCGCGTGAACCGCTCCGCGCCCTGCGACAGGTCGTCGTAACCGGCGTACCCGAGCGCCTTCACGGCCCAGGTGACCGCCGCGCCGGTCGTGTTCACGCCAAGCTCGGTGCAGAACATGCCTGGGACGGCGTGGCTGTAATGCGTTACCGCCGTATCGGCTAGCGGCTCGCGGACCGCGGAGTTCAGGCAGGACGAGGCGCCGGCCATCTCGCTGACCGGACCTGGCGCGGTCACGCCGGCGCCGACCGCCGCGCACTGGCTGTCGGCGGCACCGATGACAACCGGGATGCCGGCGTCCAGGCCCAGCTCGCGGGCTGCTGCCGGGCCGAGCTCCGCGGCGGCCTCCCAGGGCGGAAGCGCCCGCGGGAATAGCGCCGGATCGAGGTCGAAGGCCGCCAGCAGGCCGTCGTCCCAGGCGCGCTCGCGCAGGTTGTAGAAGAGCGTCGCATTCGCATGCGTCTGATCGGTCCTGACCAGCCCGGTCAGCCGGTGCAGCACGACGTCCCGCGGCTGCAGGATCAGCCTGGTCCTGGCGAAGATCTCCGGCTCGTGCTCGCGGATCCACAGGACTTTCGGCCCGACGTGAAAGGCCTCGGCCAGATGCCCGGTGCGGCGGTGCAGTTCCGCGTCGCCGATCCGCTCGCGCATCGCGCGAGCCTGCGCCACGGCCCGGTTGTCGCGGTACAGCATCCCCGCGCGCAGCGGACGGCCGCGCTCGTCCGCTGCCACCATCGTCGGGCACTGCCCGGTCAGCCCGATGGCCCGGATCTGCCCGGCCCGGCTGGTCCGGCTGGCCAGCCCGGCCAGCGCCGTGACCGCGTCCTCGGCCCAGTCGCGCGCGTCCTGCTCGGCCCAGCCCGGCCGGGGCGCTGAGATCCGGTAGGGCCGCCGCACCTCGGCGACCGGCCGCCCGTCCAGGCCGAACGCGATCGCGCGGGCGCCCGTCGTGCCCACGTCCACCGCCGCGACCAGCGGCGTGTCCCTGGCCGGGCGCCGCGCCTGACCCACTGTCGGCTCCGCAGCCCGTCCCGCGGCCCGTCCCGCGGCCGGCCCGGCCCGCATGACGCCCGCCCGGCCAGGCATCACGCCCGCCTGGCTAGCATCACGCCTGCCCAGCCAGCATCACGGCCGCGCCGACCGCGCGGCGTCCATCAGCCGCTGCGCGCGAGCCGGATCCACCTGGTTCCAGGTAATGCCGTCAACCTTCAGGCTGGTGCCCACGATCACCGCGTCGGCGACGGTGAAGATATCGTCGATCGACTCGGCGCGCACGCCCGTGTTCGCGACCACCGGGGTGCCGGGGACGGCCTCCTTCGCGGCGACCAGGTCGCTCATCGCGAACGGCACTCCGGCGGCCGGCCCGCTGATCAGGATGGCGTCGGCGCCGAGGAACGCGGCGCCCTTGGCCCGGCCCAGGATCCCGCGCGAGCCGATCGCGCTGGCGAACTCCGGTGCGATGTTGTCGAACAGGGCGACATCCGACGCGCCGATCCCGTCGCGGTAGGCAGCCAGATCGCCGATCGCGGGCGCGATCATGCCGAGGTCGCTCTCGTACACGCCGGTCAGCACCTCGCGGATGAACGCGGCGCCGGTGGCCCTGGCCAGGGCGAGGCTCGCCCGGGCATCCCAGAGGATGTTGACGCCGAACGGCACCGTGATCGACGCCCCGAGCTCGCCGATCACCGCCGCCATCGCTGCCGGGATCTCCGGCCCGACCGCCAGCTGGTAGGGAAGATCGGCCTCGTTGCAGAACAGCACCCCGTCGACCCCGGCGTCCTGGAGCGCGGTGAGGTCACGGCCGACCACGTCGAGCAGGCGGGCCCGGCCGCGTACCCGGTCGTACTGTGGCCGGCCCGGCAGCCCGGGGAAATGGAGCATGGCGATGACGGGCTTGACCGTGCCGAACGTGTCAGTGAGCGAGAACGTCACCTGATCACACCCTCCCCTGGCTGGCGACCCCGTGGCGGGCGGCAAAGCCGATGACGGCACGGTTTGATGATGTCGTCTGCCGAGGCCATTACCAGCACCGGGGTCGTGATCTGCGGGCGCCGCGCGGCGCAGTCAGCGGGCCGGGCCTGGCGTACGTGCTCGCCAGCACCACGGACAGCAGATCGCCCGGCCACGCCGCGGCGTACTCCTGCGCGATCACCCCGCCCATCGACACGCCTGCCAGGTGGAGCGGCGCGAGCTCGAGCGCGTCGGCGAGGCCCTTGGCGTCGCGGGCCATCTCGATGCTCGTATACTGCCCGGCGGCTGGCCGGACCGCCCGCAGCCCCGGTTGTCGAAGGTCGCGACCCGCAGCCCGGCCGCGGCGAACTCATCCCGCTGGAACGCCCAGCCTTCGAGATCATCGCCCACGCCGTTGATCAGGAGGAGCGTCTGGCCGCCGCCGGCTCCGTCGATGCGGTAATGGATGTCGAGCCCATTGACATGAGCAGCTGGCATAACGCAGAGCCCTCCCGCACCGCCGGCACGCTGGCAATTGGTGCTGCGCCGTCCGCCACAAAAGTCCCTCTCGCCTCATGCTGTCACAAAGGTGACGCAGCCCAAATACTGATCACCGGCCGGGTTACGGCTGCGGCATACGGGCGAGACCGGAAGCCAGCACCGCCAGGTAGCGGTCGTAGCGCGCCTCGTTTACCGCACGGTTCGCGGGGCCGGGCGCGACCTGCTCGCCCGGATGGCACGCGGCTGCGACGGCCTCGTCAGCGCTGGCGTAGGCGCCGACCCCGAGCCCGGCCAGCATCGCCACTCCGGCGGCGGTGGCGTCGCCGGGAACGCGGCGCACCGGGATCCCGAGACGTCGGCCTTGATCTGGTTCCACGAGCGCAGGTTCGCCGCCTGACCGGAGGCCCGCAGCTCGCTGACGGCAGCGCCGTCCCTGCCGAGCACAAGGCAGGTCGAGCTGCCGGCCATCTCGCTGACCGGACCCGGCGCAGCGCGGCGGCCGCTGTGGTGGCCCCGTTGTCGCGGTAGATGATCGCCGGCCGGAGCGGCTCGCCGCGGCTGCCGACCGGAACCACGTGATCGGGGCTGACTGGGGCTTCTGCCACACGGTGGAGGGGAACCTGGCCAAGGTCGCAGAGCTGTGGGAGCGTCAGCCGCTGCCGGGTGCGGCGCATGATGCCGGCGCGCAGGTCCGCGCGATTCGGGCCGCGATAGCGAGTGCGCCGAAGACCAGGGGATGGAAGATGCGCAGCCGGATCGGGGAGCGGATCCGCTGGTACGAGACTCCAAAGGAAGTGCGGCACTGGGCCGCCGCGGTGGCCGGCCTGGCCAGTTTGCCCGTTGCGGCCTAGCTGAGCGAGTCTTTGTCGCCGCAAACCAGGTTTGGCGCTAATGAGGGGGGTAGCGGCGCGGCTGAATACCCAGGAGAGGGGTGCTTCAGATGTCGGTAGTCCTTATCGCGCTGCTCGTTATCGTCGTTCTCGCGCTGCTCGGCTTCGGCCTGCACTGGCTGTGGTGGATCGCGCTGATCGCGCTGGTCGTCTGGCTGCTTGGCTTCGTGCTGCGGATGGGCGAGGGCATCGGCCGGTCGCGTCGCCGTCGCTGGTACCGCTGGTAGCCGGCCAGCCGCGCTGATGCCCGTCCTTCACCAGGCAGGCCCGGCCAGGAGCTCGGTCTGACCGTCGTCGGCGAACGGGATGTGCAAGTAAGCCCGCTCAGTCTGCCCAAGTAAGCGAGAGAACGTGACTGGGATACGGCTCACAGGCCGCCGCGGGGCAAACCGCCTGCCGAATGGTCCGAGGCGCCGGTCAGCTCGCTTTCAGGCTGCTCTCAGGTCCGTGACCGATGATGGCGCCATATCGAGACAATGGCTTTGTGCTGAGGGAGCCGACCGCATGACCAGCATCTACGATCCGCCGCGCGGAACGGGTTCTGCCCCGGCTGCCCCGGCCAGTCCGCTGGCCTGGCCAGGGCCGGCCGGTCCAGGCGGCCCGGCAGGCCCGGCTGGCTTCCGCGGCCGAGGCAGGCCGAACGGCCCGCTCCGCCGTGCGCGCCGCAGTTTCCTGGCCGCTTTCTACCTCGCCGTGATCGCCCTGGCGAGCTTCTGGGGGCTGCAGAGCTCACGGAACCCGGCCGCCGCGCCTGGCCACTCGGCGTCAGCAAGCGGCAGCATCGCCAGCCGCGTCGACCCCGGTCTGGTCGACATCGTCACCACCCTCAGCTACCAGCGGGCGCAGGCCGCTGGCACCGGGATGGTCCTGACGCGGTCAGGGGAGGTGCTGACCAACAACCACGTGATCGAGGGCGCCACCTCGGTCAAGGTCACCGACGTCGGCAACGGGCGCACCTACCGTGCCTCCGTTGTCGGGTATGACCGCAGCCACGACGTCGCGGTGCTCCAGCTGCAGGGTGCGCCGGGGCTGCAGACCGTGCGGACGGGCAACTCGGCCAGTGCCGCCGCCGGCCAGAAGGTAACCGCCATCGGAAATGCCGGGGGCAAGGGCGGCACGCCGTCGGTTGTGACGGGCCGGATCGTCAGCGTGAACGCACCGGTCACGGCGTCCGACGGGATGGCACGCACCACGGAGAAGCTCAGGGGGCTGATCAGTCATAACGCGCCGATCAAGCCAGGCGACTCGGGCGGCCCGCTGGTCAGCAGCACCGGGCAGGTGATCGGCATGAACACGGCTGGCTCCCCCGGATTCCGGCTCAGCGGGCAGACGACGGCCTTCGCGATCCCGATCAACCACGCGCTGACGATCGCCCGGCGGATCGAGGCTGGGGCAAGCTCGGCGACGGTGCACATCGGCGCGACCGGTTTCCTCGGGGTGGCGGTCAGGCCCGCCAGCCGGGTCCGGGCGCCGGGCGGGCCGGCTGGCAGCGGAGTAGTTGTCACCGCGGTCTTCGCCGGATCCCCGGCAAGCAGGGCAGGACTGGCGGCGGGTGACCTGATCGTCGAGGCCGGCGGCCGGCGGATGCGATCGCCGCTCGAGCTCCAGGCGACGCTGGAGCGGCATCATCCGGGCGACCGGGTCAGCATCGGCTGGGCTGACCGCGGCGGCCAGCGTTACTCGGCGACCGTGGTCCTGATGACCGGCCCGGCAGGCTGATCGCCGACTCGCCGCTTCACGCTGCTTGCAACCGCCATGGGCGCAAAGTAGCCTGCCGGGAGTTACCGTTACACAGGGTGACCTGCGGCGTTGGTGACCTGTGGCGTTGATGTCCCATCGGATCGCAGTTGGCTGGTCAGGTCCCCGGACGGGTGGCTTGAGGCCTGGCAAAGGAGTGATCTCGACTGGCCGGATCAGGCGACCAAGCGGGCCCGCGGCTGGCCACCGTTCTCGTGGGCCTCGCCCGCAAGAACGTCACCGGCGTCCTGGAGATTGACGGGAATCCTGAGGGGGCTATCTACCTCGATAAGGGCCACATCACCTTCGCCCGGGCCTCGTGGAGCCCGGATCTGGTAGCCCGTCTGTACGGCGTTCTCCAGCCGACAGCCGAGGTGCGGGAACTTCTTGATAGCGAGGACCGGCCGGACCACGACCTCGGCACGATACTCATCCGGCGTGGCTGTCTGACGGCCGACCAGCTGCATGCCATTTTGCAATCGATCGTGGTGGACGCGGTGACGGTCCTGACCGTGCCGCTAGCCGAGGGATCCCTGCTGGCGGGGATCCGGTTCGAATCCGCGAGAACGCACTGGGCGCAATCCTTCTGCCGGCTGCCCGTGCACCTGGTGCAGGCCGAGGCGGCCGGCCAGGCCGAGCGGATGACCAGTGTCGATCTTGCCGCCGGCCTGGTCCGCGCGGGCCGTAGCGTGCCGTGCCGGGCCGGGACCGGAGCGGCGTCGCAGTCCGGAAGGCCGGCCGAGACTTCCGTGGCCATGCCGTCACGCCGGCCAGCAGCAGCCACTGCGAGGCTGGGCGGCGGACCTGGCGATGACGGCGCTGGGGAAGACGCCTGGCGCAGCGGCGGCAACCAGTTCGCTACGCTGCCCGCAGAATCGCTGAAGCGGGTACTTGAGGGGCTCAGAAGGCTCAGCTGACGCCCGGCGCGGAGCGCGGCGGGCTCGCTGGCTCGGCGCGACGTAGGCTGCACATGGTGCGGAGGAGGCAGCCATGGAGTTCGAGCACATCCTGGTCGACTGGTCCGGCGAGTTCGCCACCGTCACGATGAACCGGCCGCAGCGGCGCAACGCGCTGTCCCTGGCGCACATGCGTGAGCTGATCACGGCGTTCGCGCAGATCGGGGAGAGCGACGCGCTGGGCATCGTGCTGGCGGGCAACGGCCCGGTGTTCAGCGCTGGCCATGACTTCGCCGATGTCGCCGACGCCGACCTGGCCGCGGTTCGTTCCCTGCTCGTGACCTGCACTGAGCTGATGACGCTCATCCAGCAGGTTCCCCAGCCAGTCGTGGCGCGCGTGCACGGGCTGGCGACCGCGGCGGGCTGCCAGCTGGTCGCCTCCGCCGACCTGGCGGTGGCCAGCGCGGACGCCGGGTTCGCCGCCCCGGGCGGCAGGGGCGGCTGGTTCTGCCACACGCCGATGGTGGCGATCGCCAGGAACGTCGGGCGCAAGCGGGCGGCCGAGCTGGCCCTGTCCGGCGACACCATTGACGCGCGGACCGCGCTCGACTGGGGGCTGGTCAACCAGGTCGTGCCCGCCGACCAGCTCGACTCGGCCGTCTACGACCTTCTCAAGCGTGTCACCAGAGGATCGGCGCAGAGCAAGGGGATCGGCAAGCAGGCTCTGTATGCCCAGATCGACCTCGACCAGGCAAAGGCGTACGCCTACGCCATCGAGGTCATGGCCGCTACCAGCCAGCTGTCCGACGCACGTGAGGGGATGCGCGCCTTCCTCGACAAGCGCGAGCCGCGGTGGCAGCGACGCATCTGACCCGGCGCGGTCCTGCTGGCCTGCCGCGACCGCTCAGTCGACTGGCAGGTCGACCGGCAGGTCGACGGGCAGCCGGTACGCGCCCACGACCGTCGCGTCAGCCGGAAACGGGCCCTCCGCGCACCGGTCCTTGACCCCGGATGAGAACTCGCCGAACGCGGCTGACGTGGTCAGCGCTCGACCGGGTGGTGTAGCCCGAGGTTCCCGGCGGAGTCTTGAGCTCCCACGGTCCTGTGCGGTCCCTGCGGCCATCACATTTCTCCTTCCTTGATCGCGGCCATGAAGTGGGGGAGCACGCCCCCAGCCGGCTCGGTTCCGGTCGCGCCGTTGCACGCCGGCCCCGGCCAGGCGCTCCCACCCTCGGTGCTCGATCTCGACCCGGGTCGCTGCCTGGCCCCGGGCGATGAAGCGGATGTCGACCTCAGTGGCCTCGGCCCGGTCCATGCCGAGGTGCCACAGATAGGCCAGCCTCGTCGGGGGCTGCCAGACGGTCGCCTCGCCCCAGTCGTGCTCGACGCCATCAGCCGTGCCCTCATAGATCCGCCCGCCGGCATCGCCCTGGAGGACGACGGCCCCTGCACGTCCGGTGACCGTGTGATCGGCCGGCCACTAGGTGCCGATCTTCGCAGTCCAGATGCTGAACGCATGCTCCGCCGAGCAGTCGACGTCGAAGGACATCCGCAGCGGCTCGGTCATCACCGCTCCGGATCGCCGGTGTTCTCGGCGAGCAGCCTGAACCGTGCCGCGGCATCACCCCAGACGCGCTCCAGATAGGCCTGGATGGCGTGCATCCCCTCGTCGCGGAGGTGATAGATCCGGCAGGTTCCGCTGGCCTGCTCGGCCACCATCCCCGCCTCCTTCAGCAGGCGCAGATGGCGGGAGACGGCCGGCCTGCTGATCGGCAGCGCCGCGGCGAGCTCGATGACCGGCTTGTCACCGGCCGCGAGCAGCCGCAGGATCTCGCGCCTGTTCGGGTCGCCCAGCGCCTCGAACGGATCACCCGAGGCAGGTGCCTGCGTCATCCCGCCTCCTTCGGTAACGACCAGGCTACCGTAACACATCGGTTACCGATGAGGATGTCCGGTGCGCCTGCCGGGATCGGGGTCAGGGCAGGGCTGGGCGGGTGGCGGGTGGCGTCGGGCTGGCTGAAACCCTCAGGCCGCCAGCCGCGCCGGCCGCGGTTCTTCTGGCGGGTCAGCGAACAGGGTCTCGCCCTTGATCAGCCAGGCGATGCCGAACGCGATCACCGCGACTGCCTCGCACCAGAACACCGGGTGCCAGGCATCGCGGAACGCACTTGAGGTCAGCCACTGGAACAGGGCTGCGATGACGACTCCGGCGGTCATGGCGATGCCGCAGCCGCGGTAGATCTTGTTGCGCAGCTTCTTCCGTCTGGTCATGTCCTGCGGGCTGACATCGGACCTGGTGAACAGGAAGAGGCAGAAGTAGGCGAGCAGCAGCAGGAAGCCGCCGGCGAAGGCCAGGTGGAACGCGCCGATCACCACCTGGTGGGCAGGCGGATTCAGCTCTTCGGGGGTCGTGGGGAAGAGCGAGACCAGGATCGCCAGAACACCGGCAACGCTGCTCAGCACGGTGTCCGGCTTGCCGTACCGGTAGAAGATCAGGAAGAAGCCGGTGGCCCACATGGTCCCGACGAACCAGTTCCGCATGTCGGTGTAGTAGTAGGCGCTGATCGACCGTTCCAGCCCCAGGTTCCCGATGACCAGCGCGAAGGGCAGGACCAGGCCGAGAATGCCGATTCCCCGGCGCAGGTCCCGGTAGGAGGTCACGGCATTCTGCTCGCCGATACCTCCGCGGTAGCCTGCCACGCTGCGGTTCCGTTTCGTCGTGCCATTGAGAAACTAGGCCATCCCGGGTATGAACCATCTGCCCGCTGGACATCTCGGCCTGCTGGCCGCAACAGTAACATTTTTGTCCGGCCCGCCACGGATTGCCGTGCCGGACTCGACATATACCCGCAGGTCGTTAGCCCGGGCCACCCCGGCTCCCGGCTCCCGCAGAGAGGTGCCGAACGCGAGCTGGCCGTTGGCCCTGGTCGCGACGAGCCGGTAGGTGCGAGCAGGAGATCCGGGTAGGGCTCAAGCCAGGCCATCTCGCCCAGCGGGGTGGGTTCCGGCGGCGCAAGCCCGGGCGGCGGGCTGGCCGGCGCGCGCCGCCTGGCGGATCGCAGCGTGTTCAGGCACCGGGTAGTGGCGACCCGGTACAGCCAGGTGCGGATGGAGGCGCGTCCCTCGAAGCCGCCAAGGCCTGCCAGGCCGCAAGCAGCGCATCCTGGAGTGCGTCCTCGGCGTCGTCAGGAGAGCCGCAAGGAGGGCGCGCGAACGGTTGAGCATTCAACTTGTCCGGTATGCTGCCAGCGTACGAGCTGCCGCGTCCCGCGATGCAGATCCCACCAGGAGCGGAAGGACGACATGACCGACTACGGGCACGAGCTGCTGTTCGGCAGCTTCATCACCCCGGCCGCCGGGAACCCGGAGCACGTGGTCGCGCTCGCGCAGCTGTCCGAGCAGGCCGGACTTGACCTGGTTACCTTCCAGGATCATCCCTACCTGCCTGCCTTCCTCGATACCTGGACGCTGCTGTCCTACGTCGCCGCCGCCACGACCAGGGTCCGGCTGGCCGCGAACGTGATCAACCTGCCGCTGCGCCAGCCCGTCGTGCTCGCCCGCAGCGCCGCCAGCCTTGACCTGCTGAGCGGCGGGCGGGTCGAGCTCGGCCTCGGCGCTGGCGCCTTCTGGGACGCGATCGAAGCGTCAGGCGGCCGGCGGCTGACCCCAGGGGAGGCGGTCGACGCGCTCGGCGAGGCGATCACGATCATCCGCGAGGTGTGGGCCGCGGACCAGCGCGGCGGTGTCCGGGTGAACGGCGCCCACTACCGGGTCACCGGCGCCAAGCGCGGCCCGGCTCCCGCGCACGAGATCGGCATCTGGGTCGGCGGTTACAAGCCGCGCATGCTCCGGCTGATCGGCGGCACCGGCGATGGCTGGCTGCCGAGCCTGTCGTACCTGCCGAAGGGCGTCGCCCAGCTGGCCGACTCCAACGCGCAGATCGACGCCGGTGCCGCCGAGGCCGGGCGGGATCCCCGTTCGGTCCGGCGGCTCCTCAACATCTCGGGTGAGTTCTCGAGTTCCGGGACCGGCCTGCTCACCGGGCCGCCCGGCCAGTGGGCGGAGGAGCTCGCGGGCCTGGCACTGGACTGCGGCAGCTCCGGTTTCATCCTGGCGGGTGACGACCCGGAAGCGATCCAGCGTTTCGGGCAGGAGGTGGCGCCCGCGGTGCGCGAGCTTGTCGCGGCCGAGCGGGCCGATCCCGGGGCGCGGGCCAAGTCGGCTGCCGCCAGCATCGGCCTGCGATCCGGGGAAGATCCGGCGGTGCTGTCTACGCCGCCTGCCGGGGACTCAGGCAGCGGGGCGGGCAGTCACGGGCGCTGGGACGAGTCGACCCGCCCGGTGGGGCCGCCGGCCCAGAAAGGCTACGTCTACACCGACCGGGCGAAAGCTGTCGGCCGCCACCTGGTCGAGGTACACGACCACCTCAGGCAGGAGCTGAGCCAGGTGCGCGACCTGCTCCGGCAGGTGAAGCAGGGCAGCATGACCGTCGGCCGGGCGCGAGCCGTGCTGAACGAGATGACGATGCGGCAGAACAACTGGACGCTCGGCGCCTACTGCGCGGCCTACTGCAGCATGCTCACGCAGCACCACGGGCTCGAGGACAGGGCGATCTTCCCGCATCTGCGGCGGGCCGATCCCGGCCTGGTCCCGGTCATCGACCGGCTCGAGCAGGAGCACGTCATCATCCACGGGGTGGTCGAGGACGTCGACCGTGCCCTGGTGAACCTGGTCCGGCATCCGGGCGAGTTCACCGAGTTGCAGGAGGCGGTCGACGTGCTGGCCGACACCCTGGGCTCGCACCTGGCCTACGAGGAGCAGCAGATCACCGAGCCGCTCGCCCGGCACGGATTCTTCCCCGGTCAGGTCTAGCCGGGGGCGCGGCTGGCGGCTGGCCATGGCTCGGGCGGATATGGTACGGGCGGATATGGCACGGGCGATATGGCACGATACTGGTGGCCCGCCCGGTCCTTGCGGGCTAGCGGCGGTGCTGCCCGCCGCCGTCCGGCCACGGCAGCCGGTACGCCCGGTAGCTGTTCACTCCGGCCGGGAACTCGGCGTTGAACAGCAGTGCCCCTGACGGGCTGAACCCGGAGAAGTACGGCAGCGCGCCCCAGCCGACGAACGCATCACCGTTCCAAAGCGTCTGCGCGCTGCCCTGAGACACCGCCGCCAGGCCCCACGGCTGGTCATACGAGCGGACGAGAGTCGCAGTCCTGGAATGCTCGTCCAGCCGGACTCGATCGCGCGGCTGTCCGGCAGCTCGGGCGTGCCCGCTGACTCGTTGTCGAAGAACGTGTACCACCTGGTTCGGGTCGTGCTGCCAGGCGAACAGCTCGCCCGCGTTGTCCAGCGTCTGGCCGCTCGCGGTCTGGAGCGTGACGCTGCTGTGCTTGCCGCCCAGCTGCCAGATGATGCTGCCGGTGCGCCGGTTCACCTTGTAGGCCGTCCAGGTATTCCGTGCGTCGACAGCAGGTTGCCGTCCTGCGCCAGGTGCACGGCATTGATATGGAACCAGTCCCACGGGGTGCTCGCCGACGCGGGCAGCGGCTGCTCGCTGTCGCTGTAGGGGACATGATCGGCGCTGTTCCGCTGGAACAGGACCGTGCCGGTGCGGATGTCGACCTCCTGGACGATGCCGTCGATGACGGTCTGGTTCGCCGGGCCGCCGATCGAGGTCAGGTCGGCAGTCGCAGCTGTTCGCCCCCGGTGAGTTCCTGCTCACCGGGAAGCGCTGGCGCTACCTGCACCACGTCCGGCTGGCCGAGACCGGCCGCCCGGCCCCGCACCGTTAAGCTGGCGGTGACCCGGCTGACCGAGGGCGGAAGGGGGCCAGTGCCAGGCGAGCAGTCCGATCTGCGGCTGGGTCGGCACAGCTTCGCCCCCGGGCAGCTTCTGGTCATGGCGATCGTGAACCGGACGCCCGACTCCTTCTTCCAGCCCGGCGATACCTGGGACGAGCCCGTGGCGATGGAGCGGGTGCATCAGGTCATCGCGGAGGGCGCCGACATCGTCGACATCGGCGGGGTACCCGCGGCACCGGGCCAGGAAGTCGACGCGAACGAGGAGATCCGGCGGACAGTCGGCTTTATCGCTGCGGTCCGCGGTGCCTACCCGGACGTGGTGATCAGCGCCGACACCTGGCGGCACGAGGTCGCCCGCGAGGCCTGCGCCGCGGGAGCCGATCTGATCAACGACAGCTGGGGCGGCTGGGACGGCCAGGTCGCCGAGGTGGCGGCCGAGTTCGGGGCGGCACTTGTCTGCTCGCACGCTGGCGGCCAGCGGCCCAGGACCAGGCCGTTCCGGGTCAGCTATCAGGACGTGATGGCCGACGTGCTCGACCACACCCAGAAGCTGGCCGCACGCGCGCTCGCGGCCGGAGTCGACCCGGCGCGGATCGTCATCGACGCCGCTCATGACTTCGGCAAGAACACCTGGCATTCGCTGGAGGTCACCAGGAGGCTGACCGAGATGAGCGCCACCGGCTGGCCGGTCCTGATCTCGGTCTCCAACAAGGACTTCATCGGGGAGACGCTCAATCTGCCGCTGCCTGACCGGCTGGCGGGGACGCTGGCCGCCACCGCGGTCTGCGCCTGGCAGGGCGCGAGGATCTTCCGTGCTCATCAGGTCATCCAGACCCGGCAGGTTCTGGACATGGTCGCCGCGATCCGCGGTGATACGCCGCCAGCCCGCGCGGTCCGGGGCCTGGCCTAGCCGATGATCGTCGCCGCCGCACTCTGTCCCGCGCCGCCGCTGCTCGTCCGCGAACTCACCGGCACCGACCCGGTCGCAGCGGACCTGCGGATCGCGTGCCTGGATGCCGCGGCCGAACTGATGGCCGCGGACCCTGAAATGATCGCGGTGGCAGGCGCGGCGGAGCAGACCAGGACCTGGGACGGAGCTTCCTCGCTCGACCTGACCCTGTTCGCGCCGGGCGCCCGCGCCCGCCTGCGCGCGGGCCGGTCGCCGGGACTGCCGCCGGCCCTCGGCGTCGGTGCCTGGCTCCTCGGCCAGGCCGGCTACACCGGTGACAGGATGCTGCAGTCGGTCGCCGGGAACGAGCCGGCCGGCCGGTGCGCCGGCATCGGCACGAGCCTGGCCGGCTCACGCGCGCGGGTATCGCTGCTCGTCATGGCCGACGGCACCGCCAGGAGAGGGCTGAAGGCGCCCGGATACCTCGATGAGCGGAGCGCGGGTTTCGACGCCGACGTCGAGCGGGCGGTTCGGTCGGGCCGGCTCGACGCTCTGCTCTCGATCGACCAGGACCTGGCGCGCGACCTGATGGCGACGGGACGTCCGGCGTGGCAGGTGCTGGCCGGCGCGGTGGCAGGCCGTAGGGTCACGAGCGAGATCCGTTACGTCGGCGACCCCTTCGGGGTCGCGTACCTGGTGGCATCGCTGCGCGTGCCTCCGGACCAGCCATGAACCGACGACCGCGAACGCAAGGGAGCCAGGAATGCCGGAGCAGAATTACGCGGGCCTGAGTGTTCTGGTGTTCGGGGCGGCCGGGGCGCTCGGTTCCGGCGTGGCGGCGGCATTCGCCGCTGCCGGCGCCTCGGTCACCGGCGTGGACAAGAACGAGCCTCCGGGCGAACGCCAGCTGCCAGGGGTTAGTTACCGATCAGCGGACGTGCTCGACGACGAGGCAGTCGGCGCATTGCTCGACTCGGCGCCCGCGCCGTGGGCTGTGATCAATACGGTCGGCGGGTTCGCGCCGCACCGGCCGCTGACCGAACTCGATCGCGGCGAGCTCACCGGGCAGCTCAAGCTGAACCTGGTGAGTGCCGCGCTGATCACCAAGCACGCACTGCGGCTCATGCAGGCGGCCGGCACCGGCCGGATCGTGCACACCGCCAGCCGGGCCGGCGTGGTGACCAAGGGCTCAGGGTTCGCCTACTCGGTCAGCAAGCTCGGCGTGCTGCACCTGGTCTCGATGGCGGCCGACGACGTGCGCGGGACGGGAGTCACGGTGAACTGCGTCGTCCCCAGCATCATCGATACCTCGGCCAACAGGGTGGCGATGCCCTCGGCTAACCACGACGCATGGCCCAAGGTCGCCGACATCGCCCGCACGTACCTGTTTCTGGCCGCGCCGGATTCCGGCCTCGTCAACGGGGCCGCGGTGCCGGTCTGACCGGGCACTGCCTGGCGGGGCGGCCCGGCCCTGCCGACCTCAGGTCAGGCGTTCGGAGCCTTGCTGCGGCCGGCCGGGAGGCGGCACCGCGGGTCCCCATGGCGGGCCAGTCGGACCCGGTGGCCGTTGCCTGGGCATCCGTCCCCGGACATGGCGCGCCTCATACCGCCCTTGGATGAAACGGCCCGTCTTGCTCATCGGTGGTGCCGAAGCAGCAAGTCCGCCAGGAAGCGGCCCTGCCCACAGCGGGGGATCGGGCGCGGCCGTGCTGGTGTCTGCCGGCCCGCCTGGCTCGCTGTCGGCGCGCGCCACGGTCGCGCTGCTGGCCGTCGGGCGGATCCGGGCGATCACCAACACCGACAACGCCAGCAGCAGGATCATCAGCGCCAGGGTGACCTCGAGCACCTGGTTCAGCATGGGCAGACTCAAGTCAGCCACTCGTCCCTTCTCAGCCGACGGGTCGAGACAGGAGCCATGGAACCACAACCTTTACTAGCATCGGGTAATTGTTACTGTCATTCCCCCGGATTGCCACTGTGCACTTGACGTCGGCAGCGGTCAGGTGGCCTGAGCCTGCCTCAAACGCGGGGGATGACTCCGAGTGCGCGCCAGCAGAAGGAGCGGACGGACACGACGGCCTGCTCGCACATCAGCTGGTCCTTGGACAGGAAATGCCGGTAGAAGGACCGGGTTGACAGGCCTGCCTCGGCGAGGATGTCGGCGACCGGGGCATCGGCGTAGCTGTGGCGCTCCATGACGCGGAGCATCGCGTCGAGCGGCAGCCGCAGCTCGCCGGCTGGCTCGAAGCACCGCGGGCGCCCGGCGCTCGCCGGGCCGGCCTGGGCAGCCACGATCGTTCCCTGCTCAGTTGTCCGGGTACTTTAGGGTCGATTATGCCGGACATTCGGCTCGACTCGGCCGAGAGCCGATAGACCGTTCCTGAGTCACTGATTACTTGATCAGCGGATCGCGCGGGAGGCCGAGAATCCGCTCGCCGATCTGGTTCCGCTTGATCTCTGAGGTGCCCCCCGCGATCGACATCGCGCGGTGCAGCAGCGACAGTGTCCCGCCCAGGGCGCCCGGCCCTTCCAGGAAGGCCAGATCCGGGCCGGCCAGGGCTGCCATGATGGCCGCCGCCTCATGCCCGATCTCGGACAGCAGCAGCTTGGTCACGTTGCCCTCGGGGCCAGGCTCGCCGCCCGCGACTGCCCGGTGCGCGCTGCGCAGGTTCAGCACGCCCATAGCCTGGATCCGGCAGATGTGCCTGCCCACCCGCCCGGCACCACCGGCCAGCCGCTCCGGATGCGCGTCGAACGGCGCGATGAAGGCCTCGGCCGGCATCGACATCCCGCCGCCAGCGCCGCCGCCGATGCTCACGCTCTCGTTGCCGAGCGTCGCGCGGGCCACCGTCCACCCGCCGTCGACCGGCCCGACCACGTCGGCATCGGGCACGAACACGTTGTCGAAGAAGACCTCGTTGAAGTCCGAGTGACCGGTCGGCATCTTCAGCGGCCTGACCGTGACGCCGTCGGCCTTGAGGTCGATGACCATCGTGGTGATGCCGTTGTGCTTGCGTGCGTCCGGGTTGGTCCGCACTGTCGCCAGGCCGTACCTGCTCAGGTGCGCGCCGCTGGTCCAGACCTTCTGGCCGTTGATGGTCCAGCCGCCGTCCGTCCTGGTTGCCCTGGTCCTGATGCCCGCCGCGTCAGATCCGGCGCCTGGCTCGCTGAACAGCTGGCACCAGATCACCTCCTGGTTCAGGGCCGGAATCACCCAGCGCTCGACCTGCTCCGCCGTGGCGTACTGGATCAGGGTGAGGATGACCCAGCTCGTGATCCCGTAGGACGGGCGCTTGATGCCCGCGGCGCCGAACTCCTGCTCGATCACGAGCTGCTCGACGGCACCCGCGTCCCTTCCCCACGGCTTCGGCCAGTTCGGCATCACGTAGCCGGTCTCGATCATCGCCCTGCGCCTGGCGCCCTCGTCGAGGGCGCTGATGTGCCCGATGACTTCGCGTACGGTGTCGCGAATCGGCTCCGCCTCGGCCGGCAGGTCGATCGCGCGCTCCCGCCGGACGCCATGCCGGACCGAATCCGTGACCTGCAGGGCCGCGGCCTCGGCGTCGATGATGGCCTCGATGGCCGTGGCGCGCCGGACGAACAGGTGGGCGTCGTGCTCCCAGGTGAACCCGATCCCGCCGTGCACCTGCGTGTTCAGGTTCGCGTTCTGGTCGGCAGCCGCCAGGGCCAGTGTCGCCGCCATGGCCGCGGTGTAGGTGAGCTGGTCGCCCCCCGCCGCGGCGGCCCTGGCCGCGTCCCACACCGCCGCGGTCGCGAGCTCGGCCGCGACCAGCATGTTGGCGCAGTGATGCTTGACCGCCTGGAACATGCCGATCGGCCGGCCGAACTGCTCGCGCACCCTCGCGTACTCGCTCGCCATCACCGTGCACTCGCGAGCCACGCCCGTCGCCTCGGCGGCGAGGAGCATGCGAGCGAAGTCGACCATGACCTGGCGGCCGTCGGCGAGGACTTCCGCCTGCGCGCCGTCGAGCGTCACCCGGGCGGCCCGGCGGGCCGGATCCAGGTTGGCGGGAACCTCGGCCGTTACTCCGCCAGCCCGGCCGTCGACGACGGCGACGTCGTCGCCCACCCCGACGAGCAGCACGCCGGCGAGGTGACCGCCGAGAACCACGCCGGCCGGGCCGGAGGCTTTCCCGCCGGAGACCGTTACGTCACCGCCGAGCGCCACCGCGCCAGCCAGCGAGCCGTCGGCCAGGCCGGGCAGCAGGCTGGCCTGCGCCTGCGGCGAGCCGATCGCGGCGAGCACCGCGCTCGCCGTCACCGTCGGGACGAACGGGCCGGGAGCGACCGCGCGGCCCAGCTCCTCGGTGACAATGACGAGCTCAGGCAGGCCGAAGCCGGAGCCGCCGTGCTCCTCGGGAATGTGCAGTCCGAGCCAGCCAAGCTCGGCTAGCTCGCGCCAGAAAGGGGGCAGCTCCTCGCTGTCGGCGTCCAGCAGGGCCCGGGCAGCGCTGCGGGCGCCGTGCTTGGCCAGGAAATCAGAGACGGTCTGGGCGAGGGCGCGGTGTTCCTCGGCGATGGCGATCGGCATGTTTGCACGATACGTGAAAAAACCGGCCGGCGCAGGAGGCGATCTGCCGCGAAATGGTGAGCCGCTGATGGCCGCGTGACCGGCCGCAACGCCGTGCGATCACTCGGCCAGCTGGCCCTGCCGGCGGGTGCCCGGGCCGTGCGGGTACCCGGCGGTCGCGATGACCGAGCGCATGGCCGCGGCGAAGTCACGGCCGACCTCGCTGAACGCGGCCCGCTGGCGCGCGAGCTCGACGTGCCGGGCGACGACATCGGGCTGCACGGCTGACGGGTCGGCGCAGCACAGGTTCAGGACGCTGGCCACGGCAGCCTCGGGAGACTGGCGCCGGCGGCTGGCGGTCAGGGCCTGCCCGATGCCCGGTGTCGCCCGGAGGGCGAACAACGCGGTGACGAGCGGATCAGGCCGCACCGGCACGAACGGCAGCGCGGGATCGACCAGGATCAGGGCGCTGACCGCTCCGGGCGACGTGCCCGCCTCGATCAGCGAGATCATCCCGCCCATCGAGTTGCCCATCAGGATCACCGGACGGCCGGGGCAAGCACGTCGATATCCGTGTGGTCCCGTAATCGCCGGTAATCCCGAACGTGACGTTACCGCAGTACGAGAACATCGAGACTGCGGTGCGCAGCGCGGGTCGTGACCGTGACGATCTCGCGCTGCGGCAGCCGGTAGGCGAGCCTGACTCCGATCCAGGCCAGCGGATAGGGCGTGCAGCGGCCGAGCGCGACCAGCGCCTCCCCGGCCGCCGCCTCCTTGCTCGCCTTCAGCTCGGCGAGCTCGGTCCTGATGGCCGTCAGCCGCCCGACCGGGTCCGCCAGGTGGACGGGAAGGCCGGCCATGAGCACCGACACCCGGTTCTCGCCATGCAGTGGTGAATCTTGGAGATCAGTGCCCAGCGTCCGTCGCTCAGGCCCCGGACAAGCCAGTACTTCCAGAGCGGGTAGTCGCGATCAAGCCGGGAGCCGGGGGGTGGCAGGTCACGGGGTGTGGAACGCCGCGTAGATGATCGCGCTCAGCCGGTCGATCATCTCCTCGCGCGGCAGCCGTACGTCGACGCTGAGCAGGTAGTTGATCCGTTCCAGCATCATCAGGCAGGCTAGGGCGGTGAGCTCGGCGTGCTGAGCCGAGTCCTCGGTTGGCTGATCGGCCTGCTTGCTCGCGGCCGCGGCCGTCATCCCCTGGGCGATGGCTTCCGAGAGCCGGAACAGCAGCCGCAGCCCGTCACCGTATACCTGCTCGCCGACGATTTCGGCCTGGCTCAGGATGCGGATGACGGTCGCATGGGCGGCATAGGTATCGGTGAAGCTCTGGATCCAGCGCCGCAGGGCGGCACGGCCGGCCTCGTTGCTCGTCACGATGGGGAAGTCATCGGTGATGATCGCCATGTCGTGGAGCGCGTCCCGCAGCAGGGTGCGAAACAAATCGTCCTTGTTGGCGAAGTACAAGTAGAAGGTCCCGTGCGATGTCTTGGCCCGCCTGACCACGTCGTCCACCCGTGCTGCCTGGAAGCCGCGCTCGTCGAACTCGGCCAGCCCGGCCTCGAGCAGCCTGCGCACGGTCTGCCGCCCCTGAGTGCCCAGTTCGCGTCCGCGCGCCGGAATGCCGCCGCCGAGCGACGGCCGCCGGGGACGGACGCCGGTGCCCCGGCTCGGGGGCCTCGGCTGCTGGGGGGCCGGAGTGTTCGAGACGGCCATCACCTCGCCGGCAACGCCCGCTCGCGTGCGCGCGGCGGTGACCTGGGCGCGTGGCAGGGCGTCGATGGCACGGCCGTCAACGGGCGCGGTCTCGGCGGGCAACCCGTCCCGGGCGCCGGGCGCCGACGCCCTCGGCTCCGGTGGCGCGCTCTGCCGAGGTTCCCTGGTCATGTTCGGGAGACTAGCCCTTCGGCTGTCCCCCGGCCACGGCAAGGTGCCCTCATCATGTCGGGAGACTAGCTTATCCGTCCTTCCCTAGCGATCTAGTAGTTTTCCCAGGCCAGCCCCGGGGGCATCGCGTGGACTAATAAGTACTCTCTTAACGCGCGAAAAGGTTTATTACCTTCATGATCGGACATCTGTCCCGCACAATCAGGCCGGCTCGCGTTTGCAATGCTCATGACACTAAAGACGACACCGGCATCAGGTGACGTCGATGTCATTGTTTGCAATTCATTTAGAGTCCGTGGGGGAATAGGGATCGTGACCGCGGGACGGGCGGGGTGCGGCGGATGCCGCGCTCCTGGGGGAAGACGTGGCAGAACCAGTGACGGAGCAGCAGGTGGCGCAGCAGTCAGTGGCGGGCTTGCCCGCGGCCGAAGCGCTGCCGCCTGAGCATATGACGCCGGGTGATCTGACGCCAGACGACCCGGCGAACAGCGGTCCACCCCAGGCTGCGGCTACTCAGGCCGTGGCCGCGCAGGCCGCCGGCGAGAACTTCCCGGTGGCGCTGCGGATGCTGCCGCGCCGTCACCGGCAGCTTCTGATGGCGGTCTACGTGTTCGCCAGGACGGCCGACGACACCGGGGATGAGGCCCCGGCTGCCGAGCGGCTGCGATTGCTGGCCGAACTCGAGGAAGACGTCAGGCGGCTGTATGCCAGCCTTGGCGAGAGCAGTGGCCTGAGCAGTGGCGAGGGCAGTACGGAGGAGGACACCGGGCCGCCGCGGCTGGCCGCGGTCCGCGGGCTGGCCCGCGCAGTCACCGAGTGCGAGATCCCGATCCAGCCCTTCGTCGACCTGATCAGGGCAAACCAGCAGGATCAGGTCGTCACCCGGTACCAGACGTTCGACGACCTGGTCGGCTACTGCAAGCTGTCCGCCAATCCGGTGGGCCGGATCGTCCTGCACGTCTTCGGCAGCTTCTCCGCTGTGCGCGCGGAGCAGTCCGACCTCATCTGCACCGGCCTGCAGCTCGCCGAGCACTGGCAGGACGTTGCCGAGGACTTCCGGGCCGGCCGCATCTACCTGCCGCTCGAGGACCTTGCCGTGCACGGCTGCACCGAGCAGGACCTCGCCGCCCGGCAGACGGCACCGCTGGTGCGGGAGCTGATGGCGTTCGAGGTCGGCCGGGCCCGGTCGCTGATCGATACCGGCGCGCCGCTGATCGGCACCCTGCGCGGCGCCGCGCGCGCCGCCGTGGCCGGCTACGTGGCAGGCGGCCGGGCCGCGCTCGCCGCCATCGCCGCCGCCGACTACGACGTGCTGGCCCGCACGCCGCGCCCTGGCAAGGCCAGGACCGCGGGGGAGCTGGCGAGAGCCTTTGCGAGGGGCAGGTGACGGGCGTGACGCTGCGCCAGCCGGACGCCACGGACGTTCGCGCGGCGTACCGGCAGTGTGAGCAGATCACCCGCCAGCAGGCGAAGAACTTCTCCTATGGCATCGCGCTGCTTCCCGGCAGCAAGCGGCGCGCGCTTTCGGCCGTGTACGCGTTCGCCCGGCGGATCGACGACATCGGGGACGGCCCGATGGAGCCAGCCGACAAGATCGACGCACTGGAGCAGGCGCGCGCTGACCTGAGCGGGCTGACCGTCGAGAGCGCCGCACGCTCCGCCGACCCGGTACTGGTCGCGCTCGCCGACGCGGCGCGCCGGTTCCCGATTCCGGTCGGCGCCTTCGGCGAGCTGATCGACGGCTGCGCGGCCGACGTGCGCGGCACGCGGTACGCGACCTTCGCTGACCTGGAGTACTACTGCCGGTGCGTGGCCGGATCGATCGGGCGGCTCTCGCTCGGCGTGTTCGGCAGCCGCGACCCTGCTGCGGCCGAGCCGCTGGCCGACTCGCTCGGCGTCGCGCTCCAGCTGACCAACATCCTGCGCGACATCCGCGAGGATCTCGGCAACGGCCGGGTGTACCTCCCCGCCGAGGACATCGAGCGGTTCGGCTGCACGATCGCGCCCGGCGGCCAGGACGGCCAGGGCGTGCTGAGCGGCGAGCTAGCCGACCTGCTCAGGTTCGAGGCCGGGCGGGCCAGGGAATGGTATGCCGTCGGCCTGAAGCTGATGCCGCTGCTCGACCGGCGCAGCGGGGCGTCCGCTGGGGCGATGGCAGGCATCTACTTCAGGCTGCTCGAGCACATCTGCGCCGCACCGCAGGTCGCACTGGAGCGCAGGATGTCGCTGCCGACCAGGGAGAAGGCCATGGTTGCCGCCAGCGCCCTGGCCGGGATGGCCAGGCGGCGGGCAGGCATGCCCGAGCAGGCCCGGCCGGCCGGCCGGGCGGGAGGCCGGCCATGACCGCGCGCCAGGTGGTTGTCATCGGCGGCGGACTGGCCGGGGTCACGTCCGCGATCGGGCTGCGGGAGGCCGGGTTCGACGTCACCGTGCTGGAGGCGAGGCCGAGGCTGGGCGGCGCGGCGTCCTCCTTCGCCCGCGGTGACCTCACCATCGACAACGGCCAGCACGTGTTCCTGCGCTGCTGCACCAGCTACCAGGACCTGCTCGCGCGGCTCGGCGTGAGCGATCTCGTGACCATGCAGGAACGGTTCGACGTCACCGTCCTGTCCGCGCACGGCGAGGCCAGGCTCCGGCGGACGGCGCTGCCCGGGCCGCTGCACATGGGCCGTGCCCTGACCGGCTACCGGCTGCTGTCCCTGGGCGAGCGCCTCAAGGTGGCCAGGGCAGCGCTGGCCCTGCGTTCCGTCGACCCGGCCGACCCGGCGATCGACAGCGTGGCGCTCGGGGACTGGCTGGCGTCCAAGGGCCAGAGCGAGCGGGCCCGCCGGATGCTGTGGGACCTGTTCATCGTCTCGGCCCTGAACATCGAGGGGGACGCGGCCAGCCTGGCGCTGTCGGCGACCGTGATCAAGATGGCGCTGCTTGGCAAGAAGGATGCCGCCGACATCGGCATGGCTGCGGCACCCCTCGGCGACCTGCACGGGCGCGCCGCGGCCGACCTGCTCGGCAAGCTCGGCGCGCAGATCAGGCTCGGAGCCAAGGCCACTGCCGTGGAGCGCCTGCCCGGCGGCGGCTTCCGGATCCGGCTGACGGGCGGCGGGACCGGCCAGCATGACGGTGCCGGGCCGGTGGCCGGCGGCCGCGAGCCGGACGGCCGCGAGCCGGACGGCCCCGAGGCTGATGGTCCCGCGCTCGTGGCTGACGGCGTGGTGCTCGCCGTTCCTCCCGGTCAGGCCGCCAGGCTGGCCGGAACGGCCGGCCTGGACGGCGCGAGCCGCTGGACGGACCTCGGCGCGTCGCCCATCGTCAACGTGCACGTCGTCTACGACCGGCAGGTCACCAGCCTGCCGTTCGCGGCCGCCGTGGACTCGCCGGTCCAGTGGGTCTTCGACAAGACCAGGTCCTCGGGGCTGGCAGCCGGGCAGTACCTGGCCGTGTCGCTGTCGGCCGCCGACACCTACGTCGAGATTCCCGCCGCGTCGCTGCGGCGGCAGTTCCTGCCGGCCCTCGAGCAGATCTTCCCCGCGGCGGCCGGCGCCAGGGTCACAGATTTCTTCGTCACCAGAGAACGTCGCGCGACGTTCCGGCAGGCGCCGGGGATCGGCGCCCTTCGACCAGGTACCGCGACCTCGGTGCCCGGGTTCGTGCTGGCCGGAGCGTGGACCGACACAGGCTGGCCGGACACGATGGAGGGTGCCGTGCGAAGCGGACAGCACGCCGCGGGAGAGCTGACTCGCTGGCTCGCAAGCCAGCCCGCACCGAACGGGGCCTGGCGCCGGGAGACCGCGACCGCGCGGACCGGAGCGTCGTCATGACCGCGACGATCCCAGCGGGCGTGGAGACGGCGCGAGATCTCGTCGGCCCCGGGATCGAGGCGGCGGTAGCCAGGCTTAGCCCCGACATCCGCCCGGTGGCCGCCTATCACCTCGGCCTCGCCGACCGGGACGGCACCCCGACGGGCACCCCGGCCGGAGGGAAGGCGCTGCGTCCCGCGCTGACGCTGCTGTCCGCCCGCGCCGCCGGGGCGACGCCCGAGCGCGCTGTGCCCGCCGCGGTCGCTGTCGAGCTCGTGCACAATTTCTCGCTCCTGCACGACGACATCATGGACGGCGATACCGAGCGCAGGCACCGGCCGACCGCGTGGACCGTCTTCGGGACCGGCCCGGCGATCCTGGCCGGGGATGCCCTCCAGGCGCTCGCGAACGACCTGCTGCTGGAGGGGCCGGCCCCGCAGGCCGTCTGGGCGTCGCGCTGCCTGTCAGCGGCCGTGCAGCGGCTCATTTCCGGCCAGGGCGCTGACCTTGCCTTCGAGCGGCGCGATGACGTGGGCGTGGACGAGTGCCTCGACATGGCCGCCGACAAGACGGCGGCGCTGATGGCCTGCGCGTGCAGCATCGGCGCCATCTACGTCGGCGCGCCCGCCAGCACGGCGATGACGCTGACCGCATTCGGGGCGTACGTCGGGCTGGCCTTCCAGCTCACCGACGACCTGCTCGGCATCTGGGGCGCCCCGGATGTGACTGGCAAGCCGGTCAGGTCGGATCTGCGCTCCAGGAAGAAGTCGCTGCCGGTCGTCGCCGCGCTGGCCAGCGAGAGTTCCGCGGGCCGTGACCTGGCAGCGCTGCTCGCGAGGCCTGACCCGCTCAGCGAGGACGAGCTGCTCCGCGCAGCCGAGCTCGTGGAGGCCGCCGGCGGCAAGAAGTGGGTGGAGGCCGAGGCGGACACCGCGCTCTCCTCGGCGCTGGGATGCCTGGCTGACGCCGAGATGCCCGAGGACGTGCGGGCCGAGTTCGCCGGCATCGCTGAGTTCGTCACGGCGAGGCAATGGTGAAGCCAGGCCCGGTGGTTCCTGACACGGTGACTGCTGACCCAGTCGGCCAGGGCGCCGGCCCGGGCGGCATGGCGGCGGCGCCGGCGGCCGCGCCCGGGCCAGCTGCCGTAGCCAGGGCAGCGCTGGATCGCGCGACCAGCCACCTGCTCGGTATCCAGCACGACCAGGGCTGGTGGCAGGGCGAGCTCGAGACCAACGTCACCATGGATGCCGAGGACCTGCTGTTCCGCGAATTCCTCGGAGTGCGGACCGTCGAGCAGACCGCGGCGGCCGCGCGGTGGATCAGGTCCTGCCAGCGCTCCGACGGGACCTGGGCGAACTTCAGGGGCGGCGACGGCGACCTGTCCACCACGGTGGAGGCCTACGTGGCGCTGCGGCTGGCCGGCGATCCGCCCGGCGCCAGTCACCTGGCAGCGGCGGCCAGCTGGATCAGGGATTCGGGCGGCATCGCGGCGACGCGCGTTTTCACCAGGATCTGGCTGGCGATGTTCGGGCAGTGGTCATGGGACGACCTGCCCGTCATGCCGCCTGAGCTGATCTACTTCCCGGCCTGGTTCCCGCTGAATGTCTATGACTGGGCCTGCTGGGCCCGCCAGACCATCGTCCCGCTGACGATCGTCGGCTCGTTCCGCCCGGCCAGGTCGCTGCCATTCAGCCTGGCCGAGCTGCACGCGCCCGCGGCCACGGTCCCGACCGCGCCCGCGGCGGACGGCTGGACCAGAGCCTTCCAGCGGATTGACCGCGTGCTGCACGGCTACGAACGGCACGTGCGGGGCCGGGCGCCCGCGGCGGCCGTCCGGACCGCGGCCATCCGGCGCTGCGCGGAATGGATCATTGCCCGGCAGGAGCGGGACGGCTGCTGGGGCGGTATCCAGCCGCCATGGGTCTACTCGCTGATCGCGCTGCACCTGCTCGGCTACGGACTCGATCATCCGGTGATCCAGCGCGGCCTGGCCGGCCTCGACAGGTTCACGATCTGGGAGGACACCGCGGACGGGCCGGTGCGCCGGCTCGAGGCCTGCCAGTCGCCGGTCTGGGACACGGTCCTCGCGATGATCGCGCTGGAAGACGCGGGACTGCCGGCTGACCATCAGGCACTGCAGTCGGCGGCCAGGTGGGTACTGGCCGAGGAGATCCGCGGACCTGGTGACTGGCAGGTGCGCAGGCCCGGGCTCGAGGCCTCCGGCTGGGCCTTCGAGTTCGACAACGACGGTTATCCCGACATCGACGACACGGCGGAGGCGGTGCTCGCGCTGCGCCGGGTCACGCTGCCCGGTGGCACCGGAGCGGGCACGGGCGCCCAGGCCGCCGAGGTCGCGGCGAGGGCCATCACCTGGCTGACCGGCATGCAGTCCAGGGACGGAGGCTGGGGGGCGTTCGACGCCGACAACACGGCGACGCTGGTCACCAGGCTCCCATTCTGCGACTTCGGCGAGGTCATCGATCCGCCGTCGGCCGACGTCACCGCGCATACCGTGGAGGCGCTGGCCGCGGCCGGGCGGTCCGGAACCCGGGCGGCCCGCCGGGGAGTGACCTGGCTGCTGCGCAACCAGGAACCTGACGGCTCGTGGTTCGGCCGCTGGGGCGCGAACTACGTGTACGGGACGGGGGCCGTGGTCCCCGCGCTGATCGCCGCGGGCGTGCTGCCCGGCAAACCGGTCATCAGGCGGGCGGTGGCCTGGCTGATCCGGCACCAGAATCCGGATGGCGGCTGGGGTGAGGACCTGCGCTCCTACGAGGATCCCGGCTGGGCAGGCCGGGGCGAGTCGACCGCCTCGCAGACCGCCTGGGCGCTGCTTGCCCTGCTCGCCGCCGGCGGCGAGGAGGCCATGCGCAGCGCGGACCGCGGCGTGGCCTGGCTGGCCGCCACTCAGCGCGAGGACGGGACCTGGGACGAGCCGCAGTTCACCGGGACCGGATTCCCTGGCGACTTCTACATCAACTACCACCTGTACCGGCTGGTGTTCCCGATCAGCGCGCTCGGCCGCTACCTCGGGGGAGCCCGATGAGCGAACACGTGATCTGTGCACCGCTGCGGGTCGAGGCCAGGGCACTGCGGCGCGGCCTGCGCGGCCTGAACGGCAACGGGTCAGCGGCCGTGCAGGTGCTCCGAACCGGCTACGGGCCGGCCAGGTCGGCCGCCGCGGCAGCCAGGCTCGAGCAGTCGGGCGCTGGCGTGGTGGCGGTCGGCGGGGTGGCCGGCGCCCTGACTGACGATCTGAGCCCGGGTGATCTGGTGGTCGCCTCGGAAGTGACCGGCGGCGGGGCGGCTGTGAGCTGCCTGTCCGCGCCGCTGCTCGCGGGCGAGCTGCGCCGGGCTGGCCTGCGGGTGCGGGTCGGTCCGATCGCGACCGTTGATCACCTGTTCGGGCGGGACGGGCACGCCAGCCTGGCTGCCGCCGGCGCGATCGCCGTGGACCTGGAGTCGGCACCGCTGCTCAGCGGCGCCGGCGGCGGCCCGTCGGCCGTCGTCAGGGCGATCTCTGATCTGCCAGGTCACTCGCTGGTCAGCCCGCGGACCGTGACCGGCGGGCTCGCCGCGCTGAGGTCGCTGCGACAGGCCGGGCCAGCCCTGGCGCGCTGGGCGGCGGCGGTGGGCTCCCGCCAGGTGATGATGGCCAGCCCGCGGTCGTTCTGCGCCGGAGTCGAGCGGGCCATCGAGATCGTCGAGCTGGCCCTTGAGCGGTACGGATCCCCGGTCTACGTGCGCAAGCAGATCGTGCACAACACCACGGTCGTCGCCGGGCTGGAGAAGCGTGGCGCGATCTTCGTCGACGAGCTGAGCGAGGTACCCGACGGCTCCGTCGTGGTGTTCTCCGCGCACGGCGTCTCGCCCGAGGTGCGGCGCGAGGCGGCGGAGCGCGGCCTCGCCACCGTGGACGCGACCTGCCCGCTGGTCGCCAAGGTGCACGCCGAGGCGCGCCGGTTCGCGGCCGATGGCTACCTGGTCGCGCTGATCGGGCACGCCGGCCATGAGGAGGTGGAGGGCACGCTGGGCGAGGCCCCGGCGGTGACAGCCCTGGTGGAAAGCGCCGACGATGTCGCCAGGCTCAGGCCAGCCGACCCGGACAAGGTCGCGTACGTGATGCAGACCACTCTGGCGGCGGACGAGGCCGGCGGTGTCGTCGACGCGATCCTGGACCGTTTCCCCGCGGCGCGGGGCCCGGGCAGCGACGACATCTGCTACGCCACAACCAACCGCCAGCGGGCGGTCCGTGCGATCGCAGCCGATTCCGACCTTGTGATCGTCGTCGGCTCGGCCAACTCCTCGAACTCGCTGCGCCTGGTGGAAACCGCTCAGCGGGCAGGGACACCTGCCCACCTGGTCGACAGGGCGGAGGACATCGAGCTCAGCTGGCTCGCCGGCACGTCGACGGTCGGGATCACGGCCGGCGCGTCAGCGCCGCCAGCCGTCGTGGGGCAGATCGTCACGGCGCTGTCCGGACTCGGCCCGATCGAGACGTCCGAGGTCGTCGTCGCGACGGAGGACGTGCAGTTCGGGCTGCCGAGGGAGCTGAGGAAGTCAACAAGCTGACGTGGCCGACGGGCCACGCCGGCAGCAGTAGCTGAGGCTAAGGACAGCCCCGGCGGGTGACTGACGACAAGAGAAGCGACTGAAGAGAAAGCTGGTGTTCAAGTGTCTATGCCGCTGCGCCAGAGCCTGCGGATCGGGGCATACCTGATTGGCCAGAAGCTGGCCCGCAGGGACAAGTTCCCGCTGCTCGTCGAGCTGGAGCCGTTGTTCGCCTGCAACCTGAAGTGCGCGGGATGCGGCAAGATCCAGCAGCCGCACACGCTGCTCAAGCAGCGGATGCCGGTGGAGCAGGCGATCGGTGCCATCGATGAGTGCGGTGCGCCGATGGTGTCCATCGCGGGCGGGGAGCCGCTCATGCACCCGCAGATCGACGAGATCGTCCGCCAGCTGATCGCCCGCAAGAAGTTCGTCTTCCTGTGCACCAACGCGCTGCTCGTCAGCAAGCACATCGACAAGTTCAAGCCGTCGCCGTACTTCGCCTGGGTGGTGCACATCGACGGGCTGCGCGAGCGGCACGACGAGTCGGTCTGCAAGGACGGCGTGTTCGACGAGGCGGTCGAGGCGATCCGCGAGCTCAAGCGGCGCGGGTTCACGGTCAACACGAATACGACGGTGTTCAACACCGACACCCCGCAGACCCTTATCGACGTGCTCAGCTACCTCAACGACGACCTGGGCATCGACCAGATGCAGATCTCACCGGCGTATGCCTACGAGAAGGCGCCGGACCAGGATCACTTCCTCGGCGTGACCGAGACCAGGGAGCTGTTCAAGAAGGCGTTCGCTGGCGGCAACCGCAAGCGCTGGCGGCTCAACCACAGCCCGCTGTTCCTGGATTTCCTTGAGGGCAAGACCGACTTCGGCTGCACCGCGTGGGGAATCCCGTCGTACTCGCTGCTGGGCTGGCAGAAGCCCTGCTACCTGATGGGCGACGGGTACGTGAAGACGTACAAGGAACTGATCGAGGCCACCGACTGGGACTCCTACGGCCGGGGCAAGGACCCGCGCTGCGCGAACTGCATGGCGCACTGCGGGTACGAGCCGTCGGCGGTGCTGGCCACCATGGGATCACTGCGGCAGTCCATCCGGGCCATCGCAGGGGCCTGACGGGTCAGACCGGACGTGCTCGCCCAGCCGGTCGTGCCGGATCGCGCCCGGGTCAGCCGAGCACGGACATCGTGATCGAGGCCCGGAGGCCAGGGCGTGTGATCAGCGTCTGGGTACTCGGCTTCGTCTCAGTCGCCAGCCAGGGGCTCTCCGCCGTCCCCGGATGGGGGAGGAATTCTGGATAGTCGCTGCTCGCCAGGTTGAGCCGGAGCCGGTAGCCCGGCCTGACCCGGTATCCGGTGTGGCCCATCTCGATCCGGACCACCGCGCCGCCTGAGGTGTCGGTCAGGCGGCCCTGCCCACGCACGATCATCCTGGTCGTGCCGTCGGGCGCGACGTCGAAGAGCTTGGTGAAGATGTCCGTCGACGGTGCGGTCGAGCTGACGCACAGCCACACGTCGACGGGGCCGGCCAGGTCAACCGGCGAGCCGGCCGGGCATGCGTGGCCGCGATCATCGCGTCCGCCGCTGTCGGGTTCTGGCCGGCGGCGGGATCGCCGGGCAGCGGGCGGGCCGCCGTCACGTTCTCCGGGGTGAATCCGGCCACCCACATGAGCGCGACCGCGGCGCTGACTGCCACCTCGTGGGGGACGAGAATCCGGCTCAGGATCAGCGGAGTTCGGCTGAACGTGCGCTGCCGGCTGGTCGTCCGCTCCCAGAGCGGCGGCACCGAGGTCGCCGGCATCTGGGACGCCTGGCGCCAGGGCGCGATCAGCGTCCCGGCCAGCGCCGCCTGGCGGCCGTCGGGTATCGCCATCATGCGGGTGATGGCGGGCACCAGGACCCTGGTGACGATGCGGGCAGGCTGGCCGTCCGCTCAGCCGTCCGGGCTGCCCGCTGGGCCACGGCGATCGCCATGACCGGCCGCCGGGTACTTCTCGCCGCCCGGATCATCGTGCTCGCCGGGCTGGCCGTGGACGCCTACGTGCACCTGGACCTGGCGTCCACCTACGCTGAGGCTGGCGGCGTGATCAACGAGGGCGTGCTGTTCTGCGCCGAGGCGGTGGCCGCCATGCTGGCGGCTCTCGTGGTCGCGATCTACGGCAGCCGGATCAGCTACCTGGCCGGCTTCGCCGTCGCCGCCAGCGCGCTGGCCGCCATCCTCGTGTCGCGGTACGTGGGCCTCGGGGCGATCGGGCCGTTCCCCGATCTTTACGACCCGGTGTGGTTCGGGGAGAAGATCCTGGCGGCGTGCCGAGGGCATCGCGAGCCTGGCGGCTCTCCTCGGTTTCACTCATGCCGGTATTGTCGCGAAAGCCGTATTCCCGCCCCGGCGGCGCGCCTCTACATATCGATAGCCGGAAAAATCAACTAGCCGGCTGGTCGGTCATTTCCGCCTGCTGGTCTCAGGAGTATTCGCTGGCCAGCGCCGCGAAATCCCGGTTAAGCGGATGAACGCCGCAGCGGGCCTGAGCGTAATACAGGCGAGAGCGAATAAAGGCGTTCGGAAGGAACTCGGTCATGATAAAGAGACTTCGCGCACCGAGCGCGGAGATGCGCTCCGACGGTTCATTCCTGAAGCCGGGCAGGCCGGGCAGGCCGGGCCGGCCCGAGGTGCTGGCCGGCCTCAGCACGATCGCCGCGGCCGGAGTCCTGGCCGCGTGCGGGTGCGCGGCGGGGAGCGGCGCGGCTGGCGGCGGCGTGTCAGGTGGCGGTGCGGGCTCCGGGACTCAGCACGCCACCTCGGCCCGCGGCATGGTGGTCACCGCCCGCAAGCTGGGCGGCATCGGCACCGTCCTGGCCGACCGGTCAGGGAAGATGATCTACTCGCCTCAGCAGGAGGCCAACGGCAAGATCCTGTGCAGCGGCAGCTGCCTGAGCTTGTGGTTCCTCGTGTCCGTCGCGCCCGGGTCGGTGCTGCACGCGCCTGCCGGCGTGTCTGGCGTGCTCGGCACCATCCGCCGGACCGACAACGGCCTGACCCAGCTCACCTATAACGGCGGGCCGCTCTATACGTTCCGGCTCGATCAGGCTCCCGGCCAGGCGCATGGCAACAACTTCAGCGACCAGTTCGGCAGTGCCTCCTTCACCTGGCAGGCCGTCACGACGGCCGGCACCGCCGGGGGATCAACGCAGCCGGCCAAGTCCGGTGGCGGTTACTCGTACCCGGCTGGCGGCTCGCCCGGGTACTGAGGCAGGATCGCGGACCGGGCGGGCACCGGAACGGGGCGCGCGAAAGCGAGGGGAGAACATGGGCCAGGCATGCGCCGGATGGCGCGGTGAGATCGGCGCGTACATCGTCGGCGCCCTGGATGCCGGCGCGGGCGCCGCCGTGCGACGGCATCTGCGGACCTGCCTGACCTGCCGGGCCGAGTACGAGGACCTCGTCCCGGTCCGCGACTGGCTGACAGTGCTCACCCCCGCTGACGGCTCAGGCGCCGGACGCCAGCCGGGCGGCCCGCTGCTGAAGCCGGTCTGGTCACTGCGGCTGCTCGCACGGCCGCGCTGGCTCACCGCGGCGGCGGCGGTAGCTGCCGCCGCCGCGGTCGCCGTCCTGACGGCCGTGCTGCCCAGGCCGGGGACGCCGGCCTTTCAGGCCGCGGACCGGGTGACCGGCGTGCACGGGCAGGCTCGGCTGCGCGCTACCGCCGCCGGCACGGAGATCGTCCTGACGGTCAGCGGCCTGCCGCCCGGCGAGCGGTGCGTGCTGGTCGCGGTCTCCCCGGACGGCACCGACGTCGCGGCGACGTGGAGCGCGACCTACGAGGGCACCGCGCGGATCACCGGCACCAGCGCCACCGCTGCGGACCGGCTGACCGCCGTACGTGTCGAGTCGGCGACGCACCAGCTGCTGCTGAGCATCAACGTAGCCGGGGTGGCCGGCGGCTAGCCGGGCCGCCGCGGCACCCGCCGGGGCCGGATCGCGCCGCCACGGCGCGATCCGCGCGAGGATGAACCGCCGGGCGGATCGTGCCGTAATACGATCGTGTGCGCCTCAGGCAGGGCAGTAGCCGCGTCCAGCGGCCTGCGCCGACCGCGGTGCCGAGCCTGGGTTGATGATCATGCTGGCTGGGGACCTACGTCACTATGCGCGCTGTTTACCCCAGCCGGCAGCTGCTGATCCGGCCAGGAACGGGGTGTCGGGATACCTGGACGAGCAGAGTTGGACAAATTTATAGTTGACCGATCGGAAAAGTGCAGAGCACGAGAGGGGACCAACGTGACGTCTGACGATCACATCCAGCACGACGGCCACCACGCTCATGAGCACGACCCCACGTTCTACCGCTCCCCGCGCGACGCGGCAGCGGGCCCGGCGGAGAAGCTGGCCTACGTCGCGGCCTTCTCCCGGCCGGCTGACCAGCCCGATGCGATCGCGGTCGTGGACACCGATCCGGCGTCAGCCAGCTACGCGTCGGTCGTCGGCTTCACCGAGCTGCCCAACAAGGGCGACGAACTTCATCACTTCGGCTGGAACGCCTGCTCGAGCGCGCTGTGCCCGACGGGTGATCACAACCACGGCGACCGCAGGTACCTGGTCGTGCCCGGCATCAGGTCGTCGCGGATCTACATCCTTGACACCAAGGACGACCCGGCCTCCCCGCAGGTGACCAAGGTGCTCGGTCCCGAGGAACTCGGCAAGCGGGCCGGCTACTCGCGCCCGCACACGGTGCACTGCGGTCCCGGTTACCTGTATGTCTCCTGCCTCGGCGGCGCCGACGGGCAGGAAGGCCCGGGCGGCGTGGCCCTGCTCGACCACGCGACGTTCGACGTGCTCGGCCAGTTCGAGCAGGACCGCGGGGACCAGTACCTGGCCTATGACGTCTGGTGGCACATCAACGACGACGTCCTGGTCACGTCCGAGTGGGCGACTCCGTCCATGATCGAGGACGGGATCGTGCCTGAGGTCCTGCTCGGCCGCAAATACGGTCACCGCCTGCATTTCTGGGACATGAAGACGCGCAAGCACGTCCAGACCGTGGATCTCGGCGACCAGCACCAGATGGCGCTCGAGCTGCGGCCCGCGCACGACCCGGCGAAGAAGTACGGCTTCGTCGGCGTCGTGGTCAGCGTCGAGGACCTGTCCGCGTCGATCTGGCTCTGGCATGAGGACAACGGCCAGTGGGCGGCCACCAAGGTCATCACGATCCCGGCCGAGGAGGCGCCCGCTGAGCAGCTTCCGCTGCTCCTCCAGGGGTTCGGCGCGGTACCGCCGCTGGTCACCGACATCGGCCTGTCAGTGGACGACAAGTACCTCTACGTGTCCTGCTGGGGCACCGGCGAGCTGAAGCAGTATGACGTCAGCGACCCGTTCCATCCGGTCGAGACCGGTTCGGTGCGGATCGGCGGTATCGCGGGGCGCAAGCCGCACCCGTCCAGGCCCGACCAGCCGCTGGCTGGCGGTCCGCAGATGGTCGAGGTCAGCCGGGATGGCAAGCGGGTGTACTTCACCAACTCGCTGTACGGCGCCTGGGACGAGCAGTTCTATCCCGACGGCGTGGGTGCCTGGATGACCAAGCTTGACGTAGGCGAGGGCGGGGGCATTAGCTTCGACGAGCGGTTCTTCCTGGAAGGAGACGTGTTCCGTGGCCGCCGCGTGCATCAGGTCAGGCTCGAAGGGGGCGACGCGTCCAGTGACTCCTACTGCTACTCGTGACCGCGCCCCGCGGGCCCGCAGCCCGTGGCGGTTAGCGGGCTAGCTGAGGCTGCTCGCTGGCGCCGGGCGCTTCAGCTCTGCCTAGCGTCGCTCTGGCTGCTCGACGGCGTGCTGCAGGTCCAGGTCTTCATGTTCAGCCACGGGTTCGCCCGGATGGTCGGGGCGGCGGCGCGGGGCAACCCGGCCGTGATCGCCGGCCCGGTCACCTGGGCCGGGCGGCTCATCGGCGAGCACGGGGCGCTGGCGACCTCGGCCATCGCGGCCGTGGAGATCCTGCTCGGGCTCGGCATTGCCTGGCGCCCCACGGTCAGGCTCGCCCTGGCGGCATCGATCGCCTGGGCACTGGGCGTGTGGTGGCTGGGGGAGGGCCTCGGCGGCCTGCTGCTGGCTGGCGCGAGCCCGGTCACCGGCGCGCCGGGAGCCGTCATCCTGTACGCGGCGCTCGCGGTGGTGCTGTGGCCTGCCGGCCCGGTCCGACCTGGTCGTGCGGCCGGCCAGGAGGCAGCCGGCATGGCTCCAGGCGGTACGGGGCCAGGCGCTACGGGAACAGGCCGCGCGGCGGCAGGCGGCGCGGCGGCCCGGATGCTGTGGCTGGTGCTGTGGGGCGGCCTGTCTCTGCTCTGCCTGCGCGTTGCCGTCTGGTCACCGGGGGCGCTGCGCGGGTCGATCATGGCGGTGGCCGGCGGCCAGCCGCAGTGGCTGGCACCGGCCGACGCCACGGCCGGCACCGTGCTGGCCCATCACGGCGCGCTGGCTAGCTTCATGCTCGCCGGCCTGCTGGCCGTGATCGCGTCCGGAGTGTTCTGGCCGCCGCGCGCCCGCCGGGTCATCCTGGGTATCGCCGCCGTCCTGGCCGTCGTGCTCTGGGCAGCCGGCCAGAACTTCGGCGGCCTCTTCAGCGGCATGGCCACCGACCCTAGCTCCGGCCCGCTGCTCCTGCTGCTCGCCCTGGCGTACTGGCCGCTGCCCGCGGCCGACGAGGCTGGCCAGGTCCGCGCCGCCCGCGCGGAGGCTGGCGCCGGATCCCTGGCTGGCCTCCTGGTCAGGCGTGACATCGACGTGATGAACGTCGCGATGGCCCTCGCGATGGTCTCGATGCTGGCCGGGCGGCCGAGCCCACTCGACCGCGTCTGGGTGCTCACCTTCGCTGCCGCTGCGGCCTGGTTCGCCGGTCACGCGATCAGCGCATGGCGGCGGCGGGCAGTGCCCCGCCAGCATGTGATGCACCTGCTGTCGTGTGGCGGGATGCTGGTCATGCTCATCGCCCCGCGGGCCGGGGCGGGCCCGATGGGCTCGATGAGCCCGGGGGGTCAGACGGGCGACGCCGCGGTGATCATGCCTGCCCTCGCTGCCGCCTTCGCCGTGGCGATGGCCGCCTCCGTCGTCATGATCACGGACCGGCTCACGGCACCGGCCTGGGTCCGGGCCTGGCCGATGGTTGCATCTGCCCCACGGCTCGCGGCCGGAACTTCGGCACCGCTGCCCGCCGGGACCGCCGCCGCCAGGACCGCCGCCGGTGGCGGCCCGGCGATCACCGGCGCAGCCGTCTCCGGTCCTGGCCGGGAACGCATGTCCGGCCCGGTCTGCCCGCGGCTGAGGGTCTCCTGTCAGGTGGCGATGGGGCTGGCCATGGCGTGCATGCTCATTCAGATGCTCTGAGCTCGCTGGTTGCCGACCCGCTCCGGCCCACGGTGCTGCCTCAGCCGGCCTGTACGGGCAGGCCGGCCTTCGCCCAGGCCACGAAACCGCCGACTAGGTCGGTCGCGTTCCGCAGGCCGAGGTCCTGCAGCGAAGCGGCGGCCAGGCTGGACGCGTAGCCCTCGGAGCACATGATGATCAGGCGCACGTCGTACCCGGCGGCCTCAGGGAGCCTGGCGTCGGAGCGGGGATCGAACCGCCACTCGAGCACGTTCCGCTCGACCAGCAGCGCGCCGGGAACGCTGCCCTGCGCCTGACGCTGTGCCTGCGGGCGGGTATCGACCAGGATCGCGCCATCGCGCATCGCGCTCTGCGCCGCAGCGGGATCCAGGCGATGCAGCCGGCGACGGGCATGCTCGAGTATCTCGTGGATTGAATGCGCCTGGCTGTCGACCATCTTCGTTCCTCTACGGTGACGAGCAGCAGGCCGCGACGTCGAACCGGCGCATGCTGGTCAGCGGCGGCGAGTACGCGTGGATGCTCACGGCGGGCTCCGCCGAAACGTTCCTCACGTCCTGTATATAGTCCGGGCCGAACGACCGCACTGCCCCCGCGTCACCGTCTTCTCTATAGCCTCAGGACG